>JBEGSA010000030.1:0-14929 GCA_041180145.1 Actinomycetota bacterium | reverse complement strand
GCAAAGCCCGGCCCGAGTAACCCTCGGGCTGGTTTTGCTTAACCTGGCCATTTGGGTTTTGCAGATTCTGCCGGGTGCCACCCTAACCAATCAGCTGGCCTTTGTGCCGCTGTCGGTTTATTCAGAGCCTTGGCGCATGATCACCGCTGGTTTTGCGCACAGCGAATCAAACCCGTTGCACGTTTTGCTGAACATGTATTCGCTCTACATCTTCGGCTCGGTTCTTGAACCACTGCTTGGCCGAGTGCGTTTTCTAGCGGTTTGGTTGCTATCGATCTTCGGTGGCTCGGTTGCAGTGATGTATTTGAACACCCCAGACACCTGGGTGCTTGGCGCATCATCCGGTGTATTTGGTTTGATGGCCGCATATTTTGTAGTTCTTAGGGCGGTTGGTCAAAACTCTCGCGGTTTGATGGGTTTGATTGCCATCAACTTGGCGTTTGGCTTCTTGATGCCGGGCGTGAGCTGGCAGGCACACCTTGGCGGTTTGCTAGCAGGTGGCGCGCTGACTGCCGTTTACGCGCAAGGCAAGAGCAAGCGGGCGCAGTTGGTTGGAGCGATTGCCGTTGCTCTAATTTTTGTGGCACTCACTTGGTATCGCATGCAAACCATGTTGCTTGGCTAGTGAGCCTTAAAGAAAAATCCCCCGAGATGACTCGGGGGATTTTCTAATTTCTGGATTACTTCCAGCGGGTAGACATCATGAAACCGACCATGGCAATGCCGAAGCCGATCAAGATGTTCCAGTTCTCTAGATTCCAAGGGGTGCCTGCACCCAATGGGAACTGTGCGCTGGTTACGTAGTAGGTGATGATCCAAACTAGACCGAGCAGCATGAAGCCGAACATCAGTGGCTTAAACCAAACCGGGTTTGGCAGCTCTTCTGAACGCTCAGAGGTTACTTTTGGAGCCTTAGGCTTTGCGACCTTGGCTGGCTTCTTGCGACTAGTTGATTCAGGCATAACCGTAATTCTATCTGTTTGGGGTTTAGAACTTAACCATCGGAGATAACGACTTTGCACGCTCTGCAGCGCCCTTTAGCCCGATTGATTCGAGCCAGTTGCCAAGCATCTGGTAGCCACCCTCGGTGAGCACCGACTCTGGGTGAAACTGCACACCATAGATTGGCAAGGTCTTGTGCTGCAGACCCATGATGACACCGCCCTTTGAGTTCTCACCCTTGGCGGTGCGGCTGGTCACGATCAAATCCTCGGGCACTGTCGAATCAACCACTGCAAGCGAGTGGTAACGGGTGGCGGTGAAGGTGTTGGGCACATCTTTGTAAACCAAAGAGTTGTCGTGGGCAACCTGCGAGGTTTTGCCGTGCATAAGCTCTTCGGCGCTGGTCACGGTTGCACCCATTGCCTCGGCGATCGACTGGTGACCAAGGCAAACACCGAACACCGGCTGGCCAGACTCGAGTGCCAGTTTAACCACGGGAATCGAAAGACCTGCCTCTGCCGGTGTGCCAGGGCCCGGGCTAATCAAAACCGCGTCGTATTTGGCAAGTAGTGCAGGCAGATCGGCCTCAGCAACCACGTCGTTGCGAAGCACCTCGGTTTCGGCACCAAGCTGCTGCAGATAACCGTTGAGCGTGTAAACGAAGCTGTCGTAGTTGTCGAGAACCAGAATTTTTACCATGACAACCTACTGGTTACAGCCCACATAGAGCACGATGGCTGAACGCTGATCTGCCAATCCAGGCAGAATCGACTGGTCGGTCACGATGGTGCCGGTGGTGCCAGAGCAGACATCCTTGGTGGTAATTGAAACCGTGAAACCGACTTCAACGCTAGACATGATGTCGCGGGCCTCGCTGATGCTGAGGTTGCGAACGTCGGGAACGTTGACCTTGCCGTTTGAAATGATCAGGTTAACCACGGTGCCCTCGGCGACCTGCGAGTTGAAGACCGGGTCGGTCGAGATGACCTTGCCCGCCTCAACGTTTGGGCTGGCGGCTTGGGTGATTGTGCCAAGGGTCAGCTTTGCCGTGGCAAGCGCGGTTGCGGCCTCGGCCTCGGTCATGCCGGCCAGGTTTGGCAACGCGACAGTGTTTTTGCCCGACGAGACATAAACCGTGATCACAGTTTTTTCGGGTACCTTGGTGCCGGCAACCGGGTCGGTGCGAATAATGGTGTCGGCAGGCACGGTTTCGCTTGTTTCATAAACCTTAGAAACCATTAGACCCTGTTGGGTTAAGGTCACATAACCATCTTGATAAGTGGCGTTGACAACGTTGGCCACCTCGATTCCCGCGCCACCTGGGTTCACGTTTAGGTTAAAGCTGCCAAGGGTGAACAGCCAAACAATCAAACCAACCAGGATAACCGCAGCGGCCGATCCGCCACCCCAAAGTAGGCGTGGTGATGGCTTGCCCGACTTGGCAAAGGTTTGGGCAGCGCTTGCGTTCGACCCGGTGTCGGTTGGAAGTTCGACTCCGAGAGTTGCAAACGGGTTGGTCATTGGCTCGCTAAAAACCTCGGTTGGGTTTGAGGTTGGAGCGGTTGCGACTGGTCTTTCTGGGGCAACGTATGCCTGAGGCATGACGCTGGTGGCATCGCGAGAAGCCTCGGCCAACAGAGCCTCAAAGTCGTCTTCGACAACTTCGGGAATTGGGGTTGGTTCGGGTGCTGTCTGCTCGGTCGGAGCCTCTGCCTCTATGTTGGTTCCAAAGATCGCCTCTAAATCGTTTTCGGGGGCTACTTCGGCAACAGCCTCTGGCTCAACAACTGACGCGACCTCAGCAGGTGCCTCGACCACGGCGGTTGGTGCGGTGAACGGCGAACCGTTGGCGGCAGCAACTAGGTGCTCGCGGAATTCTTCGGCGCTCTGAAAGCGCTCGTTGCGGTCTTTGGCTAGTGAGTGCAAAACCACTTGGTCTAGCTCTGGTGAGATGCTCGCATCAAACTGCGATGGAACCGGAACTGCCTCGGAAACGTGCTGATAGGCAACCGAAACCGCGGTTTCACCTTTGAAGGGTGGGCGGCCGGTAAGCATTTCGTAGATCAAAACACCGGTTGAATAAAGGTCGGTGCGTGCATCGACCGACTCACCCTTGGCTTGCTCTGGCGAGAAATACTGGGCGGTTCCCATGATGCCGCTGGTGTGCGCCATGGTTGCCGAAGAATCGGAAACTGCGCGGGCAATGCCAAAATCCATCACCTTTACGGCACCGGTTTCGGTAATCATGATGTTGGCCGACTTGATGTCGCGGTGAACCACACCGGCGCGGTGTGAAAATTCGAGAGCGGTCAAAACACCGCTGGCATAGTCGATAACCTCTTGGCGGGTCAAGCGACGATCGTGCAGTAGATCGCGAAGCAGCTTGCCTTTCACGAACTCCATCACGATGAACGGGTGTTTTAACTCGTTGCCGTGAGCATCTGTGGTTATGTCTTCTCCGGCGTCATACACGCGCACAATGGTCGGGTGAGCCATGCGAGCCGAGGCCTGTGCCTCTTGGCGAAAGCGAGCTTCGAAGCTTGGGTCGTTTGCCAAGTCTGACTTGAGCAGCTTGATTGCAACGGTTCTGCCCAGGCGGGTGTCGATGCCTTCATACACATCGGCCATGCCACCGCGACCGATGAGTTGACCCAACTCATACCGGCCTGCGATTACCCGCTGGTTTTCAGACAACTTTGTACTCCACTCTTGATCAAACTTCGCTTCCCAAGTCTACGCAAATAGCCTGAATTTATTGTGACGGGGTTGGCGAGGGGGTCTCGCCAGAAGTGTCGGCAACGTAGTAGAAAATCTCGATTGTCGAGCCCGACATCAGGTTGCCAAGTGGCTTTGCGTCATAGACATCCATGACCCTTGGGTCGTCGGCCGGCACAATTTCGCCTGGGCTAGCCAAAACCTTGAGACCCTTTTCACTCAGCATGGTTTGCACGTCGACCACATTTTGACCCTCGATGTCGCTGAGCAGCACCTGCACATTGGTTGGGCTGGCCGAAGGCGTTGGGCTGGCCGAGGTGCTGGCCGTGGCCCAACCCGGCACCGTGACAGTCTCGGTGGGGGTTGGCTGCATCGAGGTTGTGATGATGGCAATCACGATCGAAAGCGAAGTCACCGCAATCACTGCAATCAGGGCAATCCAGGGCCAAACCACCGGCTGCTGAATCGGTGACGGGGCGGTGGTTGCCGCGGTTTCGAGCACTGCCGTGCGGTCACTCACGGCCGGCTGTTGCAAAAGCTGAGTAGCCGCCGAATTAATCGGCGCGGTAGTCATCATCGACTCTGCCCGCTTGGCAAGCGCCAATGCACTTTCTGGTCGCTGGTTTGGCTTTTTGGCAAGGCAGCTCATCACCAGGTTGGCGATTCTTGGGTCAATGTTGGCTGGTAGTGCTGGCGGGGCTTCGTTGATCTGTGCCATGGCAATGGCCATCTGTGATTCACCGGTGAATGGTCGCTTGCCGGCAAGAGCCTCATAGGCAACGATTCCAAGCGAATAGATGTCGGTCGACGGGCTAGCCGGTTTGCCGGTTGCTTGTTCTGGCGAAAGGTATTGCACAGTGCCCATCACCTGACCGGTGGCGGTTAGGCCCACCTGGTCGGCAACTCGGGCAATGCCAAAGTCGGTGATCTTTACGTGCCCCTCGGGCGTGATCAGCAGGTTGCCCGGCTTAATGTCGCGGTGCACAAGCCCAGCTTCGTGCGCCTCAAAAAGGGCCCGGCCAGTCTGAGCAATTATGTCGAGCACCTTGTCGCCGGGCAGAGTCTTTTCTTTTTCAAGGATGCGCGCAAGTGAGTCACCTGGAACTAGCTCCATCACCAGGTAGGCGGTGCCAGAATCTTCGCCGTAGTCATAGACGTTTGCGATGCCCTCGTGGTTAACCATGGCGGCGTGACGTGCCTCGGTGCGAAAACGCTCGAGAAAGCCCGGGTCGCCCATGAACTCTTGCTTCAAGATCTTGATAGCAACATCGCGCAAGATCACCTCGTCTTGTGCCTGCCAAACCTCGCCCATGCCTCCGATGGCAATTCGACTGATTAGTTTGTAACGCCCGCCATAAAGTTTTCCTATTTCTGGATTCACTTTTGCAACACCGCCCGCATAACTTTCTGGGCAATCGGTGCCGCAAGCGAATTGCCGCGACCAGATTGACCCATACCCCCACCATCTGCAACTACGACGGCAACGGCAACCCTAGGGTTGTTTGCCGGCGCAAAACCTGTAAACCACAGTGTGTATGGAGCGCCGTCGCCATTTTGCGCGGTGCCGGTTTTGCCGGCCACCTCGACACCCTTGATTTGTGCATTGCTAGAAACACCTCGCGAAACAGCGCCAACCATCATCGCGTTGACCTTGGCCGCGGTTGCAGCCGACATTGGCTGCGAGAAGACCGATGGGCCCGGCTGGTTCAAAATTGTGAAGTTCGAAGACTGAACATTCTCGATCAGGTTTGGTTTCATCAGCACGCCCTTATTGGCAACCGCGGCACTAACCATGGCCATTTGCATCGCTGTAACTCGAACATCAAACTGACCAAAAGCAGACAGCCCGGTCTGGGCGTCATCCATGCCGATTGGATATTGCGATGCGCTGGCGGTCATTGGAAACTGAACCTTTTTGCCGAAGCCGAAAAGCTCTGCCTGAGCACGAATGCGGTCTTGACCAAGCTCGATGCCTAGTTGTGCGAACGGCACATTGCACGAGAAGCGCAAAGCATCGGCAATCGAGACCGTGGCCTTGCCACCGCACTTGCCTTCACCCGAGTTTTGAACAAAGGTGTTGGTGCCCGGCAATTTAAATTTGACCGGGTTTGGAATCAGCGATTCGGCGGTGTATTTGCCACTCTCGATGGCAGCCGATGCGACCACAATCTTGAACACCGAACCGGGCGCATAGAGCTCGGTCGAGGCTCGGTCGAGCAGCGGGCCATTTTTGTTATTCAACAGGTCTTGGTAGTTGTTCTTTGACTCGGTTCCTGAGTGCACAGAGAGTGAGTTGGCATCAAAACTCGGCTTAGAAACATAGGCAAGGATGTTGCCGGTAGTCGGATCGATTGCCACGACCGCACCCTTGAGATTGCCGAGGGCATCCCAGGCAGCCTTTTGAACCTTGGGGTCAAGGGTGAGCTCGACCGAGGCGCCCTGCACCGGGCTGCCCGAAAGCAGCGCACTGATTTGCTCGAAGAACTGAGAAGAATTCTTGCCAGACAAGAACGAGTTCATGGCCGATTCGATGCCGGTGGCACCCTGGTTGGTGCTGTAAAAACCGGTGACCGATGAATACATCTGGTTCGCGTAGGTGCGCTGGAATCGGTAAACATCGTCACTGCGCTTGCTGATTGCGATTGCCTTGTTGTCAACCAAGATTGCACCACGCTGAGTTTTGTAGCCGTCATAGATCGATCGCACGTTGCGCTGGTCAGCGGTGTATGAATCTGCGCCGATCACCTGAATGCCGGTGGTTGCCACAAACAGGCTCAGGAACATTAGGAAGATCAAAATACTGATGCGTTTTAGCTCGCGGTTCATGCCACACCTCGCGAGTTTTCGCCGGTTGAACTGCCAAGGCGGGCGCTGTCAGAAATGCGCAGCAGCAAACCGATGATGATCCAGTTGGCGATGAGTGATGAACCGCCGGCAGCCAAGAGCGGCGTAGTTAGACCGGTCAACGGCACCACGCGGGTAACCCCACCAATAACAATGAAACACTGAAGTGCTATCGAGAATGCCAAACCGGTGGCGAGCAGTTTCGAGAAGTCATCTGGGTGACTAAAGCCGATTCTTATTCCGCGCGCTACCAACAGTAAGTAAAGGGTCAAGATTGCAAACACGCCAACTAGGCCAAGTTCTTCGGCAAGCGAGGCAAAGATAAAGTCGCTCTCGGCAAGTGGCACCAACTGCGGAATTCCGCCGCCCAAGCCGGTTCCTTGAATGCCACCGTGAGCCATACCGAAGATGCCCTGTGCCAACTGATAGCTGCCGCCGACGGCATCGTAGTTTTCTTGAGAGAAGGGGTTTAGCCAAGAGTCGATTCGACCCGACACGTAATCCATCAGTCGGCTGGCAACCAGTGCACCGGTCAAGAACATGCCCATGCCCACGATCACATAGATCGACCGGCCTGTGGCCACATAGATAAGCACAATGAAAATACCGAAATAAAGCAGCGATGTTCCAAGGTCGCGTTGCACAATCAGAACCAAAAGGCTAGCCGCCCAGATCATCACAATCGGGCCCAGTTCTCGCGCACGCGGAATGCGAATTCCAAGAATTTTGCGACCGACCACTGCGAGCGATTCGCGACGGTTAACCAAATAGCCGGCAAAGAAGATGGTCAGCGCAATCTTGGCAAGCTCACCCGGCTGAAAAGTTAGACCGCCAATCGACAACCAAAGCCTGGCGCCGTTGATGGTCTTGCCAATCACTGGCAGCATCGGTGAAAGCAATAGCACCGCGCCAATCAACATCGACACATATACATAGCGTCGAAGAAACAGGTGGCTCGGCACATAAATTACAACGGCGGCTGCAGCAGCCATCGCCAGAGATGTCCAGATGACTTGCTTGAAACCAAACAGCTCACTGCCGCCATTTGCGATTGTGGCCAGGTCGAGGCGATAAATCATCGACAACCCGAGACCGTTTAGTAACACCGCAATCGGCAGAATCAGCGGGTCGGCCTCGCTAGCGCGAAGGCGAAGAATGGTGTGCAGAACCAGGGCAAAGAAGCTGAGCGGCAACCAATATAAGAAGAATTCGGGGGTAAGAATCTCAATGGTCGACAGCTGAATTTGGGCAAGTTGAAACGCATTTAGACCAACGGCCAAAAGTAATAGCGCTCCCTCTAGGTTGCGACTGCGCGGAACCACTCGCATGATGCGGGGCAAGTTTGCCGAGTTTGGCCCGGTGGTGCCGAAGAGGTTAGTCATTTGGCACCGACAACTTAATTTGATCAACGATTCGCTTGGCGTCTTCGAGGTCTGAGGCAATGATCGCGCGTTCAACCAGGCCAGCCTGATATTCACCCAGGGTCGAAACCTCAATCGTGGTTTCTTGATAAACCCTCGAGAATTTGAACGGGCCGAATGATTCTTTGATGCCCTTATAAATAGTCACGTGCCCATTTAGTGAGCTCACGTAATAAAGAGTCTGCGTGTAGTTGTAAATGCCGATTGCACCCATCACCAGCGCGACAGTGATTGCCACCACGGTTGCCAGTTGGCGAATCTTGCGCCAGAAAATTCGAGAGTGGGTTTCTTTCAGAATCTTCTCTAGGTATTCATCAGACTCGGGCACATAATCGGTCGGGTCTTCGGTGCGACCAAGAATTAGGTCTGGCAGGTTGAGCGGGTTGAGCACCTTCAAGAAGCGGCGACCCTTGCGCTCATCGATCACAACATCGTTGGCGCTCGAACCAACAAACTTGGCGCTAGGGGTGAAGTCGGTCTTTAGCGACGAGTTGACCACGTCGACCACAACCACAGTCACGTTGTCGGGCGCCCCAAATTCGAGCGCCTCGCCAATTAGCAGTTCGGTTGCTTCGGCTGCCTCAATCTTTGAAAGCAAAATACGGTCACTGATGTCTGGTGGCACAAAACCGCTGAGACCATCTGAGCAAAGCAACCACCGGTCGCCCGGCTTGGTTTCGATTGTTTCTAGATCGACCTCAGGAAATTCTTCAACATCGCCAAGCACTCGCATCAGCACGCTGCGGCGAGGGTGAACCAAGGCCTCGGCTTCGGTAATTCGACCGGTGTCGACAAGACGCTGAACAAAGGTGTGGTCTTTGGTCATCTGCTTAACCACGCCATCGCGAGCAAGATAAATTCGCGAGTCACCAACGTGACCAATGGTCACCTTGTCGCCGGTAAAGATGATGCCGCTGAAGGTTGTGCCCATGCCGGCAAGCTCGGGGTGTTCGGCAACTGTGGCTGCCAAAACGCTGTTGGCCTCCCAGATTATGTCTTTGAGTGCCTTGCCAGCGGTGTCTGGGTCGGGGTAGCGCTCGTCGGCGCGAGCGATCCGCTGGGCACAGAGCGCCGAAGCGATGTCGCCTCCGGCGTGACCGCCCATTCCATCGGCAACGAAAAATAGGTTGTAGCCGGCATATCCAGAGTCTTGGTTGCTCGAGCGCACGCGACCGATGTCGCTGCCCGCATAACTAAGAGTCTTGATTGCCATCGAAAGCCCTAGGCTCGCAACTCAAAAACGGTTTTGCCCACTCGAACCGAGGTGTTTAACTTGACCACCGCAGGGGTGCCAACGCGCCCACCGTCTAAGTAGGTGCCATTGGTTGAATTGAGGTCTTGAATTAGCCAGTCATTGTTAATCAAAACCAACTTGGCGTGATGCGTCGAGGCATATTCATCGTCGACCACCAGATCGCTGTCGTCGCTGCGGCCGATGGTGAGCTCGCGGCGATCGAGTTTGATCTGTTGACCGGTGCGATCGCCCTCGGTAATCACAAGTTTTGTTGCGGTGCTGCCGGTTGGTTCACTAACCAACTGCACGGATGGCTGCCCTGGCGCACTTGGCGCAACCGGAGCCGAAACCACCTGGGGAGCGTTAGCCTCGGCAACGCGGGTCAAGACCTTTTGACCAAAGAGATCTGCGCGAATCACCGAAATGATGCTGAAGATAAAAATCCACAACACTGCCAACAGGCCCATTCTTACGATGAATAGCGCGAGTTCGCTCATTAGCCGTTTGCCCCTTCGGTTGAAGTGCCAGCCGGCACCGTTTTGGCAATCAGTCTGAAGGTGAAATCGTTGCGACCGGCAGAGATGACGGTGTCGGCGGTGATACCGGTTTCGCTTATCGGTCGACCGGCAATCTTGGTTCCGTTTGTGCTTCTCATGTCGCGCACCGATGCCCCGCGGCCATCCCAGGCAACTGCAAAGTGCACGCGGCTCAGGCCGGTGTCGTCGATTTGAATGTCGGCGCTTGCATCGCGGCCAACGGTGGTTTCACCCTGGCGCAAAATGAAACGCTTGCCGGCAACATCGAGGCAAGGCATCCATTCGACCTCGTGCTTTTCGCTAGTCGAGCGAACTACAACCTGACCAAGGTTCAGGCCGCCGTCTTCGACCAGGCGAATGGCAAGAGCCGCACCGAATTGAAAGCCCTGCTTAGAGGCGTGTTTCGTGGTCAAGTCGGTTAGTTCGGTGATTAGCGATTCGCCAAGTGGCTGCATTCGTTTGAAGTCTGGAAGCGAAAGACTAACGGTATAAGTGTTTGGGGCAAGCACACGATCGCGGCTCAGGATGCTCGCCTTCGCGTCCATCTCTGCACGAATCGCAGCGGCGATTTCGATTGGCTGTAGCTCCGACTTGAAGGTCTTGGTGAACGCCCCATTAACGATGCGTTCTAAACCCTTTTCGAAGTTCTCTAAAAAGCCCATTCGTCCTCTTTTGATTAGGGCTCAAGTTTATCTTTGTGTGAGAAATCTGTGAGCCAGGGCGCTGGTTTCTTAGAAACCTGTCAGAGCGCGAGCCCAAATTGCTAGTTGTCTGAGAGCTGCCTGACAAGTGCCCCCTAGATGCCTGAAATTCGCCACCTGCACTTGCAATCTTTTTTAGATTCGAAGTGTCCTCGAGAAAGGAAGACGAACATGAAGAAGAACCTAAAGCGCGGTGTTATCGCCGCAGCAGGTGCAGCAACTTTGCTTAGCCTGGTAGTCGCAACCCCATCATTCGCCCACGATGCCGGTAAGGCTCGAGGCCCAAAGGCTGGCGTCTCAGCCAGCTTTGATTCAACCGACCGCGCCGTAAAGGCAGCTCATGCCCACGCTTCGTTGGCGGTTACCATCACCGGTGTCTCAACCGACATCACCGATGCAGCCGTTGCAGCTCGTGGAGCAAAGTTTGTCGCCTACAAGTTGGCAGCTGACGCAACCGCTATTCCGGCAACTGTGCCAACCACTGGCGGCAAGCCGGTTCGCGTTGAGGGCACCAGCCTTGCAGCGGGAGTTCTAACCGGAACCCTTCGCATTGATGCCGGTGCTGCTAGCACGGTCACCAAGTATGCGATTTACAACGCCGCAGGCGTTGGCTCGTTTGTGACCGTAACCGTTGACGCTGCAGGAGTTGCAACCGCAACCACTTCGACGGCTCTAACCACCGTTTGGGCAGCGCCTTCGACCGGCGACCTTGGAATCAAGGGTGGCCACAAGGGTGAAGGCAAGAAGTCTGGCAAAAAGGGCGGTCGCCACTAATCGCCTTTCAATAGGTGTCTCTCTCTGAGACAAGAAATCCCCCGCAGCTACGTGTCGGCTGCGGGGGATTTTCTTTTAAAGTTTTTGAAACTCATCCAACCTCGGCCAAGTGGCGCTTGCCACGAGTGTGGGTTGGTTTGTGCTCTGAGTGAGTTGGGTCGGCATAACAGGTGTCGCAAAGCAGCACCAAGTCTTTGCAGCCAACATTCGCGCAGTTGCGGAACGAGTTTGTTGCACCGCCACAGTTTTCACATTCGCCAATTACGGCTGCCTCATCGCTGAAGTCTTGAACCATGCGGTCATCAAAGATGTAAAGCGAGCCTTCCCAGAGGCCCTTGTCTTTGAAAGTCTCTCCATAGCGAACGATGCCGCCCTCGATTTGGTAAACCTCTTTGAAGCCGCGCTTGATCATGACTGCCGAGAGAATCTCGCAGCGAATGCCACCGGTGCAGTAGGTCACAATTGGCTTGTCTTTGAGGTGGTCATACTTGCCAGATTCAAGCTCGCCCACAAAGTCGTGTGAGGTCTGAACATCTGGAACCACTGCGTTTTTGAACTTGCCGATCTTGGCTTCGAATGCGTTTCGGCCATCGAAGAAAACAACCTCGTCGCCGCGCTCTTCAACCAACTTGTTAACCTGGGCTGGCTTTAGGTGCTTGCCGCCATTGGTAATGCCAGACTTTTCGACCACAATCTCGTCGGGAGTCGTAAAAGCTACAAGCTCGGCGCGGTTCTTAACCGAGAGGCGAGGAAAATCGTTGCCGGTGCCGTCTGACCACTTGAAGTCGATCTTGCCAAAGCCAGGGTATTCGCGGGTTTGACGTACGTATTTCTTTAGAGCCATCATGTCGCCACCCAGGGTGCCGTTGATGCCGTGCGGCGAAACGATGATGCGACCCTTGAGGCCAAGAGACTCGCAAAGAGTCTTCTGCCATAGCTTCAAAGCAACTGGGTCAGCTACCGGCGCAAAGCCGTAATACAAGATGATTTTTTGAAGGTCCACAACCCCAATTCTACCGCCGATAGGCACTTAGGATAAAGGAATGACCAATAGCGTTCAGCCGGTAAAGCCTGGCCTTCACACAAGCGAATTTCACCCAACTGTTCGAGTGCAGGATGACCTGTTTAGGTTTACCAATGGCACCTGGATTGACAGCTTCGAAATGCCGGCTGATCAGTCGACCTATGGCTCGTTCATGTTGCTTCGAGACCTAAGCGAAGAGCGTGTTAAAGCCATCATTGAAGACGCAGCGGCAAACCCAAAGCCAGGCGTGAGCCAGCAAATTGGTGACATGTATGCCTCGTTCATGAACGAAGAGCGTGCCAACGAGCTGGGTGTAGCGCCAATTGCGGCAGACCTAAAAAAGATCGCCGAGCTGGGCAGCATTGCCGAAGTCACCGAACTGCTTGGCGAGCTTTCAGCCGCGGGCAGCGATGTGCTGTTTGGAATGTACATCGACAACGACCCTGGCAACCCTGAGCGCTACCTAGTCAACATTTACCAGGGTGGTCTTGGCTTGCCAGACGAGGCTTATTACCACGAAGAAAAGCATGCCGAGGTGCGCGATGCATATGTGCCGTTCATCGCCGAAATGCTCGAGCTTGCCGGTTGGTCAGCGGCCGATGCCGATGCGGCGGCTCACCACATCTATAACTTTGAATTGGCGCTCTCGAAGCACCACTGGACAGTCGTTGAGTCACGCGATGCCGAGAAGGTTTACAACCTTCGCAAGTTCGACGAACTACAAAAGTTGAGCGGCACCTTTGACTGGAAGCTTTGGTTGAAGGGCGCTGGTCTTGACCAGAAGATTCTTAAAGAGTCAGTTGTAATGATGCCGAGTTTCCTCGAGGGCCTCGAATCGGTCTACTCCGAGGCCAACCTTGAGTCGATCAAGCTTTGGATAGCGTTTCACCTAATCAACGACATGGCGCCATACCTGCACGAGCCATTGATCAACGCCCGTTTTGCTTTCTATGGTCGCCGTCTAACCGGTCAGCCAGAGATGCGCGCTCGCTGGAAGCGCGGCGTGCAAGCCGTTGAAGGTGCACTCGGCGAGGCCGTTGGTGAGGTTTATGTTGAGCGCCACTTTCCTCAGGCTGCCAAAGCCCAGATGGACGAGCTAGTGGCATACCTGGTTAAGGCCTATCGCGAAAGCATTTTGAACCTCGATTGGATGACCGAGGCTACCAAGGCCAAGGCGCTTGTGAAGCTTGAAAAGTTCACCCCAAAGATCGGTTACCCGGTTAAGTGGCGCGACTACTCGAGCATCGTGGTTGACCGTGATGACCTGGTTGGTAACGTTCGCCGAGTGGCCGAATTCAACTTCGCGAAAGAATCAAAGAAGATCGGTTCGCCGATCGACCGCGACGAGTGGTTCATGACCCCGCAGACCGTGAACGCCTATTACAACCCTGGCTTCAACGAAATCGTTTTCCCGGCTTCGATTCTGCAGCCACCGTTTTTCTCGCCAGAGTCTGACGACGCGGTTAACTTTGGTGCCATTGGTGCCGTGATCGGCCACGAGATTGGTCACGGTTTTGATGACCAGGGCAGCAAGTATGACGGCGACGGCGCACTGCAGTCTTGGTGGACCGACGAAGACCGCGAGGCTTTCGAGAAGCGCACCAAGAACCTGATTGCTCAATATGACGCACTTTCACCGGCGCAGCTAAGCGACGAGCACAAGGTGAACGGTGCATTCACCATCGGCGAAAACATCGGTGACCTTGGTGGATTGAGCATCGCCCTAAAGGCATACCTAATTGCTTGCAAAGAGCGCGGTGTTGACCCGATGCAGATCAAGGATGGCTACACCGGACCACAGCGGTTATTCCTTTCATGGGGTCAGGCTTGGCGCGGCAAGGGTCGCGACGAAATGGTTATTCAGCGTTTAGCAACCGACCCGCACTCACCAAACGAGTTCCGTTGCAACCAGATCGTGCGCAACATCGATGACTTCTATGAAGCCTTCGATGTAAAGCCTGGCGATGCCCTTTGGCTAGACCCGGCCGACCGCGTCAAGATTTGGTAGTCGGCAATAACAAGGCGAGAGGCCCAAGATGAACCTGTGGCTGCGACTGATTTATGAACTCGCCAGTTGGCGTTTTCGCGGCCGTTTGCACTGGAGCGATGTTGGCCACCGCACCTTCAGAGTTTGGCCAACCGATCTAGACGTTTTCAAACACATGAACAACGGCAAGTTCTTGGCGCTATTCGACATCAGCCGCTACGACCTTGCGCTGCGCTCGGGTTCTTGGCAGCGCTGGAAGAAACTCGGTTGGTATCCGGTGGTCGTGGCCGAAACCATTACCTTCAGAAAATCACTGATGCCTTGGCAGACCTTTGACATGCAATCGAAGGTAATCGGCTGGGACGACCAGGCGTTCTATTTTGACCAGCGAATGGTGGTCGACGGCGAAATTTATACCCAGGGCATGGTGCGAATTCGTTTCTTGAAGCGCTCGCGCGGCATTTTGACCCCGGCCGAAATTCTGGCTGTCGAAGGCAACGAGTGGTTAGGCGGCGAACCAACCCTGCCCGAGTGGGTTGCCCAGTGGGGCAAAGATTCAGCTCTTCCTAAGGGCAAAGAGGCAGCACCCAGCAACTGGCACTAAGCGTCACGCTTGGTTAGATCAGGCCTTGGCGAACAGCTTAATAAAGCCGTCGGTTGCCGCAAGATCGCCGCTCGCCAATACAAAAAGTGCCTCCAGATTGGGCACTGCATTCAATAGAGCAACGCCTTGTATGCCGGCGGCAAAAGC
>JBEGSA010000029.1:0-15747 GCA_041180145.1 Actinomycetota bacterium | reverse complement strand
AAATCTCTTGAACCGACGGGGCAAAGTCTCGAATCACAACGTCGCGCTTGATCTTGAGCGAAGGTGTCAAGTGACCCGATTCTTCGCTTAGTTCTTGGGTCAGAACCACAAATTTGCGAATCGATTCTGCCTTCGAGAAGTTCTTGTTGACTCGATCAATTGAACGCTGAATTTCGGCAAGCACGATTGGCGACTTGGCGGCATCGGCAAGTGAAAGGTTCTTGTCTACACCGTTATTGGCCAGCCAAATTGGCAACATCTCTGGGTCGAGCGAAATTAGTGCGGCAACAAAGGGCTTCTGGTCGCCGATGACTACTGCCTGACCGATCAGCGGGTTGGCGCGTAGCGGATCTTCGAGCAAAGTTGGGGCTACGTTCTTGCCGCCGGCAGTGACAATTAACTCCTTCTTGCGGCCAGTGATGCTCAAGAAGCCTTCGTCGTCAAGTTCACCAATGTCGCCAGTCTTGAACCATTCGCCGTCCATTGCTGCCGCCGTGGCCTCTGGGTTTCTCCAGTATCCGCGAAGAATGTTGATCCCTCGCAGCCAGATCTCGCCGTCTTCGGCGATTTTGATTCCGGTGCCGGGGAGCATTCGACCCACCTTGCCGATTTTGACGTGGTTTGGTCGCGCAATCATCGCGGGAGCCGTGGTCTCGGTGAGGCCATAACCTTCAAGAACGATTAGGCCGATTGCACGGTAGAAGTGCCCCAGACGGCTTCCAAGTGGGGCGCCTCCAGAAACTGCGTAGCGAACTTTGCCACCCATGGCGGCGCGCAATTTCTTGTAAACCAGGATGTCGAAAATCTTGTGCTGAATCTTTAGGCCAATCGAAGGCCCCTTAGGGTCATCCAAGGCCTTCGAATAAGCGATGGCGGTGTAGGCGGCCTTGCGGAAGATCTTGCCTTTGCCGGCGGCCTCGGCTTTTTGTTCTGCCGAGTTGTAAACCTTTTCGAAAACGCGAGGCACCGCCAACAGGAAGTCTGGCTTGAAGCTGGCCATCGCTGGGCCGACATTCTTAGAGTCTGGTTGGTGGCCGACCTTGACGCCGCCGTGAACACACAAAACCTCGATGAAGCGGGCGAAAACATGGGCCAGCGGCAGGAACAACAAAGTGCTGTGACCAACCTTGACGACTTCAGACATCTCGAGGGTGGCATTCTTGCTGAGCTCGACAAAGCCCTGGTGGGTTAGCTCGCATCCCTTGGGCTTTCCAGTTGTGCCCGAGGTATAGATGATTGTGGCTAGGTCAGCAAGCTTGGCCGAGTGTCGACGTTCCTCGACCACTTCATTTGAAATGCTCTTACCCGATTGGATCAGTTTTTCGATAGCTCCAGAGTCGAAAGAGTAAACGTTTCGAACCAGCGGCGCTCCGGCTTTGATTTGTTCAAAGCGTTCGATGTGTTCGGCCGTTTCGACGAACAAGGCAACCGCGTCTGAGTCTGCGAGAATCCATTCCATTTGACTCGGTGCCGAAGTTTCATAAATTGGCACGCCAACTGCGCCGGTATACCAAATTGCAAAGTCTAGGAGAGTCCACTCAAAGCGCGTGCGGCTCATGATGGCCACTGCCTGCCCTGCGGCGACTCCGCTCGCAATTAGCCCTTTGGCCAGAGCGATAACCTGATCTTCAAACTCTTTGGCGGTTAGATCTTGCCACTGGCCTTCACTGATTTCTCGGGCAAAAATAGGCAGCTGAGGCGTCTCTTTGACGCGATTTGCTAGCAGGTCGGTGATGTTTTCGCCTGGGGCAGAAACTACAATCGCCGGTACATCGTATGACTTCACTGTCGCTCCTCAACGCTTGAGTATTTCGACCACTCTAGCGTGAAGGGATATACTTTTTTAGTAAACCTGCCGACTATGAATCAGGCAGTTTGATTAAGGAACTCATGTACACGGTAGGTATTGACATCGGCGGCACCAAAATAGCAGGCGCACTGGTCGACATTGATGGAAATATCGTTGCCGAGTCGAAGGTTCCAACCCCGGCCCAAGACCCAGACGCACTAGTTGACGCCGTTGTTGCACTTGTGACCGAGCTTTCTCTCGGCAGAGAAGTATTGGGCGTCGGTGTCGCAGCCGCTGGCTTCATCGATGCCGATCAGTCAAACATCATTTATGCGCCCAACTTAAGCTGGCGCAACGAGCCATTCAAGGCCAAGCTGCAGGCCAAGTTGCCGCTACCAGTCATCATCGAAAACGATGCCAACGCTGCAGCCTGGGCCGAGTTTCGCTACGGAGCCGGCAAGGGCTTTCAGCACATGGTCATGTTGACCATCGGAACCGGTGTTGGTGGAGCTGTCATCGTGAATGGTCAGATGCTTCGCGGTGGTTTCGGAATCGCTGGCGAACTGGGTCACCTTCGAGTCGTTCCGAACGGAAAACTGTGCGGTTGTGGTCAGCACGGCTGCTTGGAATCCTACGGTTCGGGAACCGCACTTCTAAAAGCGGCTAAGGAACTTGCCAGTTCAGACCTTGAAATTGGCTCACGGTTGCGTGAGCTTGAGGCGCAGGCCGGCGAACTAACCGGGGCTCAGGTGTACACCGCAATCCTCGAAAAAGATCCTGGTGCGCTGCAAATTCTTACCGAACTAGGCACCTGGTTGGGCGAAGCGATTGGCAGCCTAACCGCGGTTCTTGACCCGCAAGTTGTTGTGATTGGCGGGGGAGTCAGCGCCGCCGGTGATGTGTTGCTCAACCCTATTCGAGAGGCCTACCTTGCTCACCTGCCAGCGCGAGGTTTTAGACCTGAGCTAGAGATCAAGGGCGCCGAGTTCGTCAACGCCGCGGGTGTAGTCGGTGCGGCCGATTTAGTGCGTTCTGCTCTCGGCTAAACTGTAAGTTCGCCAATCGAGCATTAGGGAGGGCATGATGGCTTATTTCATTCTGAAAAACCTCATTCTCGGACCTCTGCTGCGCGTGCTCTTTCGCCCATGGGTGCGAGGAATGGAAAACATTCCGACCTCTGGTGCCGCGATTTTGGCAAGCAATCACCTGTCATTTTCTGACTCAATCTTTTTGCCATTGCAGTCGCGCCGGCCGGTCGTTTTCCTGGCTAAGAGCGAGTACTTCACTGGCAAGGGGCTCAAGGGTGCTCTGACGCGCTGGTTTTTCAAGGCCACCGGCCAATTGCCTATCGATCGTTCTGGCGGCAAGGCCTCAGAGGCATCTTTGAACACCGGTCTGAGTGTTCTAGCCGAGGGGTCGCTGCTTGGTATTTACCCTGAAGGTACCCGCAGCCCAGATGGCCGCCTCTACCGCGGTCGCACCGGCATCGCTCGAATGGTTCTAGAGGCCAAGGTTCCAGTGATACCAGTTGCAATGATCGACACCGAAAAGGTTCAGCCGATCGGTCAGCGCCTGCCGAAGATTCGTCGAATCGGAATTGTTGTGGGCCAACCCTTAGATTTTTCGAGATTTGACGGCATGGAGGGCGACCGAATTGTGTTGCGTGCCGTCACCGACGAAATCATGTACGAACTGATGAAGATCAGCGGCCAGGAGTACATCGATGTCTACGCGTCATCGGTGAAAGAAAAACGAGCAAGGCTCGCAAGGTAGGAACGAGAGAAAATGAACGAACCAGTAGTCGCGGCAAATCCAGGGGTAATCGCTGGGCTCGACAACTATCTCAACCTGCCTGCAGCTCAGCAGCCAATCTGGCCAGACGCAGCGGCAGTTGCTGAGGTTAGAACAGAACTTGCTACCTTGCCGCCACTTGTTTTCGCCGGTGAAGTAGACATTCTTCGTGACCGCCTGGCTCAGGCGGCATCGGGCAAGGCATTCTTGCTTCAAGGCGGCGACTGCGCCGAAACTTTCGCGGATGCCACTGCAGATCGCATTCGCAATCGCGTCAAAACTCTTCTTCAGATGGCGGTTGTACTTACCTACGGCGCCTCTATGCCGGTCATCAAGATGGGACGCATGGCGGGCCAGTTCGCTAAGCCGCGTTCAAGTGACAGCGAAACTCGCGGCGAGGTCACGTTGCCGGCATACCGCGGCGACATCGTGAACGGCTATGACTTCACCGCAGAATCTCGCACACCAGACCCGAAGCGCATGCTCAAGGCCTACCACACCTCGGCCTCGACCTTGAATTTGATTCGTGCCTTCACTCAAGGTGGCTTTGCCGACCTGCGATCAGTTCACGAATGGAACCGGGGCTTTGCCGACAACCCGGCAAATTCTCGTTATCTTTCACTGGCGCAAGAAATCGATCGAGCAATCAAGTTCATGGCTGCTTGCGGTGCCGACTTCAATGAACTTCGCACAACCGAGTTCTATGTAAGTCACGAGGGTTTGCTGATGGATTACGAGCGTCCGATGACCCGGATCGACTCGCGCACCGGCAACCCTTACCTAACCTCCGGTCACTTCATTTGGATTGGTGAGCGCACCCGTCAGATGGACCACGCACATGTCGACTATCTGTCGCGGGTTAGAAACCCGATCGGCGTGAAGCTTGGTCCAACCACTCAGGTTTCTGATGTTGTTGAGCTAATCGAGCGTCTTGACCCGAATCGCGAACCTGGTCGCCTTACATTCATCAGTCGCATGGGTGCCGGCAAGATTCGCGAAGAATTGCCGAAGCTGGTTGAAGCGGTTCGCGATTCAGAGGCAAATCCGCTTTGGATCACTGACCCGATGCACGGCAACGGAATTACCACCAAGAACGGCTACAAGTCCCGTCGCTTTGATGATGTCATGGATGAGGTTCGTGGCTTCTTCGAGGTTCACAAGGCGGCAGGCACCTTCCCTGGCGGAGTGCACGTAGAGCTAACCGGTGATGACGTTGCGGAATGCCTTGGCGGTTCGGATGCGATTGACGAGGCATCACTAGAAGAGCGTTACGAGTCGCTTTGCGACCCGCGACTAAACCACTCGCAGTCACTTGAGTTGGCTTTCTTGGTGGCTGAGCAGCTAGCCAAGCGTTAATAGAACCTAAAAGAGAGGCGATCCGGAGTCGGGTCGCCTCTTTTTTCTTACTTGGAAGATATGGTTACCGAATCGCCGCTGCGCAGCGCGGTTCCAGCGGCAACGCTCGCGCGCTTCACTTTTGCGATGCCCCATTTGCTCTGCAGCTGGTTTGTGTCGACCAAAACCGAAAGGCCCAGCGATTCCAACGCCGCCTTGGCAGCCGAAATGGTTTCACCGACCACGGCTGGCATGATGACCACGTTTGGTCCCTTAGAAACCAACAACCTCACTTCGCCGCCGGCTCCAAGAGGTTCGGTGATTGGGGTCACGCTGATGACCTGCCCCTTGGCAACCGTTTCACTGAACTCTTGAGTAATCTCGGAAACCTTTAGACCCACGCCTTGAATCATGCCAATTGCAAGTGCTTGATCGAGCCCAGCAACCACCGGAATCGAACCGAGCGAGACCTTGAGTTTGATCGCAGAGCCCTCTGGAACCTGCTCTCCGGTAGAGCCTAAATATTCGTAGACCTGACCAACTGGCTTTGCGCTGAACCAGGAGCTAACTTCACCGAGGGTGAAGCCGGAGGCAAGGAGCTTTGCGGTTGCACTCGCCACATCGAGACCCAACAAATTTGGTACCTTGGCTAACTTTGGTCCGCTAGAAATCACGAGTTTAATCTCGCCGAAGAAATACCAGCTTCCGGCGGCTGGTTCGGTACGAATTACTTGCCCCTTTGAAATCGTGTTGCTTGGCTCGCTGGTAATCGAAGTTGGTGCATCAAATGGGGCAAGCGCGGCTTGGGCGTCGGCTTGGGTGCGATTGGTGAGATTGGGAATTGCGCTAAACCCGCCCGGACCGCTTCCGAACCACCAGCCTGCGCCGGAGCCCAGCAAAACAATCAGGACCGTTGAAATTACCAGTCGCAAGCCCCATCTTCGCTGACCTAGAGATTCGAGCGGGGTAGTTGGCGATTCGGAAACACCAAGAGAACTAAAAACTTGAGTTGAGTTGTCTTGCGAACCAATGATCTGCGTTGCGTTGCCCTGGGAGCCCAAGTTTGGTAAATCAATTTGATCGCCCGCAAGAACGGTGGTTGCATCGTTGTCGCGATGGCTCGAGTTGAGCGAATCGCCAGATAACACTCTGGTGGCCGAATTGGTCGGGGTCGAAAGGCGCATGGTTGCGTTTCCATCGCCTCGCTTGAGCGCGGCCTTTGCGCGCCGAACCGCGGCTAGCAGAGCCCCAGCGTCGGCGGCACGTTCATCCGGGTTTTTGGCTGTCGCCCACAGCACGATTTCATCGACCGCGGGCGTAACCTCGGGGTTCACCGAAGATGGCGCTGGCACTGTCGAGTGGGCGTGCTGATAGGCAACCTGCACCGCTTGATCGCCTTGAAATGGCTGTCGCCCGGTTACCAGTTCAAACAGCAAAATACCTGCGGCATAAACGTCGCTTCGAGCATCGGCAATGCCACGCGTGACCAGCTCTGGCGAAAGGTAGGCAACGGTTCCAACTATCGAATCGGTGGCCGTGTGGTTGTCGGTTTCACGGGCTAGGCCAAAGTCGCCAAGTTTGATGCGCCCGTCGTTCGCAAGCAAAACGTTTTCCGGTTTTAGGTCGCGGTGCAACACTCCGGCGCTGTGTGCCGCCGCCAAACCACTGAGCAGGTGCTCAAACAAATCAAGGGCACGGATGCTCTCGAGCGCCCCGAAGTCATCCAGGGCATTTCGAAGCGTTATTCCTTCGACGTATTCCATGACCAAATACGCGGTTGATCCATCGGTGCCTTGGTCAAATACGTTAACCAGGTTCGGGTGCGAGAGCCTAGCCGCCATTTTGGCCTCGCGAATAAATTTGTCGCGAAAACTCGAGTTGGTAGCTAAGTGGGGGTGAATGATTTTGACGGCAACTTTTCGATCTAACCGCAGGTCTTCGGCGAGGTAAACGGTTGCCATGCCGCCTTGCGCGACGAATTTGTCGATGCGATATCGCTCGGCAATCACCGTGCCAATCAAGTTAGCCATTCAAATCTTCTCTTTTACCTGCAGGTCAATATCGTCGCACAATGCCAATAAGTAACCCGAGAGGCGCACAGGTGTGGCAATCTTGTGTTGTGACCGATTCTTTTGCAAGCGTAACCAACTGGCTAACAGTCCCTGAAGTAGCAGAGCAGCTAAACATTCCGCTGGGCAGGGTTCGTCGCCTGATCGAAGAGCACGCGCTGTTCTCGGTGAAGCGTGATGGCGTTCAAATGATTCCTGCCGAGCTCATCGTTGACGGTGAGCCTTTGGCCAGCCTTCGAGGCACAATCGTGGTCTTGCTCGATTCTGGGTTCGACTATCAGGGCGCACTCGAGTGGTTGTACAAGTTCGATGATGCGCTTCCAGGTACTCCGATGGAGTTTTTGTTGAAGGGTCACAAGTCGGCCGTGCGCCGACTTGCAATGTCGCTGGCTTTCTAAGCCTCGCGCTGAATTACCTTTAGCGCCAAGCCGCGCAGTTGCTCCTTAGCCCTGGCGTCAATATCCAACAGTTCAAGCGCCGATAGGCTTTCGTCGGCAAGTTCTTCCATCATGCGTTCGGTTTTTGCCAATGCACCCGAATCGATGATGGTTCGCTGCAAAAAGCCAATCTGTTCGACATCTAGGCTTCGGCTCGAAAGCATCTCGTCAAAAATATTTCCCACGGATGTTGTCAGCGCCTCACGGGTTAAGCCGACTAGGACGGTGCGCTTGCCCTCGCGAAGATCATCACCTGCCGGTTTGCCGGTTACGGCTGGGTCGCCAAATACCCCAAGAATGTCGTCTTTGAGCTGAAAAGCCATGCCAAGTGGAATGCCGAAAGCCGATAGGCCACGCAACAGCGCGGGGGTGGCACCGGCAAAGGCAGCGCCAATCAAGAGCGGGGCTTCGATGCTGTACTTCGCGGTCTTGTAGAGCATTACGCGGTTTGCCCGACCGACCAATTCGTCAATTGGGCGGGTTGGCGCGGCATTCTCCTCGAGCACGTCCAGGTACTGACCTGCCATAACCTCGACGCGCATCTTCGAGAACTCGTTGCGGCAGGCCGCCTCGATTTCGCTGGTCGGGGAGTGCAGCAGAGCGTTTCCGAAGATCTCGCTGCTCCAACCGAGCATTAGGTCGCCAACCAAAACCGAACCTGCTACGCCAAACCGCTCGTGGCTGCCGGCCCAGCCAGATTGTTCGTGCAGTGCTTCAAATTTTTTGTGCACCGAAGGCTTGCCTCGCCTGGTGTCTGACTGGTCTAGAAGGTCATCGTGAACCAGTGCGGCGGCATGGAACATCTCAAGAGCAGAGGTAATTCCCACCATGGCTGCCGCAGATTCTCGTCGTTGGGCTTCGGTTTGGGGTTCATCCGAGGTTGCCAGGGCGCCAACCCATGACCAGTATGCGAATAGCGCGCGGAAGCGCTTACCGCCGGCAAGTAGGTCTTGGGTGTAGTTGACTACCGGAACTAGGTCGGGAGAGATGGCTGTGAATTCGACTTTACGGTCTTGGCAAAAGTCATCCAGAGATTCTTGAATTAGCTCTAGCAGTGCTTTCGATTCGCTCACGGGAATAGCCTAACCGCCCCCGGAGGTTTAGTCTTTAGGTATGGCACTTTCGGAACGAGAGCAGCGTCTGCTCGATGAAATGGAGCGTGGTCTCTACGAGTCCGATGCTGCCCTGGCATCGAAGCTAAGTTCGGCCAAAATCGTCTCTCCCCAGAAGATTGTCGGCGGTGCAGCCCTTGCCGTCATAGGGATATCGGTCATGGTTACCGCCGTGGTGCTGCAAATAACCGTCTTGGGTGTTGTTGCATTCTTGGTGATGCTTGCCGGGCTTGTGTTGGCAAGCTCAAAGTCAGTTGGATCAGGCTCCACCTCGAAGCCAGCTGCACCAGCTGGACAACCGAAGAATTCTGCGCCAAAGCGCAATTTCTTCGAAGACCGATGGGATCGGCGCCAAGGCCAGTAGATTCCCGCCTCGCGCCAGTCGACAAAAACACTCCCTCCCGGGAGTTTTTTTATGCCCAAATTCGGAACGGATATCACTAAAGTCGCCCAAAATGCTCCAATTCCCTCCACTTGTTATATCCCTGTTATTTATTGGGTAAAACGACACGCCGAGCGAATATTTAATGCACAAAATCTAGATTTGTGGTTGAAAGTGGTGTAATGTGGAGGTAAGCGGAAATTCGATGTCGAGAAGGGGGAGCAGATGCTACTTGGCACTCACGCACCCAAGCTCGACGAAAAGGGTCGAGTAATCCTGCCGGCCAAGTTCCGTGAAGAACTTCAGGGCGGCCTTGTGGTAACCCGCGGCCAGGACCGCTGTCTCTACGTATTCAGCACCGCCGAGTTTGAACTGGTGCACGACAAGATTCGCCAGGCTCCAGTAACCAGCGCCGAAGCTCGCAACTACTTGCGTGTGTTCCTTTCGGGAGCATCGAGCGAACAGCCGGACAAGCAGGGCAGAATCACCCTCCCTGCGACTCTTCGCGAGTACGCAGAACTCGGAAAAGACCTTGTTGTTATCGGCGTTGGCACCAGAGCAGAAATCTGGGACGCCAAGGCTTGGAACGACTACCTTGCGAAACAAGAATCAGCCTTCTCTAACGTTGCGGAGGAGGTGATTCCGGGACTCTTCTAGCCCTAGTGCTAGATCTCCACCCGTTCAGAAATCGATTGAAAAATCGAGGAGTTGCGAAAACCAAGCTCGCAACGAATGGATGGGGTTCTAGCAAGAGGGATGCCCGGATCAAAATGGTCAAAGCGATCAACGAGCTTCACGAACCAGTTGCCCTCGAACGTTGCCTAGACATTCTCGGTGAGTCTCTCGGCGAAGACGGTGCCGTTTACGTTGACTGCACGCTCGGTCTCGGCGGCCACAGCGAGGCTTTTCTGAAACGCTTCCCGAAGTTGACTTTGGTCGGAATTGATCGCGACACCAACGCGCTCAGGCTCGCGGGGGAGCGACTAGCTGCCTATGCAGATCGTATTCACCTCGTACACGCCGTTTACGACGAAATTGAGGATGTTCTAGACGAGCTCGGTATCGCGGAAGTTCAGGGAATCTTGCTTGACCTAGGTGTTTCTTCGATGCAGCTAGACGAGGCCGACCGAGGATTTGCCTACTCCTACGAAGCACCGTTGGACATGCGCATGGACACAACGACCGGCATCACCGCTGCCGAGGTCGTAAACACCTACAGCGAACAAGACTTAGCCCGAATCTTCAAAGAGTTTGGCGAAGAGCGATACGCGAAGGCCGTCGCCTCGGCGATTGTGAGCGAGCGAAAGGCAGCCCCATTCAAGACCAGCACACAGTTAGCCGGTCTGATTGCCAAGGTGATTCCTTTCATCCCAGGAAAAAGCTCGGGTCACCCTGCTAAGCGCGTTTTTCAAGCGCTAAGAATCGAAGTCAACGGCGAGCTCGAAGTGCTAACTCGCACCATGCCAGCTGCAATTCGCGCACTAGCAGTGGGTGGTCGGATTGTAGTTCTCTCGTATCACTCGCTCGAGGACAGAATCACCAAACAGGCTTTTGCGGCTGCCGCTACATCTTCGGCGCCGCTGGAGCTTCCGTTCGAACTTCCAGAGCATGCGCCGGTTGTGCGCTTGCTGGTCAAGGGTGCCGAACCCGCATCAGACGAAGAAATCCAAAAGAACCCAAGAGCGGCATCGGTACGATTGCGCGCCGCTGTGAAGATCCGGAGAGCAGCATGAGCACCCTACGTTTGGCCCAAAACAACCGCCACTCAAGCGCAGCTCGTCCGGCACTAAGCATTGCAAACTTCCGTGACTCACGACCTGGAGTATTCATCGGTGGGGCAGTCGTAGTCGGAGCACTAACCATCGCACTTCTGAACCTGCTGTTGACCATTCTGACTTCGAATGCCGTTTACGAACTGTCTGCGATCCAGAAAGAAAAGAAAGAGCTCACCACCACAACTCAAATCTTGAGCGAAGAAGTTGACTCGCTTTCGTCGCAGCAGAACCTAGCCAACGCAGCTGCCAAGCTCGGCATGATTTCAAATGCCAACCCAGTCTTCTTGCGCCTCTCAGACCAGAAGGTCTTCGGCAAGCCAAAGGCCGCATTGAACGCAGATGGTCGCGTTGCCCGCAACCTAGTTCCTAATTCGGCTCTAGTTCAGCAATCTAACGCCGCTGAGTTGATTGCCGCCGAAGACGCAACCCTCACCAAGGCTGCAACCCCAATCGCGACCGGTTTGACCGGGGCCACAACCGCGCCAACTGCGCTTGCCGCCGGTGTCGTTAAGGGCGTTTCGGCCGCCACTCAAGTAGTTTCGAGTGGTGCGGTAATTCCAGCCTCACCAACTCACTAGTAAGGCAGGTCGGCAGATGGCATATCTGACGCCCGGAGACCCTAAATCACGTGGCAAGTGGGTCATGATTCTCGTCGCCGGTCTGTGCGTCGTCTTTTCGATTCGCCTGGTCGACTATCAGGTCATTCAGGCCGATGCCATCAATAAAACCTCGTATGAAAACCGCGCAGTTACCCGCACGCTACCTGCACTTCGCGGTGAAATCCTAGATTCAACCGGCGCCGTGTTGGCTCGCACCGTATATCGCTACGACATTAACGCAGCACCGAGCAAGGTCTTTCCGGTAAGCCGAAAGGTCAACGGCCAATCGGTAATGATTCCGGTCGAGCAAATTGCCAACGAGATCGCCACCATCTTGGGTCTAACCCAAGCCGAGGTGATGACAAAAATTAGTGGCACCGGCGAGTACTCGCAAATCAAGAAGCGAGTCGATGCCGAGAGCTATCGAAAAATTCGCTCGCTCAATGTTCCGTGGCTTTACTACGACCCGATTCCCGACCGCCTTTACCCGAACGGCGCCGTCGCTGGCAACATCATTGGTTATCTGAACAATGAAGGTCTAGCAGTCGAGGGCATCGAAACTTCGTTCAATTCTTGCCTTGCCGGCGTTGATGGGCAAGAGAGCTTTGAAAAGGGTGTTGATGGCATCAAGATTCCGTCAAGCACGGTTACCACTCAGAAGGCCGTGAACGGTCGGGCGGTGCACCTGACCATCAACGCCGATCTTCAGTATTTTGCTCAACAGGTGCTTACCAGCGAAGTCTCGAGACTTCGCGCTGACTGGGCGGTTGCCACCGTAATCGAGGTTAAGACCGGCCGCATTCTGGCTGCCGCAGAGGCGCCGTCGGTAGACCCAAATGAGCCTGGCAAGGTTGGCATCGACGATCGAGGCGCCAGAATCTTTAGGTTTATGTTCGAACCAGGTTCAACGCTGAAGGCCATAACCGGCGCTACCGCAATCGACCAGGGCAAGGCCACGTCAACCACTCGAACCATTGCTCCCTATGGATGGGTTGTACCCGGCACAACATACCGAGTCACCGACAGTCACACCCATGGTGATGACAAGTTGACGCTAGCGGGCGTTCTTAGAGACTCCTCGAACACCGGAATCATGAAAATCGGTCAGGCTGTCGACTATCGAACTCGATACACCTACCTCAAGAAGTTCGGTTTGGGTCAAAAGACCAACGCCGGTTACCCGGGCGAAGAAGCCGGTTTGCTGAACAATGTGAACGACTGGGACGGCATCAAGAAGTACGTTTCGATGTTCGGTCAGGGCGTTAGCGTCACCCCAATTCAGTCAGCCATGATGTATCAGGCGATTGCCAACAAGGGAATTAGACTTTCGCCAATATTGGTCGAGGGTTGCGAGGATGCCAACGGCAATCTGCAGCGCACCGAGGTTAAGCCTGGAGTTCGAGTGATTTCTGAGGCTACTGCCCATTCGACCATGGACATGCTTGAGAAGGTTGTTGAGCAGGGTGGTATCGGAAAGACCGCCGCCGTGCCTGGCTATCGCGTCGGTGGAAAGACCGGAACCGCGCAGATTGCGCAGGGTTCGAGCGGTTACAGCGGTCGCTATGCAGTGTCGTTTATTGGCGCTGCTCCTGCTGAAGACCCACAGTTTGTAGTGGCCGTGACCGTATACAAGCCACGCGCCGTCAGCAACTCGATTGGTGCGACTCCAAGTTTCAAACGAATCATGCAGCAGTTGCTGAGAACTTATCGCGTGCCTCCGTCAACCACGGTTTCGGCAAACATTCCGACAGAATGGAAGTGATACCGATGATTGAATCAATTCCGCCAATTCTTCGCCCAGATCACGTCAAGCCAGTCGCCTTGGCAGAGCTGGCAGCAAAGTTCGAGCTCGAATGTGCGACGCCGCTGCAAGGCCTGCAGGCAACCGGCATCAGCATGAACACGGGCGACCTTCGCGCCGGCGACATCTTTGTTGCAATGCCTGGAAAAAAGACCCACGGAGCAAAATTTGTTGAGAAAGCGCTCTCGCTTGGCGCAGTGGCCGTGGTTACCGATTCGGTGGGCGCTAAGTCAATCGAAAATCTAAGCGCTCCGGTATTGCTGCTAGAGAACCCTCGTTCACACCTGGGCGATCTGGCTGCCTACGTCTATGGCAACGTTCCAGGCAACATGCCGACTCTTTTTGCCACCACCGGCACCAACGGCAAAACCTCGACCAGCTACCTGCTCGAGGGCATTCTGCGCCAAATTGGTGAAACCACTGGCCTGACCTCTACCGCCGAGCGCCATATCGCGGGCGAAATCATTGTTAGTCGTTTGACCACCCCAGAATCACCCGAGATGCAGGCGCTTATTGCCCGCATGCGCGAACGCGGCGTGACTTCCGTTGCAATTGAGGTGTCTGCTCAGGCGCTTTCACAACAGCGTGTTGACGGCCTTCACTTTGATGTCGTGGGCTTCACAAATCTCAGCCATGACCACCTCGATGACTATGCAAACATGGATGAATATTTGGCAGCCAAAGTCGAGCTATTTACTCCAGAACGGGCTGACAAAGGCGTAGTCTGCCTCGATTCAAAATATGGTCGAGCCTTTGCTGCCAAGAGCCGCATCCCGGTTGTAACAATCACCAGTGAAATGGGTGTCGATGCAGACTGGCACGTGGCGGTAACCGCCGAAACGCCCAAGTACACATCGTTTGTTCTGGCGGGGCCAAACGGAGTGACAATTCGCTCACGCGTGCCACTGCTGGGTGCGCACATGGCCGCCAACGCCGGCCTCGCGATAGCCATGCTGATTCAGTCTGGCCGCGACCCGAATCTGATCGCCGATGCGATTGCGTCGGGCATCGAGGCCTACTTGCCGGGTCGCACCGAGCGAGTCACCGGCGAAACAGGCCCAGACGTCTACGTCGACTTCGGCCACAGCCCAGATGCCTTCTTGAACACGCTCTCGGCGGTTCGAAAGGTAACTTCGGGTCGAGTGTTCATGGTTTTCGGTGCCGACGGCGACCGCGACGCAACCAAGCGTCCGGCGATGGCGCAAATCGCGGCAGAAGGCTGCGATGTTTTGGTGATCACCGATCATCACCCAAGGTTTGAAGATCCGGCATCGATTCGTAAAACCCTCGTTGAGGCGGCCAAAGCGGCTCGCCCCGAACTTGAAATTTACGAGGTGAGTCCACCGGAGGCGGCCATTCGCAAGGCTGTTTCATTGGCCGAACCTGGTGATTCAATCCTGTGGGCAGGGCCGGGGCATCAGGATTATCGAGACATCCGAGGTGTTCGAACCCCTTACTCAGCAAGGCACGAAGCCCGCGAGGCGCTCAAAGAAAACGGTTGGTCATGATTGAAATTTCGCTTCGCGAAATCGTCGAAGCCATCGGAGCCAAACCAAACGCCGCAGCAGCGGCTGACCTAGAACTACTAGTTACCGGTTCTGTAGAAACCGATTCACGCTTGGTTGGTGTGGGTTCGCTATTTTTTGCCAAACCCGGTGAAGTGACCGACGGCCACCTTTTTGTTGCGGCTTCGGCCAAGGCTGGTGCAGTCGCATCTGTTGTAGAACACCTGGTCGATGAAGCTTCGGATCACCCGCAATTGGTCGTGCCGAACGTTGTAGCAGCGCTCGGAATGCTTGCCAAGCATGTTTTGGGCGTACTTGCTGCGACCGGAGACCTGAAGGTCATCGGCGTAACCGGTTCAAACGGAAAGACCACCACCAAGAACATGCTGCGCGAAATACTCTCGACCGCGGGAGAAACCATCGCGCCCATCGAGTCATACAACAACGAGGTCGGAGCCCCGATTTCGATGTTGAAGGCTGGCCGTGACACTCGATTCTTGGTTGTCGAGATGGGTGCTGGGGGATTGGGAAGCATCGCCTACCTGGCCGACATCGCCAAGCCTGACATTGGTGTGGTCTTGAAAGTTGGTTTGGCCCACGTAGGTGAATTCGGTGGCATCGAAACCACCGCAAAAATCAAAGCCGAGTTACCGGCGACGCTTGGCGACAACGATATTTTTGTTTTCAACTCCGACGACGGCTACGTGCGCGACATGGTCGACCTTAATCGAGCCAAGAAGGTTAGTTTTGGAACGGCGGGAGACGCGCTATATCGTGCTACGGACCTGCGGCTTTCTATCGACGGCACATCATTCGAGATGCACTGGCCAGATGCAGAAATTTCTAAGGTCATGCTCAAAATTCTGGGCGAGCATCACGTGATGAACGCTCTTGCCAGCTTGTCTGTTGCCGACCAACTGGGCGTTGATCGGGCTAAGGCGATTGCGGCGCTCGAATCGATGGAACTGGCCGAACGCTGGAGAATGCAGGTATCACACCGTTCGGACGGCGTTACGATCATCAATGATGCCTACAACGCTAGCCCGGACTCGACTCGGGCCGCCTTGCAGACCTTGGCTCAACTCGGAAAAACAGGTCGCCGAACCATCGCCGTTTTAGGCGAGATGGCCGAGCTCGGCCATGCATCAAGAA
>JBEGSA010000028.1:0-15924 GCA_041180145.1 Actinomycetota bacterium | reverse complement strand
TACGGCAAGCTTGACTATCAGCTGCAGCCAACTCAGAAGTGGTATCGCATGAGCAAGCCGGCTACCTCTTACAACTTCAACACCTACGAATCCCAGCGAGCTTATGTTGAAGAGGCTTTGAAGCTCGCCGATAAAGACGTTGATTACAGCGACGCCGGGAGCTTCTTGATTTTTGCCAACCCAGATGCCACACATTTTCAAAATGGCCCGGCGGTTAGCTATTTTGAAAACGACGGAATTGTGCTCGATGGCAAAAATCTGCACAATGGCGCGACCTCTGGAAACGACATCAATGTGTGGGGCGCAATCTGGCTCAACCACGAAATCTCACATTCTTTGGGTCTAGTTGACGTTTATGCCAGGGATGAGGCCGGCTTTGGCTATGCCGGTTTCCACCGTTATGCCGGCTACTTCAGCTACATGGGCTTTAGTGACTTCAACTCACAAGCGCCTGGGCTTTTTGCCTGGGAACGTTGGGTGCTTGACTGGCTGAGCGATGACCAAATCAAATGCGCCAGTTCACCGATTGGTCAGCACACCATCACCCCGGTTGAGACCAAGGGTGGCCTAAAGGCCTTGGTAATTCCAACTGGCAAGACCACAGCGATTGTGGTTGAGAGCCGTCGCGCGATTGGCTTGGATAGCAAATTGGCCAAGCCGGGAGCTTTGGTCTACAAGATTGACACTTCGCTTCAGTCTGGTTTTGGACCACTGCAGGTGCAGAGCAACTTCGATAACCTGCAAGACATCTGGAAGACAAAGGCACCACTTGCCAAGGGCGAATCACTCAAAGTGGGGGCTTACACAATCACTGTCATAGACGCCAATGCTGACGGGGATGTAATCGAAGTCAAATAGCCAAGAATGAAAAATGCCACCCAGCGTGGGTGGCATTTTTCACTTAATCGATCAGTGCTGGGCTTTGCGTTCTAGCGCAGCACCCTCAACATCAACATCAGGCAAAATGCGGTCAAGCCACTTTGGCAACCACCAGGCTTTATCACCGACCAGGGTCATCAAGGCCGGCACCAAGACTAAACGAACCAAGAAGGCGTCGAAAAGAACGCCAACGGCAAGTCCAAATCCAATCGGGCGGATGGTGGTCATCTCTGAGAAAGCGAAGCCCCCGAAAACGGTGACCATGATGATTGCCGCGGCGATCACAACTGGGCGAGACAGATGAATTCCGAAATTAACCGCATCCTTGGCCGTCTTTCCGTGAACGAAAGCTTCCCTCATTCCCGAACCCAAGAACAGCTGATAGTCCATCGCTAACCCAAAGACCACTCCAATAATTAGGGTTGGCACGAAGCTCATAATCGGCCCTGGGTCGTGAATGTCGAAAACCTCGCCCATCCAACCCCACTGGAACACCGCAACCGCAGAACCGAGTGTTGCCACCACGGTTAACAGGAACCCTGCACTGGCAATCAGCGGAACCAGAATCGAACGGAAAACCAAAATCAAAAGGAACAGCGATAACAGCAGAACCGCACCGAGATACAGAGGCAAGGCATCGGCTAGCTTCTTAGAAATATCGATGTTCGCTGCGGCTGCGCCGGTGACACCGAGTTCGACTGAGTACTTCTGCTCAAACTCAGCCGAGAGCCCTCGCAAAGCGAAGACTAACTTTTCAGTGGTTTCACTTGCCGGCCCATCGACCGGAATCACCTGGAACAAGAACTTGGTCTTGTCATTCGAAACCGCTGCAGCAATTGCCGATGAAACGTTTGGCAACTCCATCATTCTGGTGACTACACCGGCTTGAAACTCGAGGCGCTCAAGGCCATTGATCTGGCGATCTGCGGTAGCCACGGCAACCAGTGGGCCGTTTACGCCTGCACCAAAGGCCTTTTCGGCAAGCTTGAACGACTTGTATTGAGTTGAGGTGACTGGCTCTGACGAACCGTCAGGCAAGCCAAGGCGCATCGAAGCAAGCGGCTGCGCAGCCACGCCCATAATGAGCACCACGGCAGCTATTGCCAACCAAGGGCGCTTGGTTGCAAACACCGCACGAGTTGGGTCCTTCAAAACCGGGGCTTCACTTTGGGTCGCCAAGGCAATCTTGGTGCGCTCGCGCTTGCTAAGCAGGCGAGTGCCCAAAAGGCCAAGCAGTGCCGGGGTAAAGGTAAGTGCAACCAAAACGGCAACCACAATCGAAACAGCGGCGGCGTTGCCCATTAGACCCAAGAATCCAACGCCAGTCAGGTTAAGTGCCACCAGCGCGATGATGACAGTGAGACCCGCGAAGACAACCGCGTTGCCCGATGTTCCATTTGCTAGGCCAATCGACTCGCGAACATCCATGCCCGCTTTTAGCTGACGGCGGTGACGGTTGAGAATAAACAGCGAATAGTCGATGCCCACCGCGAGGCCAAGCATCGCGCCAAGCATCGGCGTGGTGGCCGTCATGTCGATTACCGATGAAAGTGCCATGGTTGCGGTGGCCGAAATGCCCACACCCAAGATCGCCGCAAGCACCGGAAGACCAGCGCCAACCAAGGTGCCGAGCATTACGAACAAGACAATCGCAGCCATGATGAGTCCGGCAACCTCGGCAGGGCCCCCAAGAGTTGGCATTGCCTTGGTTAGCTCTTGAGAGTATTCGACCTGAACGTTTGAGATTGGATTGGCTTCGAAGATTGCCACCACAGATTCGAGTTCTGCCTCTTCGATTTGACCGAATGGCTTATTGAACATCACTATTACCGTGGCAGTCTGACCGTCTTTTGAAACCGTGTGAAAGTTCTTCATCGCGGCCATGATTAGCTGCGAAGCTGCGATTTTGGCCTTGTTTGATTCGATGGCCGCATAGCCGTCGTCGATCTTCTGCTGGCCAGCCGATAGGTCGGCGCTGCCGGCATCGATTTTTGCCTGACCGGCATCGATTGCGGCTTGCTGTTTTGCGATCTCGGCAAGACCCGCGTTTAGCTGTGCCAGGTTGGCCAGCAAGGGGTCGATTTGCGAGGCGGGAGCATTTGCGGCCTTGAGCTGCTCAATCGCCCCATTTAGCTGCGCTAGTTTGCCGTCAAGATCGGCTTTGGCTGCCGTGAGCTTGGCTTGCCCGGCAGTTAGCTCGGCCTGAGACTTCTCGAGTTTGGCTTGGCCGGCATCTATTTTTGCCTGGGCAGCACGTAATTCTGCGGGTGCAGAATCGAGCGCAGCCTGACCGTCACTAACTTTCATGCGGTTCTTTTTGAGACTTGCTTCGGTGGCAAAAGGATCTTGGGCGATGCCCACGATTTCTAGGGCCTCGACTTGCTTTAGCACTGCCAAAATCTGCTTCTTGTCTTCGGCGTTGAACGCGAAGCCGTTGCTCTTGTGCAACAACACTTGGGCATTGCCATTACTTGCTTTGGGGAAAGATGTGTTCAGGTCGTCAATGACCAACTGCGATGGTGTGCCCGGCAGTGACATGCTGGTCGAAAGCTTGCCGGCGAAATTGACCATTAGACCAACGCTGGCTGCCAAGATGAGGAACCAGCTGACAATTACTAACCAAGCTCGACGAGCCGAAAAAATGCCAAGTTTGTAAAGCAGATTTGCCAAAGAATTCCCTATCCCAAGAGCGACCGCAGAGATTTGATCGGTCCCTAGGTACAAGCGAAGCTACAAAAATAACATTCCCATAACAAGAACTCCTGGTGAATTTTTCAAGCTACCTTCACTGATGGCCATAAACTCGGTAATGGCGCCGAGGCCAAATTCGATAGGAACCAAATTGGCACACATCTCACTGCTGCGCAGAGCCATCGCAGAGTTTTTCGCAACAGCTTTTTTGTTAAGCGTTGTAATTGGCGCAAACCTTCAGGCTGAGGCCATGACCAAAGACGTTGGCGTGATCATGCTGATGGTTTGGTTCTCGTTGATGTGTGCGCTAATTTTGCTGATTTTTGTATTCAGTCCCGTTAGTGGTGCACACCTAAACCCAGTGGTCACTTGGGTGATGGTGTTTAAGCGCCACATAAAAACCTTCGATGCTGTCGTTTACACAATGGCCCAGATTTTTGGTGCGATTTCAGGTTCTGTCATTGCCAACCTGATGTTCAACACCCCAGCGATTCAATTTGCGACCCACGCGCGCAACACCCCTGGCGAACTAATCGGCGAGTTTATTTCGACGGCTGGTTTGATTGCGATTATCTTGCTGCTCAACGACCGAGGTTTGAGCAAGTGGGCCTGGGCGGCTGTTCCAGCCTGGATCGGCACCACATTCCTCTTCACGTCGTCAACCTGTTTTGCCAACCCGGCGGTGACCATCGGCCGAATCTTTAGCTACACCGGTGCTGGCATCGAGGCCAACTCGGTCTTGCCGTTTATTTTGGTGCAGTTTGTCGCTGGTGCAATCGGCATTTGGATTGCCAAATTGCTTCGAGTTAATCCAGTCGCTAACTAGTCTGAAATTATGCGCGCACTTCTCGTTGTCGACGTTCAAAAGAACATGGTCGAAGGTAAATATTCCGTTCCAAACGCGGCCGAATTCTTGGCGAAGTTCGAGAAGAAGATCGACATGGCCCGAGATGCCGGCGAACCTGTCATCTGGGTTCAAAACGATGGCCCCGAGGGCGACATCGATGAGCCGTTTAGCCCCGGTTGGGAGCTCTATTTCTCGCCTGCCGAAGGCGAACTAGTGGTTCGCAAGACCACTCAGAATGTCTTTGAATCAAACCCCGCTCTGGCAGGCGAACTCAAGACTCTTGGCGTTGATGCTGTTGAACTCATTGGCATGCAGTCTGAATACTGTGTTCAGGCCAGCGCTAGAGGCGCAAAGGCTGCTGGCTTTTCTGTGGTTTTGAACCCGCAGTTGCACGCAACTTTTCACGACGGCACCCCGGCCACAAATTTTGCCGACACCTGGCAGGTTTCGGCAACCGACCTGGCCGCCAAGGTGCAGATGGAACTCGAAAAAGACGGCGTGCTAGACGCTTAAGTTAGCGATAACATTGTTGGCAACAAGTTCGATTTTCGAAGGGCCAAAAAATGACCGCAGCAGCTAAAGAAATCTGGTTCCTAACCGGCACCCAGAACCTCTATGGTCCAGAGACTCTTGAGCAGGTTGCTCAGCAATCGCAAAAAGTGGTTGAGCAGCTGAAGTCAGGCTTTGGAGCCTCGGCAACCATCGTTTGGAAGCCAATTTTGAAGACCAGCGATGAAATTCGTCGCGTGATGCTTGACGCATCGGCCGCCGACGAGTGCATCGGTGTGATTGCCTGGATGCACACCTTCTCGCCTGCCAAAATGTGGATCTCGGGTCTCGACGCACTTCAGAAGCCACTTCTGCACCTGCACACTCAGGCCGGTCAGTCACTGCCATGGGCAACCATCGACATGGACTTTATGAACCTAAACCAGGCAGCTCACGGTGACCGTGAATTTGGCCACATGGTGACCCGCATGGGCACCGCGCGCAAAGTAGTTGTTGGCCACCCAACTGAAAAGCACGTTCAAGACCGCATCACCGCCTGGGCCTATGCCTGCATCGGCTGGAACACCTCGCAAAATCTAAAGCTCGCCCGCTTTGGCGACAACATGCGTTACGTGGCCGTCACAGATGGTGACAAAGTTTCGGCACAGATGAAATTCGGTATGTCAATCGAAAACCTAGGCGTGAACACCCTCGTTGCAGCCGTTGCCGAAGTTAGCGATGCGGCAGCCGAAGCGCTCTGCAAGGTTTATGAAGCCGAATATGACGTTGCGCCAGAACTTCGCGCCGACGGCGCACGCCACGAATCACTGGTTTACGGCGCAAAAATCGAAATCGCCCTTCGAGGAATCCTCGAGGCTGGCGGTTATGCTGCCTTCACCTCAAACTTCGAAGACCTTGGCGACCTTCGCCAACTTCCGGGTCTTGCCGTTCAGCGTTTGATGGCCGATGGCTATGGCTTCGGTGGCGAAGGCGACTGGAAGACCTCAGCCCTCGGCGCAATTTTGAAGTCGATGACCCCTGCCGGTGGAGGCACCTCATTTATGGAGGACTACACCTACCACTTTGGCCCAGGCACTCCAAAGGTGCTTGGCGCCCACATGCTTGAGGTCTGCCCAACCATCTCGGGTCAGAAGCCAAAGATCGAAATCCATCCGCTCGGCATTGGCGGCAAAGAAGACCCGGTTCGAATGGTCTTCACCGCAAAGCCTGCTGCAGGTCGCGTAGTTTGCCTTGCCGACATGGGCGACCGCTTCCGTTTGATCTCAAACGAAATCACCATCGTCGAGCCAACCGAAGACCTACCAAAGCTTCCAGTGGCCCGCGCTGTCTGGGAGCCAGCCCCGTCGCTTGCCGAGTCAGCCGAGGCCTGGATTCTTGCCGGCGGAAGCCACCACACCGTGCTAACCAACTCGGTTTCGCTAGAGACCATCGAAGACTTTGCCCGCATCGCGAAGGCCGAACTGGTAATAATCGACGAAGACACCAACCTTCGCGCGTTCCGCAAAGAACTACAGTGGTCAGCAAGTTACTACCGACTAGCAGCACAGATCTAAAGAGGGCAAATGACCGCCGAAATTCAGCAAGCTCGACAAGACCTGGCTCGTCTGCACGCCCAACTTTGGGATGCCGGCCTCGTGGTTTGGTCTGGCGGAAACATCTCTCAGCGAGTTGAAGGCGGCTTCGTAATTAAGCCGAGCGGCCTTCTCTATGACGAGCTGACCCCAGAGAGCATGATTCACTGCGACCTCGACGGCAACGTTATTTCGGGTGATCGCGCGCCATCAAGCGACACCGCGTCACACGCTTATGTTTATCGAAACATGCCAGAGGTTGGTGGTGTTGTGCACACGCACAGCAACTACGCCTCGGCCTGGGCCGCTGTCGAAAAGCCAATCCCGTGCATTTTGACCGCAATTGCCGATGAATTCGGTGGCGAGATTCCGCTTGGCCCATTTGCAATCATCGGCGATGATTCAATCGGGCAGGGAATTGTTGAAACCCTGCGTGGCCACCGCTCAAAGGCCGTTTTGATGCGTCAGCACGGGGTATTTTCGATCGGCAAAGACGCCAAGGCGGCACTCAAGGCAGCCATCATGTGCGAAGACGTAGCCAAGTCTGCGCACCTCGCCCACCAACTAGGCGCGCCAAAGCCGATTGCTCAGCACTTCGTTGACTCGCTCTTTGAGCGCTACCAGAACGTCTACGGTCAAAAGAAATAATCTTGCTTGCATTGCCCCGGATTCGCACAATCGCTGCGAGCACGGGGCTTTTTGCGATATTGTTGAACTAGGTCCGCGCAACGGCGAGCGTATCGGCAGAAAATGGCCCCTCGCCTACCTTTCCCTCTAATAAACCTTTAGGAATAGACATGACCGCATCAGCAAATATCGGAGTCGTTGGCCTAGCCGTAATGGGCTCAAACCTGGCCCGCAACCTCGCTAGCCGCGAAGGCAACACCGTTGCTGTTTACAACCGCTCTGTAGAGCGCACCGAACTTCTTCTAGCCGAGCACCCAGAGGCCGGCTTTATTGGCTCAACCACCATCGATGAGTTTGTTGCATCGTTGGCTAAGCCACGCACCGCAATCATCATGGTTCAGGCCGGCAAGGGCACCGATGCCGTGATCTCGCAGCTAGCCGAGCGCTTCGAACCAGGCGACATCATTGTTGACGGCGGCAACGCATTGTTCACCGACACTATTCGCCGCGAAAAAGAGGTTTCTGCAAAGGGAATCAACTTTGTTGGAGCAGGTATTTCGGGTGGTGAAGAGGGCGCGCTAAAGGGCCCTTCGATCATGCCTGGTGGTTCGGCAGAGGCTTACAAGACTCTTGGCCCAATCTTGGCTTCGATCGCAGCAATCGCCGAGGGCGAGCCTTGCGTTACCCACGTTGGCACCGATGGCGCCGGTCACTTTGTGAAGATGATCCACAACGGCATCGAGTATGCAGACATGCAGCTGATCGCCGAGGCATACGACATTCTTCGTCAGGCAGCTGGCTACACCCCAGCAGAGATTGCAGAAATCTTTAACGAGTGGAACAAGGGCGACCTTGAGTCATTCTTGATCGAAATCACCGCCGAAGTTCTAAAGCAGGTTGATGCAAAGACTGGCAAGCCCCTAGTTGACGTGATTCTTGACCAGGCTGGCTCGAAGGGCACCGGAGTTTGGACCGTTCAGACTGCGCTGAACCTAGGCACCCCGGTTTCGGGCATCGCAGAAGCCGTGTTTGCTCGGTCGCTTTCGTCTCAGGCAGCTCAGCGCGCGGCAGTCGACGGCCTTCCTGCCGACGCAACCGCTTGGTCGGTCAGCGACAAGGCTGCATTCGTTGAAGACGTTCGCCGCGCACTTTACGCATCGAAGTTGGTTGCCTATGCACAGGGCTTCGACGCCATTCGCGCGGGCGCTAAGGAATACGGCTGGGAGATCAACCTTGGCGCAGTTTCAAAGATCTGGCGCGGCGGTTGCATCATCCGTGCTCAGTTCTTAAACCGCATCGCCGACGCGTATGACAAGAACCCAGAGCTTCAGTCTTTGATCTTCGACCCTTACTTCAAGCAGGCGGTCGCCAACTCGGTTAGCTCATGGCGCCAGGTTGTTGCAAACGCTTCGCTAGCCGGCATTCCGGTTCCAGCGTTTGCTTCGTCACTCTCTTACTACGACGGCCTTCGTTCACCACGCCTATCTGCAGCCTTGGTTCAGGGTCAGCGCGACTTCTTCGGCGCTCACACCTATAAGCGCGTCGACATGGATGGCACCTTCCACACCCTCTGGTCAGGCGACCGCTCAGAGGTTGAACAGGCTCCTTCGACCCACTAGGTTTCAACCACTCAAAGAAAAATCCCCCGCCAACCTGGTGGGGGATTTTTCTATTTGCCTCTAGCCTGAGCTTGGCCTTTAGCCCTTGCTTGGAAACCAGGGAATCACTGCGCTGACTCGCCTCTGATACTCGCGGTATTCGGGATATTTCTGAATCGATAGCTCTTCAGTGAATTTGGTTGATCCGGCGAAGAGTGCGCTCAGCACCAGCGCACCGGCACCAAACCAAATCGCCTCGTTGCCCACCAGCGCAAGTGCCCAAAGGAACAACACCCACCACTGAGCCTGCTCGCTGAAGAAGTTTGGGTGACGCGAGATTGAGAATAACCCTGCGGTCAAGAAACCCTGCTTCGGTTCACGCCCTGCTGCACGCTCTGCCTTCTTGTGCTGATGAAAATTCCACTGCTGCTGGTCGGCGATTGTCTCTACAACCAGAAACGCGAGGAACAAGCCGGCGAAGATGAAGTCAGTCGAACCAAGTGGCAGGTCGATCATGCCTAAGGCAAGCATCGGAAGCGTGATTGCAAGCAAGAGCGCATTTTGGAAGATCACGATGAAGAAGACGTTGAAAACCTGATAGACAAAGGGGCTCATGCGGGCTCGAAGCACCGGCCACCGATAGTCTTCACCGCCGGGTGCGTAGCCGCCTTTACGCGCGAAATTGAAGGTCAGACGCGCACCCCACAGAGTGATTAGCCCCGCCATCAGATTTAGCCTTGGGTTTGCAAACTCTTCGCCGCCTGCGAAAACCCAGGCATAGACAATCGGAATCAAAGACCATATGCGATCGACAAACGAATAGTCCTTGGTGACCACTGAAGCGAACCAGGTGGCAAAACAGATGCCCGCAAGAACCCAAAGATTAATCTCTAAAGCTGTCAACGTTGACCTCACTTTCAAGTGAGATTTTATGACCCAAACCAGTGATTAGACTCGAATAATGACCACGAAACGCCGCAACGGATGGCTTCTTAGCTTCACGGTTTTGGGCCTTATCTGGGGAAGTTCGTTTCTGTTTATAAAACAGGGGCTAGAGCTGGTCACACCATTCGGAATTGCCTTCTGGCGAAGCGCACTTGGCGCATTGGTACTGGCGATTATCGTCGCCATCAAGCGCGATAAACTTCCTCGCACCGTGAAAGAGTGGGTCGTCATTTGGGTTGGCGGCCTGCTGATGAGCGGCATCCCCGGCGTTCTGTTTGGCTACGCTCAACAGCATGTTTCTAGTGCGCTGGCCAGCATTTTGAATGCGAGCACGCCAATTTTTACCGTGGTGGCGATTCTGATTGCGTTCCGCGATGAAAAACCAAAGCCGAATGTTATCGCTGGCTTGCTCGTGGGCTTGGTCGGCGTGGGAGTTGTGCTCGGGGTTTGGGCTGGATTCGGCACAAACGACCCACTCGCCATCGGCGCCCTCATTCTTGCCGTAACCTGCTACGGCTTTGGCACACCGTTCACTCGCAAATACATTTCAACTATGTCGTTTAGTTCTACCAGCGCGGTTTACGTTCAAGTTCTCACCTCTGCGGTCACTCTCATACCGTTTTACCTTTTCGGCGGACCGCTCTTCACCGGCGAATTTAGTTTCAACTCGGTTGCATCAATCGCGGTTCTTGGAATTGTTGGCACCGGCCTCGCCTATGTCGCCTATTACGACCTGCTAGACAAGGTTGGCAGCGCAATCGCAAGCTCCGTGACCTACATCACGCCACTGGTTGGGGTGCTGTTGGGTGCCTTGGTTCTGGGCGAGGCAATCGTCTGGAATCAGCCCGTCGGTGGCGCGATCGTGCTTCTGGGTGCGGCGATTGCACAAAATCGCATAAAGATTCCGGGCTTAAAAAAGTGACCGAGACTAAAAGATCTTCAGCCAATGTTGACCTGGTTTTGCTTGGTGCTGCAGCCGTATGGGGCGCAAGCTACCTAGCCGCAAAAGATCTAACCTCGGCTGGCAGCCTTTGGGGCATGATGGCACTTAGGTTTGGTCTTGCAGGCATAATTCTGGCCGCCGTTGCTCTTTTTCGCCGGTCAAGGTTTTCAAAACTCGACATTCTGATCGGTTCGGCCATCGGTGTTGGATTAGCCATCGTTATGACCTTCGAGACCAACGCGATTGCGCTCACTTCGGCCACTAACTCGGGCCTAATCATCAGCCTTTCGATTATCTTTACGCCAATCATCGAAGGCGCCGTCAACAAGTTCTGGCTGCCGCGCAACTTTTTTGTCGCCGCCGGCGGGGCCATCATGGGTGTTGGTTTTCTAGTTGGCGGGGGCGGTTTTCAAGAACCCAACCTTGGCGATTTTCTGATGTTGATTGCGGCAGTTTTGCGTGCCGCGTATCAGGTGGCCCAGGGCAAACTAACCTTCGGTCGCAAGGTCGACAACCTCAACATGACGGTCTTTCAAACGCTTTCGGCTGGGCTCATCTTTTTGGTGGTTGACCCGGGTGGAACCATCTCGGCAGCGGCAGCATACGGCGCCAAGGAATGGTCATTGATGGCCTTTCTAATTCTGTTCTGCACCATCTATGGCTTCTTTGCGATGACTTGGGGCATACGCAAAACCTCGGCTTCGCGCATCGCCTTGCTGCAAGGAACCGAGCCGGTTTGGGCCGTTGTGATCGCTGTCATCATCGGTGGCGAATCGATGGGGCCGGTCGGTCTGCTAGGTGCAGTTTTGATTATTGGAAGCTGCTACTGGGGCCTTGGCCTAGAACAAAGGGCGAGAGCTAAGCGGTCTTTGTCGGCCAGTGACTAGCGGCCCACTCGGCTTGTGCCGCAATGGTTAGCGAAGGGTTGACCCCGGGGTTTGCCGACAAGGTTGACCCATCGAAAATGTGCATCCCATCGACGCCAAAAACGCGAAGGTGGCGGTCAACCACTCCTTCGGTTGCATCACCGGCGATGACGCAACCACCCAAAAAGTGAGCGGTGAGCGGTATTCCAAAGGGTTCACCAATTACCGCAGCCGCCGTGCCATTCATATCCTTTGCAAGATCTCGAGCCACCTCGTGCCCCTTGGCCACCCAGGCAGGGTTTTCTTCACCATAACCCTGCTTGGATGTGAGTTTGCTGCCGAACACACCACGCTTGAGGCATGTCGTCAGTGAGTTGTCGCGCGCCTGCATCACTAGCAAAATTAGGGCTCGCTGCGACCAATTTCGCAAGTTGTATAGACCTGGCAGGCGAATCAGGTGCTTTAGCGACTGGCTGACCAAACGCAGTGGGTTTGGCGCTTGCCCCTGTGGCCCAGAGGCCATAACCGATTGAAGAAGTGCCATAAAGTTGCTGCCTCGACCATAGCGAACCGGCTCGATGTGGGTGTCTTCGGTCGGAAAAACCGATGATGTAATGGCGGCGCCCTGCGAGTAGTCGTGTTCGTCGGTGCGTGCAACCACGCCAAGTAGGCTTTCGCTGTTGGTTCGAGATAGGTGCCCCAGTTTGTCGCTGATGCCGCTCAGGTTGCCTGCCGCGCGCGAACGTTGCAGCAACTTGGCAGACCCCAGGGCGCCTGCTGCAACTATTACCTGAGGCGCAAATATCGCCTTGGGGTGCTTCTGGCCAGCTCGCGACGTTCTCTTCAAGTCAAGCTGGAACCCGCCATCGGGTAGGTCTTTGATTACCGCAACCTGGGTAAGCGGCCAAACCACAGCGCCGGCCTTTTCGGCCAGATAGAGGTAATTCTTTACCAGAGTATTTTTTGCTCCGTGGCGGCAACCGGTCATACACTCGCCGCAGTTTATGCAGTTTCGTCGTGCTGGCCCCGAACCGTCAAAATAGGGGTCGCCAACGTCTTGGCCTGGGGTTTCTCCCTCGGCGGCAAATTTCACGCCCAATGGCGCCATTCTAAAAGTATCGCCAAACCCCATACGCTCGGCTGACCGCTTCACCATTAGATCAGCAGGGCTAAAGAACGGGTTCTGCTGCACGCCAAGCATGCGCTCGGCTTCGGCAAAGTGCGGGGCCAACACCGACTCCCAGTCTTCCAGACCAACCCACGAACCGGTCTTATAAAACGTCGCTGGCGGGCGATAGAGAGTGTTGGCATAAACCAGCGAACCGCCTCCCACACCGGCGCCAGACATAACCAAGACGTTCTTCAAAAAATCGATTCGTTGAATTCCAAGCATGCCTAACTTTGGAAAAAACAAGAACCGCTTTAGATCGAATGAGTTTTTTGCGAACTGATGATCTTCGAATCGGGCACCAGCTTCTAGGACTAAAACTCGATAGCCCTTCTGCGTTAGGCGCAGGGCCGCAACCGAACCGCCAAAACCCGAACCAATGATGACAACGTCAAAATCTGAGTTCGGATTTTTGCCTGACATCTCAAACCTATGGGTGACGAAGTGGGCTTGCTGGGAGTCGCTCTTGGGCAACCCATCGCTGGTTGTACCCGGTTGAAGACGACATGAGGTCAAGGAAAGGTTTGGCATCGAAGCATTCTGGGCCAAGCACGCCAGCGCCTCTCCAGATGCCCTCGGCCATTAACTCGAGTGCGATCACAGGGTTGAAGGCGGTCTGAGCGACCACGCACTGGGCCTCGATTTCGGCCATCGTCTCTGCGTTGTCGGCCACGTGATAAAGGTAGGTGGCTCGGTCTTTGCCATCTTTGTCTTTGCCGGTAACCAAGAGACCAGCGCAGGTCTTGCCGCTCAATCTTGGACCGATGGTCGCCGGGTCGGGCAAAACTGCCGCAACCAAGTCACGTGGCGACACGTCAACCGGACCCTGAGCTGAGCGCACTCGCACCGGCTTGGTGCGATCAAGGCCCAGGGTGTGCAGAGTCTTCAAGACCGAGATGAACTCAGAACCTAGCCCGTATTTGAAGGTCACACGGTTGGCTGCGATGTTGCGTGGCAGCATGGTCACTTCTTCGTGCTCAACATTCACGCACTCAACGGCGCCGATGCCCTCTGGAAATTCGAAAATTTCAGGTTCGCTGAACGGTTCGGTGGTGTACCAACCGCGACTGCGCTCATAAATCACAGGTGGGTTCAGGCACTCTTCAATGGTGGTCCAAATCGAGAACGAAGGTGCAAAAATCTCGTTTCCGGCATCGTCAGTCACAACTAGATTGCCGCCATCTTTGGTGCTTAGCTCATCAATTTCGCTAAATAGGTAGTCGGCCGCGTACCTGGCAAAAACGTTGGAAAGCCCAGGTTCAACGCCCATTCCCACAAGCGCAAGTTTGCCTGCACGTTCCCACTGCTCACCAACAGCAAACTGGGCATCACCCAACTTGATGCCCGGGCGGTGAAACGGGTCGGTTTCGTTTGCCTCAGACAGGCTCATTGCCATGTCAAGGTAGTTGGCGCCCGCGGTGAAAGCGCCCGAGAAGACTGTTGGCAAGAACTTGGGTTCTACGGCATTCACAACGTGAGTGATGTTGTGTGCGCGAGCCAGTTCGGTCACATTTGCGGCGCTTGAGGCGTCAATCTTGGCTGCCAAAAACTTTGCTGCCCGCTCCTCGCCATGACGATTTCGAATCCAGGCGATTGTGCGCTCGGCACGTGCGAAGTCGTAGTCTGAGACCACGATTAGTTCATAGAAGTTTCTAGTTGCTGCAACCTTGGCAATTGCGTCGCCAACGCCACCGGCGCCAACAAGCAAAATCCTCATCGATTTTCCTAAATATTCGGGGTGCTCCGTGGGGCGAATCGGGAGCGTGTGACTAGCCTACCTGTCAGTTGTGCAACCTAGTTGGAATTATCTAACTCTTAGATCCGCAGTCGGATCAAGCACCCAGTCGATCACACCTTGCCAATAGCTGAATCCGTCGCTCAGCGCCAAATGGCGCGCCCCTGGCAGAATCACGGGCTCAAGGCCAAGCGGGAGACCGTAGGTTTGCTGCAGACCATTTGGAGTCCATGGGTCTTCATCGCTGCCAACTAGGGTTACCGAATGGGCGGAATCCAAAACAGCATCACGAACGTCTGGGTCTTCAAGGTTTACCCGCAAACCAGGCAGATCTAGCAGCAGGTTCGGGTCAGCTGGGGCTGCCAAGAGCACGCGGTCGACCTTGAAAGGCAACACCCCGGATGCAGCCGCTTGAATCCAGTTCAAGCAACCCAACGAATGACCAACCACGACAATTTCTCCGTCACCGGCTTCACCGAGGTGGGTGAGTTCTTCAACCAGAAGGTTTTGCCACTCTTCCAAAATTGGTTCGTCAGCCGACGGAAACTGGGGATAAAAAACCTGGTGTCCAAGCTTGCGCAGTTCTGCGGCCAAGTGGCGGTGCCAGTTGCCGGGAACACGATGGTTTTTCCATCCGTGCATGATTAGAACGCGGGCCATGACCTCAGCCTAAACGCGGATCGCAAAAGTTGGTGAAATGTTTAGTTCTTTAACGGCGGAATGCTGCGAACCCGAGAGACGAACCATAGGCTCAATGCGCCGAGCGCATAACAGGTGGCAATTGTCGCGCCAGCGCCAGTTGAAGTGCGATGGTCGAGTATCGCATAAATCGGCCCGGCCAAGGAGGCAGCAACGAAGTTGACTACACCCATCAACGAAGCAGCAGTTCCTGCCTCTTCACCATGTGGCGCCATGGCTATAGCTGCTAGAGGCGTGAAGGTGGCACCGAAGTTAAATGTGAAGAAAGCAAATAACCCGGTAACCACTCCAAATTCTGCGCCGATTGCGGCTGCCACCACCAAAGCTAGACCGGCTGCACCAGCAAGCAGGATGTGGCTAAACAAAACCCAGTTCGATCTGAATCGAACTGCGAGGCGCCCACCAACCTGGGTGCCAATAACCGAAACCAGTGAGTTCAAGGCAAAAAAGAACCCGAATTCGCCGGGACCCAGCTTAAAGCCATCCTGAAAAATGAACGGCACTAGGTTTAGATAGCTAAACAAGGCCACGGTTTGCAGCGCGCTGAATATCACTAGCCCCACATAGATGCGGTCGTGCAGCACCGCCCCGAATCTGGCGAACATTGCCGAGACGCCTTGGCTGCGGCGATTGTCGCTGTGCAGAGTTTCGACCAAAAAGATTCTCAGCCCAATGAAGGTGACCAGACCGTAAATTGCAAAAAGCAAAACAATGTTCTGCCAAGTCATGAATGCCAGCAGCTGTGAACCAACGATGGGTCCGAGAACCGGCGAGACACCCTGAACAATGTAGACCTGACTCAAAAAGCGCATCATCTTGGCCTCTTTATAGAGGTCACGGATGAT
>JBEGSA010000027.1:0-16195 GCA_041180145.1 Actinomycetota bacterium | reverse complement strand
ACCTGGTTTGGTTGGTAATTTGTTCGGCGGCAATCGGCCTCTATTTGTTTGGTGTTTACCGCCTGCACAAGCGTGGAGACAAGTGGCCCATAGCTCGAACCCTTTCTTGGGTGACCGGCATGCTGGTTCTGATCTACACAACCAGCGGTGCGCTCAACGCCTACCAAGAATATTTATTCAGCATTCACATGATCGGTCACATGATTTTGGCGATGGGCATTCCGGTGTTGTTGGTGCCAGGCGCTCCGGTCACTCTGATTATGCGCGCCACCGAAAAACGTCACGACGATTCTCGCGGCTTGCGCGAATGGGTTCTTTGGGCCGTGCACACCAAGTATGCCCGCTTCGTGGCGCACCCTATCGTGGCTGCCGTTTTGTTTGCCAGCTCGCTGGTCACCTTTTATTACACGCCACTTTTTGCTTGGGCCACAAATGAACACCTCGGTCACCAGTGGATGGTGGTGCACTTCTTGATCACCGGTTACCTGTTTGCTCAGGCGCTGATTGGCATCGATCCAGGTCCGGTTCGCCTCGGTTTTCCGCTTCGACTGCTGATGTTGATTGCCACCATGGCTTTTCACGCGTTCTTTGGTCTAAGCCTCATGGATGGCTCGGGCTTGCTCTTGCCTGACTGGTATGGCGCAATGGGCAGAACCTGGGGCCAGAGCCCGATCGACGATCAGCACACCGGTGGCGCGATTGCCTGGGGCATCGGCGAAATGCCGACCGCGGCACTCACCATCATCGTTTGTGTGCAGTGGTTTAAGTCTGATAGTCGCGAAGCTAAGCGCCTAGACCGCCAAAGCGACCGCACCGGCAATCAAGATGTGAATGAATACAACGCCATGCTGGCAAAACTCGCGCAGCGCGATATGAATGGCGGCAACTAATGCAACAGGTGAATCTTTCAACCGAGCAGCAAAACCTCTTTGACTATATCGAGGGCTCTGAAAACAACATCTTTGTTACCGGCCGCGCTGGCACTGGCAAGTCGACCTTGCTCAGTTATTTGATCGACAACACTAAAAAGAAGTTCGCGGTATGTGCACCAACCGGTGTTGCGGCACTGAACGTTGGTGGCGTGACCATTCACTCGCTATTCGGTTTTCCATTTGGCATTCTGGGCACTGAAGACATTGGTCGCCACCTAAACCGACGCACCCGCGAAGTTCTTGCGGCAATCGACATGCTGGTGATCGATGAGGTGTCGATGGTCAACGCCGACCTCATGGACACCATGAGCCGCGCCATGGGAATCGCTCGAGGAAAGCGCAAGCTGCCGTTCGGTGGTGCCCAGGTTGTAATGTTTGGCGACCCCTATCAGCTTGCTCCCGTGCCAGGCAACAATGAAGAGCGCGCATACATGGCTGAGAACTATCAGAGCAATTGGTTCTTTGATGCTCACGTTTGGCGAGAAGACAGCCTTGAGCGCTATGAGTTGAGCGAAATCTTTAGACAGCACGACGAGCACTTCAAAACCATCTTGAACGCTATTCGCGATGGCTCTTGCACCCAAGAGATGCTCGACTACATCAACACCTGCGGCAACAGGTTTCCGCCGCACGACGACGTGATTCGCCTAGCCACAATTAATGAGTCGGTGAACAGCGTCAACCGTTCTCGCATGGCTCGTATTGAAAGCCCGGCCAAACGATTTGATGCGGTGTTTAGTGCCGCCGATGAAAAGGCCTTTGGCCGCACTCTGCCGGCCGAGCCCGTGGTTGAGCTAAAGGTTGGCGCTCAGGTGATGTTCATCAAGAACGACGATTCGAGCACCAAAAAGGGCCCTACCGGGCCAATCAAACGCTGGGTCAACGGCACAATCGGGCGAGTGCTCGAGTTGCCAAGCTCTGGCGGCGTGATTGTCGAGGTTGATGGCGAACGCCTCGAGGTTGGCAGGTCAACCTGGGAAAAGGTTCGCTACGAAATCGATGAACAGTTTGACGAAGAAACTGGCAAGGTCAAAGAGGTTTTGATTGCCGTGCCATTAGCCGAGTTTCAGCAGATTCCGTTGCGCTTGGCTTGGGCTGTAACGGTTCACAAATCTCAGGGGCAAACCTATGATGAAGTTGTGATTGACATGGGCAGGGGTGCCTTTAGCCCGGGTCAAACATACGTGGCGCTTAGTCGAGTGCGATCACTCGACGGTTTGTATTTGACGCGTGCAATAAAAATGAGCGATGTGATGGTTGACCAAGACGTGTTGCGCTTTATGGCCGGCACGCCAACGGCGAGCGTTGCCAAGCTTTTCTAGCAGAGGGTCAAGATGAAGCGTCTGAGCAAGTTCTTAGTTCGAAACAGCAAGAAGTCACTATTCGGTTTCATTGCGCTCATTTTGATCTCTAGTTTCTGGGGCTTTCAGTCTTTTGGTGCCCTAAAGTCGGGTGGCTACGACGACCCGGGCAGCGAATCGGCGCGAGTCGTCGAGCTGTTACGTGATGACTTTGATCAAGCCAGTGCCGAAGTGGTAATGGTGGTTGATTTTGCCGACGGCGCTGATTTAGCGACAAGCCAAGAAACCACCAAGAACCTAGTCGCCGAAATTGAAACCGTTGATGGTGTCGAAGATGTCACCAGTTATTACACCCTTGGCTCACCTGCCTCGCTGCGCTCGGACGACGGCAAGGCCATCTATGTTTTTGTTGACTTAGACGACCAAGTTAAACAGGCCGTTGTAGGTCAGCAGATCATGGATGAGTTTGCTGGCGAGTATCAAACCGGAACGGTTTATGTTGCCGGTTACGCAGCGGTCAATGCTGCAATCAACGGAAGTATTCAGAGTGACTTGGCTGCGGCTGAATCGGTTGCGATTCCGTTGACCGTGGTCCTGCTGGTTTTCGTATTTGGTTCGCTGGTTGCTGCTGGTTTGCCACTAATGGTTGGCGGGCTGGCTATTGTCGGCTCGTTCTTCTTTGTTTGGGTTTCGACTCAGTTCACCGACACTTCGATTTTTGCACTGAACCTCATCACCGGTCTTGGCTTGGGTCTTGGAATCGACTATGCCCTGCTAATGGTGAATCGATTTAGAGAAGAGCGTGCCGCGGGCAATTCAGTTGAAAACTCGGTTCGCAAAACCGTAGAAACCGCCGGCCGAACCGTGCTGTTCTCGGGACTCACGGTCGCAATCGTGTTGGCATCGATGGCGTTCTTCCCTCAGTATTTCTTGAAGTCTTTTGCACTGGGCGGCGTTGTGGTGGTTATCTTGGCCGTTGCCGGCGCGTTGATCGCGCTGCCCGCCATGCTGAATTTGATCGGTGACAAAGTTAACTCGATTCGATTCAAGCGCTCTGAGCCAAAGCCTTCTGAGTCTGGCGCTTGGGCCGCCGTGGCGCGTTTCGTAATGAAGCGCCCGGTGCCAATTTTGTTGGTCACACTGATTGGCCTCGGCGGCTTGGTTAGCCTTGGCAACGGCGTGCAGTTTGGTCAGGTCGATGACCGCATCTTGCAGCAGAGCAACCCTGTTGTGGTTGCTAACAACCTGGTTCGCGATCGATTCAGTGGTCGCGAGGGTTCGCCGGTTGAAATCATTATTGAGGGTGCAACCCAAGACGACATCACCGAATATGCAATCTCACTTTCAACCCTGCCAAACATAGTTCGCGTGCAAAGCACCTCGGGCATTGCCTCGGCCGGCCAACTCGACGACGGATATGCGCCGGCATTTGCTGCCTATGATGACGGCAAGTATCAGCGCATAGTTGCAATTCACGACATCGAATCTCGGTCGCCGGCCGGAGTTGAGTTGACCGATGAGATTCGAAAGCTAACTGCCAACGGCCACAAGATTTTGGTTGGCGGTTCGGCGGCGGTTTACACTGACTCACAGCGAGGCATCGAGCATGCCTTGCCACTTGTCATCACCTGGATTGTGCTCTTTACGCTGCTTTTGCTTTTCCTATTCACCGGCTCGGTGCTGCTGCCAATCAAGGCAGTGATTTTGAACATACTCTCGCTGGGCGCAACCCTCGGGTTCATCACCTGGGTGTTCATGGGCGGGCACTTGAAGTGGTTGATCGGCGACTTCTTTGTGACCGGCACGGTCGACACCTCGACCACGGTATTGATTGCCGTGGTGGCCTTTGGTCTTTCGATGGACTACGAGCTGTTCTTGCTCAGCCGCATTAAAGAGCAACATGATGCCGGTCTTGGCACCACCGAATCGGTTGCTGTTGGACTACAGAAGTCGGGGCGAATCATCACCGCCGCAGCTCTGGTTTTGGCCTTCAGCTTCATCGGGTTCACCACCTCTGGCGTAACCATAATGAAGGCGCTCGGCCTGGGAATAGCCTTCGCGATCTTGCTTGATGCAACGGTGGTTCGCGCGCTCCTGGTTCCTGCATTGATGCGACTTTTCGGGCAGGCAAACTGGTGGGCACCGCGTTGGATGAAAAAGATTTACAAGAAGGTCGGCCTAGACCACTAACGCTAAACTTGAACCATGCTTATGTCAGACCGCGATATCCGCGCATCCATCGAAGCCGGCCAGATTGGCCTCGAGCCACTAGACATGTCGCTTTTGCAGCCATCGTCTTTTGATGTGCGCATCGACCGTTTCTTCAGACTTTTCGACAACCACAAGTATGCATTCATCGACCCGGCCGAGCCACAAGAAGACCTAACCCGTTTTGTTGAGGTTGCGCCAGACGAGCCTTTCATTTTGCACCCGGGCGAGTTTGTTCTTGGTTCGACATATGAGTTCGTCAAGTTGCCAGACAACGTTGCCGCTCGACTCGAGGGCAAGAGCTCACTTGGTCGCCTAGGCCTAGTAACCCACTCAACCGCAGGTTTTGTTGACCCTGGCTTTAACGGTCACGTGACCCTAGAGCTTTCTAACATGGCAACTCTGCCAATCAAGCTTTGGCCAGGAATGAAGATCGGTCAGCTGTGCTTCTTCCAGCTGTCATCGCCATCTGAGACCCCATACGGTTCAGCAAAATATTTGAACCGATACCAGGGGCAGCGTGGCCCAACCGCATCACGCAGCTTTATGAACTTTCACCGCACCGATGTTGGCACCGCACCCCTAGAGGGCAACAACTAACCAATTTTTGAAGGGCTGCACATTTTGAAAAAAATCGCGAGCGGCTTCGCCGCCTTGGCACTTGGCCTTTCGGCCGTTCTTGGCATTGCGGCACCAGCCACGGCACACGCCGAACTGGTTGAGGCATCGCCGGCTGCCGACTCGGTTATCGGGGCGCTACCAGAATATGTTGACCTAACCTTTGGTGAAAACATCATGACCATCGATGGCTCCGAAGGCTCGAACATAATCACCGTGGTTGACTCAAACGGGGCCAAGGTCGACGACGAGACCATCGTGGTGAATGCGGCCGTGGTTTCGGTGGGAATCAAGCCGGGCTTCGGCAATGGCAGCTACACCGTTACCTATCGGGTGGTTTCTGAAGACGGCCACCCGATTGAGGGTTCATACAAGTTTGAAGTTGGCGAAGCCGCACAAACCAATGTGATTGCGCCTGCTCCTTCGCCCAGCTCATCACACACCGATGATGAGCACGCTGCTCTAGAAGCGCAGTCGACCGCAAACACCTTGATCGCAATCGTTGCTGGCACAGTTTTGGTCGGAGCACTGGCATCAATAGTTTTGATTCTGCAGCGCCGCAAAAAGCAAGCCAGCTAAGGTTTTGCTTGTTCTACATTTCGTAGAGTAAACTAGTTTCTACGCAACGTAGAGGAGAAATTATGCGTCGTTCAACCCTGATTGCCTTGGCACTTGTGCCGGCTCTTTTTGCCCCTGTGAGCCCTGCTGCAATTGCTGCGCCTGCCCAGGTTGTGGTTACCGATGCGTGGGTTAAGGCATCTTCGTTTTCAGATCACGCTGGCGGAATGACCGGGGTCTTTATGAAGGTCACCAACAAAACCAAGCGGGCAATCACCTTGCTCGCCGGCACTAGCAGCACCGCCGCTATGGTCGAGACCCATCAGGTTGTTGACGGGGTAATGTCTAAGACTGCCCGCGGCATTAAAATCATGCCTGGCAAAACCGTGATTCTTGAACCAGGTGGTTTACACGTAATGCTTATGGGTCTAAAGAAAGCAATTCTGCCCGGAACCAAAGTAGATCTCACCCTAAGTTTTGCGGGCGCTAAGCCAGTTGTGCTCAAGACCATGATTGCCAAGACAGTTGCTGCCGGCGAAGAAACCTATGACCCGGGAATGAAGCACTAACCATGCTCACCCGTCGTCAGATTCTGCTTGGTGGCCTTGCGACAGCGGGAGCTAGCGGCGGCATTTTGACCGCGACGGGTGCGTCAGTCGCACAAGCCTATAAAGACGGGTTCGCAGCGGCCGAACTGGGGGCTCAGACAAGAGTGGCCAAACAGCGCTCTCGCTTCAACGGCAAACACCAGGCTGGCATAGAACAGCGAGCTCAAGCGCACGCCAACTTTATTGGTCTTGACCTAAAGCCGGGCACAACCAAAGATGACATGTTGCGTTGGATGGTTTTGTTGACCGACGACATCACCAGGCTGTGCAATGGAGAACCGGTTCTTGCCGACCCAGAACCAGATGTGATGATTGGTGCGGCAAACCTATCGGTCACTGTGGGTTTTGGCCCCGGGTTGTTTAAGAAGCTAGGTCTTGAATCAGAAATGCCAACGGGCTTTGCCGAATTGCCCAGCTTCAAGATTGATCAATTGCGTGACGAATTCACCGGTGGCGATGTTCTGATTCAGGTGGGTGCCGACGATCTTTTGATTTTGAGTCACGCCAGTCGAGCTCTGATTCGTGACAGTGAGAGTTTTGGTCAGGTGAAATGGCAGCAAGCCGGATTTACCAACGCCGTTGGAGTGAGCCCCGAGGGAAAAACTCAGCGAAACCTGATGGGTCAGGTAGATGGAACCGACAACCCAGAATTCGGAACGAGTGACTTTGCTCGACAAGTGTGGATAAACGCGGGGCCAGCCTGGGCAGTCGGAGGAACTCAATTGGTTCTGCGTCGAATTCAAATGAACCTAAACACCTGGGATGTGTTGGGTCGAACCGACAAAGAAGAAGTAATTGGTCGGCATCTTGATAGTGGTGCACCGTTAGGTCAGATGCACGAACGCGATCCCATCGACTTCAATGCAAAGAAAGAGAACGGTCTGCCGGTAATTCCGCCATTTGCTCACATTCGCCGAGCATCTGCAACCGGTCCTCAAGAACAGTTTTTTAGGCGCCCGTTTAACTATCAAGTGGTTGGGGCAACTGCCGGTTCAATTGATGCCGGTTTGCTCTGGACTGCCTATTCAGCTGACTTGAGCAAGCAGTATTTGCCAGTTCAGCAGCGGTTAGCGGACTTTGATTTGTTGAATAAGTGGACGACACCCATCGGATCTGCCGTATTCGCGATCGCGCGCGGTTTTGAACCTGGCGAAATTTTGGCCGAAGAGCTTTTTAGCTAGACAAAAATCGCGCGAGCAGAGCTCAGCGTGCCTGCATCGGTGTTGCGAAGAGCCTGCTTGTCGGCAGCGATCTCGCAGAGTCGATCAACCTCGGCAACGAGTGCCTTAGATGCCGCGAGCCTCGGGCTTATGGTTCGAACAAACCCAGCCAACTTTTTGAGTGCGTTATGACTGCCTTGGATGTGTGCATGTTCGTGCCAAAGCACCGCTTCAAATTGTTCTTCGGTGAGAACTTCGCGAACCACTGAAGAAAGAACTATTTGCCTATTGCGAATAAAAGCCACGGGCACCGGCAAAGTGATTTCAAACACCTCGATACCCAAGAAGTTTTGAACCGGCCGAAGAGCGCCATCAAAAAGGGGTGCCGTTTGCTTGGCTGCGGTAACCAGGGGTTCGATACGCAGGTTGATGACGGCCAGGCTAATGCCCGCTGCTGCCAGCAATAACCAAGGAGCAAAACTAACCCAAAAAGCCGACAACCAATTGGCACTTAGGGCAGCGTTTGATTCGAGAGCCAACCAAGTTTCAATCAATGACCAAACGGTTACGGCCAGCGCCGCCACTGCTGCTAGCCCAGCCGAAAGAAGGCTGGCAAACCAAATCGCTAATCCCAAGTTAGGAAATTTTAAAAAGAGCCTTCGGCTCGGAAGGAAAATTGGGGCAAGGGTGGTGACCAAAATCACCCATTCGAGGGCAATCGGAATAACTAACAGTGGAGCGGTCACGTTTCAAGGCTAGCGACAACTAGCCAAGTGAATCGCGCAATGCCTTGATTTGGGCTTTGCTCAATCCGCTTGCAAAGTGACTAAAGGCAAGTGCCGGGTTTCCGGCGTTTGTGACCAGGTTCAGCATTAGTGCGGCGGCATGCCGTTCGCGACTTTGAGCGGGTTTAAAGAGCAGAGAGCGGCCGTCGCCTTGCTCGCGGGTGACTAGTTCTTTTTCGACGAGCCGCGAAAGAACGGTCAGCACTGTCGTCAAGGCCAGGTCGCCGTTGTTGCTGACGGTTTCGAGAATCTGCTGCGAGGTCAGCGCGGTTTTGGAATCCCAAAGGGTGTCGAGAACCAGCTGCTCAAGTTCGCCTTGCTGGCGACCACGCTTATTATTCATGTGGCCAATTCTACATCATGTCGAATTCGGGCTCAACAGAGGCCCTGATGATTTGGCTCTAAATTTCGGCAAAGATGAAGGCGGCAATAGCGGCAAAGGCGATCGCGCAAATCACATCCATGACCAAATTAAACTTGGCCGATTTGATGGTCTCGCTCAGCTTGACCGCCCCATAAACGATGACGGTTTGCCAAATAAGTGCGAAGCCGATGAAGATGCCCGAAAGCATGCTCAATTGCAGCGGCACATTGGTTGCCGTGCCAATAAAGAGCGGAAAAAATGCCAAGTAAAACAGCAAAGGCTTGGGATTGGTGACGTTGCTAATTAGCCCCTGCAAGAACGGCGACGATTTTTTAACGCGAGCGGCTTCGCCGCTTTGGGATGTGGAGGAATCGGCGGCTCGAGCAGAATCCCGACCGAAGCGAGAACTCGCTCGCCAAGCAGCTCGAGCGGCCATGACGGCCAGATAGGCCATGTAGAGACCACCGAGAACCTTGAGCGCCAAGATTGCCGGTTCGAATTTTGAAACCACTAGGCCCACACCCGAGATCATGAGAAGCGCTTGGCTGGTGTTGCCAAGATTGATTCCCCACAAAGCACGCATGCCGGCCTTGATGCCCTGAGAGTGCGAGATTCTTAGCAACACAAATGAGTCTGCGCCTGGCGACAAAATGATGATTGCCGAGGCAATCGTGAAGGTGAGCAGTTGCGAAAAATCGAGCACCTAAATAGTCTGCCCTAACCTTGTCTTCGCACTGAATTAGGCATCAAGCACGGCTGGGCGTGGGTGCACGCGAAGCAACAGCAACAGACCGACAACCAAAATCACCATAAGGCCCCAGATGCCCCAGATCGTGTTGCCGTCTGAGCCCAAAAGGGCATTGGCGGCGCTAATCGACAGAGCCCAAAAGGTTCCAGACAAGAACGAAATCGCTCGACCGGTGGTTTGATATAGACCAAAGACCTCTCCCTCGCGACCATGTGGTGTGAATCGCGAAACGAAGGTTCGGCTGGCTGCCTGAGCTGGCCCAACGAATAGGCAAAGCGCCAAACCGCCGATCCAATAGGTGATTGTGCCAGCACTGTAGAAGAAAAATACGCTCGATCCAGCGATGATCAAACCAATCAGTGAACCGATGATCACGCTGCGACTGCCAAGCACGTCGTCTAGGCGGCCACCGACAGCAGCACCAATGCCGGCAACAACGTTGGCTGCAATGCCAAACAGAATTATGTCGGTCTGGTCAAAACCAAAAGCAAGTGAACCCAGCACCGCACCAAAGGTGAACACGCCGGCAAGGCCATCGCGATAGATGGCCGACGAGATCAAGAATTTGAAAGTTTCGGGAGCCTGAGCGCGAAGACTCTTCAGCTGGCCCCAAAGCAACGAGTATGACTTGAGAATGCTCTCTTTTGGCGCACCCTCGCGCTTGGCAATTTCAGGAACTCGCAACATTAGCGGAATCGAGAAAACCAGGGTCCAGATGGCACTGAACAAGAAGACGGCTCGAATGTTGATTGAATCTTCGGTGCCAATACCAAACCATGGCACATCGGCCATGATGAAGCCAACCAGCGAGACCAACAGCAAAATGATGCCACCTGCATAACCAAGCCCCCAGGCATAGCCCGAAATGCGACCGATGTTGCGCTCGGTGGTAACCGACTTAAGCATTGCGTAGTAGTTGATGAATGCTGATTCTTGAATCACGCTACCGAGGCCATACAAGACCAAGCCAAACAAGAAGAACTCGGGCTTTGGTGCTACAAAAAAGCTCGCAACCATGATGGCAACCAGAATGTAGGTGTTGGCCATTAGCCAGAATTTACGGCGGCCACTGGTGTCTGAGCGGCGCCCAAGAACGGGGGCAATCAGAGCAAGGATGATACCGGCGACAGTGGTGGCAATTCCGATTGCTACATCTGGGTTTGAACCCTGTGCGGCAACCGCGCTTGCCAGGTAGACCGGAAAGATGAAGGTTTGCATGATTGTGGGATAGGGCTGTTCTGCCCAGTCCCAAAGAGCCCATGCGAAGGTTCCACGTCGTTTATCTGCGAGGCGCTGCGCCTTCTTGCTTTCACCATTGAGAGTCATAACTACAAGTTAGTGGAGCGCTCGCAGTTATGACCTCAAGTTAGTGAAGTGTTTACTGGTCGTTGCAGGTGCAGAGCTGCTCTTGAGGAACACCCTCGAGGGCTTCTTCAATGTGACCGCCACAGCCGGTCCAAGTAACTTTTGAGCATTCTGGGCATAGTGCTGGTGAGCACATGATGATTCCTTTCGGGGTTTAGTTGTTCTTTTTGCCAAATAGGCGAGCAAAGAAGCCGGGTTCTTTAGGGTCGTTAGCGTGACCCTGGCAGCGTGCCGACTTTGGAATGCCTCGCATCACCTGGTCAACGTGCTGGCCGCAACCCGACCAGCTGGCTTTGCCGCACTTGCGACAGGTGGTTTGTGAGCACATAGTTTTCGCTTTCTTAGAGTTGGTTGTTGAATGCGCGTAGGTGGTTTTCAGAACCCTTGCGCAGGTTTTCCATCATGGCTATTACGTCGGCATCTTTTGCAGTCGCAAGCATCTTGGTTAAATCGTCGATGTCGAGCACCTCTATGGCAACACCAACTTCATAGGCGTCGACAGCAGATTTTGAACCCTTGGCAACAAGTTCGTTGTAGAGGGTTTGGAGTTCGGCATTATTGAAAACGCCGGCAGTCGAACTGCGAGGATCAGCGATATCACGGTTCTTCATTATGGCGAGCACCTGAGATTGGTGATTGCTTTCGCTCTTCAAAATATTGCCAAACACCTTCGATCCCCAGAGTTCAAACATCGCAGAATAAACGTCATAGGCAAGCTTCTCTTCTTCGATCAAATAAACCAGCTGCTCTGCTGTTGCATCTGCTGTGGCAATGCCCTTGTCAATTACCGGCGCTTTGGGCGCACTGGTTATCTCGGGGGTTTGCGCAGCAGGGCTGGCCGATGTTGACGCGGTTGAAGATGCGCTTGGAGTTGCTTCGCCCGAGGCCACCACGTTTGTGTCTTGGGTGGCACAACCAGATAGCAAGAGAGAGCTCGCTAGCACAAGAGCTACGGTGCCTTGGGCGCGCATTATTGAACCACCTTTAAGCCGGTTAGCGATGCCGCATCTGCAATTGCGCCGGCATTAGTTAGCGTGCCGGTGAAGCCAAGCGATTTCATCTGGTCGATTGCTGCACCTGCGCGGTTGCCCGAGCGGCAATAGATCACATAGTTAGCGCTCTTGTCTAAGGTCTCTAGTTGGCTGTTGAAATCTGAGCCTTGAATGTCGAACAGCAGTGCTCCCTCTAGATAACCGGTTGCGGTTTCGGCCGGGGTGCGAACATCGATGACTGCAGCAACGGTGCTCATGTCGAGCGGTTCAGAAGTTGAGCAGGCCGAAAGCGAGCCAACCGCAAACATTGCGATGGTGGCAGCGATTAGCAGTTTGAAAAACTTAGACATTTAGTCTTCCTTTCGTATACCCCCTAGGGTATAGTAGAAATCACAAAATATGCAACTATTTGGGAGCGAAAATGCAGATCGAACCGACCGAACTTAAAAAAGCCCGTGACCGACTCGTGCGTGTGCAGGGGCAAATCGGCGGCATCGTGAAGATGCTAGACGAGGGTCGCGATTGCACCGAGCTCTTGAACCAGCTATCAGCTGCCAGCACCGCACTCACTCGCGCCGGATTCACAATAATTTCGACTGGCATGCGCCAGTGCGCAACAAACCCCGAGGGTGACCCCGAGCGCGTAGCTCTCGAAAAAGCGTTCATGTCGTTGGCCTAAGCATCTAAATAAAGAGGACATTGTGAAAGTAGTAATCATTGGTGGCGTTGCCGGCGGTATGTCGGCGGCGGCTCGACTGCGTCGACTAGATGAAACCGCAGAAATCACCGTTTATGAAATGAGTGAGCACGTTAGTTATGCAAACTGTGGCTTGCCCTATTTTGTAAGCGACGTTATCTCAAAGCGCGAAAACCTATTGCTGCAAACACCAGAGGCGCTGTGGAATCGTTTTCGCATCAAAGCCAATGTTCGATCAATGGTCACCTCGATAAATCGATCATCAAAAACCGTATCGGTCAAAAACCTGGCCACTGGAGAAGTTTTCGAAGATAGCTACGACAAACTCGTGATCTCGACCGGCGCACGACCTCGACGCCTCGAAATTCCTGGAATTGAAAGAGCATTGTGGCTGCGCAATGTGACCGATGCAGATGCAGTTAAGGCTGCGCTTAAAGAGACTGAGAACAAGTCGGTAGCGATTCTTGGAGCTGGCTTCGTCGGAATCGAACTTGCCGAGAACATTGCCCACATGGGAATCGGTGTGACAATCATTCAGCGCAGCAACAGCATCCTTGGGCAATTTGACCCAGAGATGGTGCAACCGCTGCACGAGAAGTTGCTAAAGCACGGCGTGAAAATCGAGCTGAATGTTCAGGCGGCAAAAATCACCCCAGAACACGTGGTGTTGACCGATGGACGCAGCATTGATGCGGGCCTAGTTTTCACCGCAGCCGGTGTTGACCCCGACAACACCCTGGCGCGTGAAGCTGGTCTAAAGATTGGTGAAACCGGTGGCCTTTGGGTCGACGACCAACAGCGCACCAGCGACCCTGATATTTTTGCTGCCGGCGATGCCGTTGAAAAGAACGGTGTTCTAACCGGTGAGCAAACTCTGATTCCGCTGGCCAACCTGGCAAACCGCCACGGTCGTTTGGTTGCCGATGTGATTGCAGGTCGCGAGGTGCGAGCGCACGCCGCTGTGGGCACAGTAATTTTGGGTGCCTTCGGCACCGCTGTAGGCATTACCGGTCTTAGCGAAAAGGCCGCGAAAAAGGCCGGCATCGCCCACCAGATTATTCACATTCACCCAAACAATCACGCCGGTTATTACCCGGGCTCAAAACGCTTATCTATGAAGGTGTTGTTTGACCCGACCACTGGCAAAATTCTTGGCGCACAGGCCAACGGTGAAGATGGTGTTGATAAGCGCATCGACGTGATCGCAACCGCGATGCACGGGGGTCTGACTATTGATGACTTTATGGATCTTGAACTGGCCTATGCCCCACAGTTCGGTTCTGCTAAAGACGCGATTAACATCGCCGGTTATGTGGGCAATAATGCCTGGAACGGCACTACCCCGAGCCTGCAGTGGCACGAGCTAGAGGCTGCTCGGGCTGCTGGCGCCCAGGTAGTGGATGTTCGATCAGGTGGCGAGCACGGGTTTGCCCACATTCCGGGCACGCTCAATATTCCGGTTGAGCAGCTTCGTGACCGCCTCGACGAAATTCAAACCGAGGATGTTGTGGTTTATTGCCAGGTTGGTCAGCGCGGGCACATCGCCACTCAAATCTTGAAGGCAAATGGTGCAAATGTGCGCAACCTCGATGGCGGCTACCTAACCTGGGCGGCTGGCGAGAAGGCTCTGACTTACTAGTTAGTCGAACTACTAGAAAAAGTTCGGTGTCGCGGCAAGGCTAAAGCCGTCGCCCGAGATGGCAATTTCAACCAGCCTGGCGCGCTCGGCCGGGGTATCGTTTGGCCAGTGAAAGACCACATAGTCTTTGCCGGTCGATGCTCGCAGAATCATGCCGTGGCCACCATTGCGCGCCCAGAACGGCTCGTCGCTTTGAACCCAAGGCCCCAGCATGTTGCCACTCGCCGACTTAGCCACACCCATCGCATAACCCGCTTCGCCGAATGCCGACCAGAGCATCAGCAGCTCGCCCGATTCGGTCTTCACCAAAAAGGCACCGTCGGTGAAGTGCGGGTCTTTGGCAAGGTTCAACTCGGGCTTGGGCTCGACCCCGGGTGGCAAGGTTAGCGGCTTGCTCCACTTGGCTGATTTCGAGGTGAATAGCAAGATCGGGTCGCCCACGCCCTCACTCAAATCAGGCGACAGTCGTCGCGCATACATCTCGCCATCGGCGATGCCGGGCGCACCACCGGGTATGCCTTCGGCGCCACGACTGTAGACGATCCAAGGTTGGCCGTTGTCTACATAGAGGGTGCCATCGAGGCAGGGCACATCGGTTGGGGTGACCGGGCCTTCGCTGTGAGGCACAAACGGGCCAGTCGGTTCAGAGCTAACCAAAACCGCCGTGCCGCGCACCTTTGGGTTGGCCGTCGCGGTGGCAAACGTGGCCAACATATAAAAGCGCTCGCCGTATTGGTGAACCTCGGGTGCCCAAAATTGAGTTTCGCCCCAGAACCCGGCAGGTGGCCTAAACGCCGCGATCGGGCCATGCCAGTTTTCAAGATCTGTCGAGGTGTAGCAATCGAAGCCGGTGCCGGGGCCGCCCCAAAGGTTTTCGTCGGTGGTGCCAAACAACACATATGCGCCCGGGGCCGATTCGAGCACAAACGGGTCACGCATGCGAATCTGATCGATCTTCATTGACATGCTTCAAGGTTAGGTGTGGTTGGCCAGCAAGCCCAATAGCCCAGGGAATAGGAGCTATCGGACTTGCCAAATCAAAACTTGAGTCGAGAAGGCTTAGATTTTGCTGAGAATTCTTGACAATGTCACACCCCCGTGTGAAACTTGAGTCAACAAGGCTCAGGTATGAGCTGAGGGCACTAAAACATTGGGCCACAAGCCCACCACACAGAAACATTAGAAGGAGAAACACAATGGCACGTGCAGTAGGTATTGACCTAGGTACCACCAACAGCGCAGTTAGCGTTCTAGAGGGTGGCGAACCAACCGTTATCGCGAACGCCGAGGGTTTTCGCACCACTCCGTCGATCGTTGCTTTCACCAAAGACGGCGAAGTTCTAGTTGGCGAAACCGCAAAGCGTCAGGCCGTCACCAACGTTGACCGCACCATCGCATCGGTTAAGCGCCACATGGGCACCGACTGGACTTTCGCTGTCGACGACAAAAAGTACACCCCGCAAGAGATCTCGGCTCGCATCTTGGCGAAGCTAAAGCGCGACGCAGAGACCTACCTTGGCGAGGCAGTAACCGACGCCGTCATCACCGTTCCTGCTTACTTCAACGACGCAGAGCGTCAGGCAACCAAGGATGCCGGTGAGATCGCTGGCCTAAACGTGCTTCGCATCATCAACGAGCCAACCGCAGCTGCGCTTGCATACGGCCTAGACAAGGGCAAAGAAGACGAACTCATCCTTGTTTTCGACCTTGGTGGCGGAACCTTCGACGTTTCGTTGCTAGAAGTTGGCAAGGATGAAGGCTTCTCGACCATTCAGGTTCGCGCAACCTCTGGCGACAACCGCCTAGGTGGCGACGACTGGGACCAGCGCCTTGTTGATCACCTTGCCAAGAAGTTCAAAGAGACCACCGGCGTTGACGTGTCGAAGGACAAGATTGCCCTTCAGCGTTTGAAGGAAGCGGCCGAGCAGGCGAAGAAAGAGCTTTCACAGTCGATGTCGGCTAACGTTCAGTTGCCTTACCTATCTCTAACCGAGAACGGCCCGGCCAACCTAGACGAGACCATCACTCGTGCGCAGTTCGAGCAGCTAACCGAAGACCTATTGGCTCGCACCAAGAAGCCTTTCAACGACGTTATCGCCGAGGCTGGCGTGAAGGTTGCCGACATTGCACACGTTGTGCTTGTTGGTGGTTCAACCCGTATGCCTGCTGTGACCGAACTCGTGAAGAGCTTGACCGGCGGCAAAGAGCCAAACAAGGGTG
>JBEGSA010000026.1:0-16695 GCA_041180145.1 Actinomycetota bacterium | reverse complement strand
GAGCGCCCACTCAAAGCCCGGCAAGAAGATTGCCGCTAGAGGAGCAAGGATTACGCCAACCGCTCCAAGAAGCTCAAGCCAGGCTATGACGCGCACCAATGGCATGCCAGCCTTCTCGACCCAGCCGAAACCAGCGCTCAGAAGAACCGCTTCAGATGACTTCGCCTTGAATGTTCCAGCCTTGAAGAAGCCGTAGCCAACGAAGGCAGAGATAAGAAGTGCCGCGATGGCAATTGCGATGTTCATTTGAATCCTTAGGTTTAAAGTTGTTGTGATTGCGCGGTTTCGCGCTTACAGTTGTTTAGTAAAGCATGGCTTGACTTATTTAGTCAAGTAGGGCTTGACATTGTTTTCGGGTTAGGAGCAGAGATGGAAATCAAAGCACACTTCGAGCGCTCGGCCGATGGCTGGATTGTTGACGTGCCCTCGCTCAATAACTACAAGACCACGGCAAAGCGCCTGGACAAAGCAACAGAGCAGATCAAGATCATGGCCGAAGCGGCCACCGGTGAGTCGAAGTGCGACATCGTGGTGAAGGTTGAAGCCATAATGCCTGGCATCATCTGTGACCTAGAGGCTGCTCAAGAGAAAATGCGCGAGGCTGCAAAACTTCAGGAGCAAGGCTCGGCAGAGATTCGCAACGTAGTCGGTCGCATGCGCGACGAAGGCCTAACCATGCGAGACATAGCAGTGCTTCTTGGTGTCACACCGCAACGCGTTGCACAACTTGCACCATGCATTGAAGCAACTTCAGCCTAATAAGCTGGTCAAACTCGCCAGGTTGGCAAGCGCCAACCCAACATAATGGCCGCTACACGTAACCCAACCATGACCAGGGCCGAAAGGCTAACAGCCCAAAATGCCCCCAGGCTCATGGCGTTTAAGGCAACTACTAGCCACCCGCCGGCAAAGGCAATCACGGCGTAGGGCTGGTGATCGTTGAAAGCTCGGGGAATTTCGTTTACGACCACGTCTCGCAAAACTCCACCAAAAACCGGGGTGATGACTCCCATAATCACAGCGATGATTGGCTCGGCGCCGGCGGCAAGAGCAATTTGAGTGCCGCTGGCAGCAAATATTCCCAAACCAAGCGCATCTGGAAGCTGCATCGAACGTTCGGTTAGTTCGATGTGTCGGGATCGCATGAAAACAAGAGCCAGGGCACACAGGGCTAGAATCGCCCAAATCCAGCCGGGATTTTGTACCCAAAAGAAAGGGCGGCGGTCAAGCAAAATGTCTCGAAGTGTTCCTCCGCCAAATGCAGCCAAAGCTGTGACGATGGCCATGCCAACTAGGTCAAGTTTCTTTCTAGCGGCTTCGATAAGCCCAGATAGTGCGAAAGCGAGTGTTCCGATGACTTCAAAAGCCAAGTTTCCGTAATTAAGAAGCCATTCGGCAATCGACGGGTTTGAAGTCATGGCTCAATATTGCCCTATTTATAGATCTCGGCGACCTCTTTAGTAACTTCCGCAGGAATTTCAACTGAAAGCACCTGTGCCGAAGATGTGATGCTTTCTGGCCTGCGCGAACCAACCAGCGGAATGATGTTTGAACTCAGATTCAAATGCCAATCGAGAGTAAGCACTGGCACGGAGACCCCTAACTCTGTTGCCAATTGATCGAGTCTCGGATTTGCCGTTTCGAGGGGTTTAGGGGGAAACGTTCCCCCGAGTGGAGAATAGGGAACAAATGCGATTCCAGCCTCACGAGTGAATTCAATAAGGTCTAGCTGTTCCCGGGGGTGATGCTGAGGGTTGAATTTGTTTTGGACAGCCGCAACCTTTGATACCTTCATGGCCAGGTTTAGCTGACGCTGATCGAAGTTTGAGACCCCAATGTTCTGAATTTTGCCTGCTTGCCTCAGCTCTTCGAAGGCTTGCATAGAGGTTTCAATTGGCACTTCGTCTTCTCTTGGCCAGTGCAAATAATAGAGCGCGATTGAATCGACTCCCAATGCCAGCAGGCTTGCATCGCAGGCGCGCTTGATGCCCTCTGGCGTGGTGTCCCAAACGTTTACTGGACCACGACCAGACAAGCCCGCTTTGCTTGCTACGAATAGCTGTTCGGCCTGCACGTCAGAATTCCATCCGTGCCCTTGAATAGCCCGCGCGATCAATTTTTCATTGTGGTTGTCTTCAAGCGCGTTTGTGTATTTGGTAGCAGTGTCAAAAAAAGTGATTCCGGAATCAACTGCCGCGTTAAAGGCTTCGACACCCAAGTCATAGTTGGCATCTGGCCAGATTGACCAGTGAGCACAACCAACGCCGATGGGTGAAACTTTCAGGTTGCCAATTTTTCGCTGTTGCCAAATCACTTTTGCCTCGCCATTCTTTGCGCCTCTTTGCGCCACCAAGCAAGGCTAAGGCGTTAAAACAAAAAACCCACCATTGCTGGTGGGCTAGTTGTTATGGGATGACTCGTTGGCTTGTGCCTTGCGGCACCGCCCTGAGTGGAGATGGGGGGAATTGAACCCCCGTCCAATACAGAGTTTCTAGCTCTTCTACGGGTGTAGCTTCAATAAGGTTCTGCTTGGCCCCGGTGCTAGCTTGAAGCGACATAACCGACGGGCCCAGCCAAAGTTGAAGTCCCGAGCAGCCCTTAGGCACAACTGCTCAGCAAGATTTCTAAATGACGCTAGGGTTCAGGACGAAATCAAACCTGATCTAACGGACTTCGGGGCTAGGGGCTATTAAGCAGCTAGGGCGAAGTCAGTGCGTGATGATTTAGCACTTATAGTTTGCAGCGGACATTTACGAGTTGACGCTACATTCTCGACCCGCTTCATCCAGTTACACATGCACTGTCGAAACCGATCATCCCCATATTTAGTTACCATCAAACCCTCGAGGCCTAACCTAAACGTTTGGGACATGACCTCTTGGAGTTAGTTCAACTATAAGTGCAACCAGTGACATTAGGCTGTGAGTTGTCTGTGAACAAGGCGATGTTTGTCATCAATCATGGGCCCCTCTTTGAAACCGGCTTTTAGGAAAGTGCTCAGTTTTCCTCGGTACCCCCACGACCCAAAGTCATCGGTGGCCACTGGCGCGGCCTCAATTGACTTGAACCCCTTGGTAGCGAGGTCGGCAATTGCGAAATTAAGCAACGCGCTAGAAACACCTTTGCCCTGATGCTCTTCGGAAACAATAAAGCAGAGCACACGTGCCACATCTTCGCCAGTCGAAGGAAGTCCAACAAAGTTATTTGCCTTATTTGCGGCGACCCAGGCCACAACTGTGTCATCTTCGTAAGCGAGGTAGCCGTTCATGAATTTGGAGTTGATTCGGTCACAGGCGCTCTTGCGATTTGAAACAGCCCGAGTTTCGTCTGTGGGCTGCTGTTCAGGAGAATTTAGGTAGAACTGGCAATAGCAACCGGCCCATTGGGGGTTGGTTTGAAAGGCCGGACCTTCCATGAAACTGAGAAAGTCGTCAAGCTCTGAAGCAGATAGCGGGCGAATTTCTACCAATCTTTACCCTTAGTTGAGATGGCGCGAGCGGTTTCGCGCTTGTCTTGAGCTTCTTTTAGGGTTTGACGCTTGTCGTATTCTTTTTTGCCTCGAGCAAGCGCAATCTCGACCTTTGCGCGGCCATCCTTGAAATAGATAGACAGCGGAACCAAGGTGAGGCCAGACTCTTTGATCTTGCCCATGAGCTTGTAAATCTCGTGACCGTGAAGCAGCATCTTGCGACGACGTCTTGCCGGGTGGTTGTTCCAGGTTGCCTGAGTGTATTCGGGAATGTGCACGTTTTCGAGCCAGGCCTCGCCGCCCTCAATGCTGCCGAAACCATCAATAAGAGACGCTCGACCGGCACGCAACGACTTGACCTCGGGCCCGGTTAGCACCAAGCCCGCCTCGTAGGTATCGAGGATGTGATAGTCGTGACGCGCTTTTCGATTGCTGGCCACAACTTTTTGGCCGCGCTCTTTTGGCACGAGTTACTCCTGTTTTGAATGAACCCAAGAATTGATTGGGCGGCACGCCAGTCTATCAATCGGCGCCGACAAACTCACGAGCTCTTGTGAAGCTACTGAAGCCTAAATTTTTAGGTAGCGACGTATGGCTAGGCCCGAGGCAACGGCTGAAAGAAGAACACCGGCGCCCACCAGAATCGGCACGACCAAAAGGCCATCAGCAAGACCCACAAAGCTGGTGAAAGGCAGTTGCTGTGCAAGATAGCCCTGCACGAAGAATTGAACAATTGCAATAACGGCACCGCCGGCCAGAATCGAACCAATGGTCGCAGCAACCACTCCCTCAAGAATGAATGGCAACTGGATGTAGAAGTTTGACGCACCAACGAGTCGCATGATGCCCAGTTCGCGACGGCGGCTAAAAGCGCTCAAGCGAATAGTGGTCGAAATAAGTAAAGCGGCCGAGACCAACATCAGTGAAGCAATTGCGATTGCAGCGATTGAAGCCGCGTTCAAGATGCTGAAGATTTGATCGAGATAGGTTCGTTGGTCTCGCACCTCTTCAACACCTGCCACACCGCTAAAACTCTCGGTAATGATCTGACTCTTGGTGGCGTCTTTGAGGTTAACCCAGAAGGTTTCGTTGAGCTGCTCTGGGGTTACATACTTGGCAACCGCGTTGCCTTCGAACTGGTCTTGAAAGGTCTGGTAGGCCTGATCGTGATTTTCGAAGTAAAACTTTTCGATGTACGCCTGCAGAGTTGGCGACTTGAGTCGCTCTTCAACCGCTGCCTTTAGATCGGCAGAAGCCTCACCCTGAGGGCAGGGCTCGCTTGGCGAGACATCGGTGCACATGTAGACCGCAACCTGGGCACGGTCATACCAGTAGTTTTTCATCTGGCCGATTTGAAGTTGAAGCAAAGAGGCCGCACCAACGAAAGTAAGCGAAATAAAAGTGACCAGAATTACCGAAACGACCATCGAGGCATTTCGGCTCAGCCCCTGGCCGATTTCTTTGAGGATAAAACCTGCACGCATTAGTTGAAGAACCCACCTTCAACAATTTGGTTCGCACCGGTCTGAGCTTTCTGATAGCCGGCGCCCTGTTGATCTCGAATTATCACGCCGCCGTTTAGCTCAACAACGCGCTTCTGAAGGCGATCGACGATGTTGCGATCGTGAGTTGCCATGATCACAGTGGTGCCAGCCAGGTTGATGCGTTCGATCAGCGCCATGATTTCTTGCGAGGTAGTTGGGTCTAGGTTTCCGGTTGGCTCGTCGGCCAAAAGAATTGAAGGCTTGTTTACAATCGCACGCGCCAGAGCTACTCGCTGCTGCTCACCGCCCGAAAGCTCGGTTGGCAAACGATTCTCTTTGCCCTCTAGCCCGACTAGCCGAAGCACATCAGGCACAGCCTCTTGGATGAAACCCTGGGATTTGCCAATTACTTCAAGGCTGAAGGCAACGTTCTGAGCCACGGTCTTGTTCGTTAGCAACCGGAAGTCTTGAAAAACCACGCCGAGTTTGCGGCGGAAATAAGGCACTCGGCGACTTGGAATGCCAACCAAGTTTTCACCTAGAACGTGCACCGAACCCTTGCTTGGAATGTCTTCACGCAACATAAGGCGCATGAGACTCGACTTACCAGAGCCAGAAGCCCCAACCAGAAACACGAATTCGCCCTTTTCGATTTCAAGCGACACATTATCTAGAGCCGGCTTGACCGAACCCTTGTATTGCTTGGTTACATTGGCGATGCTAATCATGGTGATTACAGCCTAGGTTGAGGCTGGTCGAAGCTGCCCTAAGCGCCAAGCTGTGTCTGCTTGCGCCAGCGAATGCCGGCAGCAATGAAGCCATCCAAGTCGCCATCAAAAACTGCCGAAGGATTGTTGACTTCGAAGTCAGTGCGAAGGTCTTTGACCATCTGATATGGCGCAAGCACATATGAACGCATTTGCTCACCCCAGCTTGCCTTCACATCGCCCGCAATCTGCTTCTTAGTTGCTTCTTCTTCGCGTCGGCGAATTTCTAAAAGCCGTGACTGAAGAACTCGCATGGCCGCAGCCTTGTTTTGAATCTGACTTTTCTCGTTCTGGCAGCTAACCACGGTGCCGGTTGGCAAGTGCGTGATGCGCACAGCCGAGTCGGTGGTGTTAACGCTCTGGCCCCCAGGACCCGAAGACCTAAAGACGTCGATTCGTATGTCAGACTCTGGGATCTCAACGGCTTCGGTCTGTTCAACCAACGGAACAATTTCGACGGCAGCAAAGCTAGTTTGCCGCTTACCAGCTGCGTTAAAGGGGCTCATTCGAACTAAACGGTGTGTTCCGGCCTCGACGCTCAAAGTGCCGAAGGCAAAGGGCGCGTCGATCTCAAAGGTTGCCGACTTGATTCCGGCGCCCTCCGCGTAAGAGGTGTCAAGCACGTGCACCGGCATTTTGTGCTTCTCGGCATAGCGCAAATACATTCGCATGAGCATTTCTGCAAAGTCGGTCGCATCGTCGCCGCCAGCTCCAGAGCGGATGGTTACTACTGCCGCGCGAGAGTCATACTCGCCATTTAAGAGTGTTTGAACTTCGAGCTCTGAGATAAGCGACTGCAGCAGAACTAACTCAGCCTTAGCCTCGCCCTGAACCGCAACGTCGCTCTCGGCGTTAGCCATTTCAACAAGCACCTCAAGATCATCGAGTCTCGATTGCACAGATTCGAGCTTGGTCAGCATTGCCTGAGCACGAGACAACTTGCTGGTCACCGACTGAGCGTGCACCGGGTTATCCCAAAGATTTTGGTCCTCGGATTGAATCTTTAGGATTTCAAGCTCTGACCTAAGTTTTGGCTCATCAACTACGTCGCGGATATCGCCAAACGTTGAGCGTAGGGCGCGGATATCAGCGGAAAGATCTAGGTCAGCCATTTGAGTACTAGTTTAGGTCAGCCTCAATGGGTGTCGGTCGAGAGCTAAGGAATGAATGAACAATAATGGTCAAGTGAGCGATAAAGGCAGTGCGTACGGGATCAAAGACTTGGCTATTCCGGTTTACCTGCCATCGCTTCTGTTCTCGATTGGTGAAGCCGGATTGCTGCCGATCATTCCTGCGAGCGCCGAAAACCTTGGGGCAGATATTCCCACCGCGGGCGTAATTGCCGGCTTGGTGATGCTCGGCACCTTACTTGCCGACCTTCCTGCCGGACTTGTTGTAGACCGATTTGGCGAGCGTAGAGCAATGATTGGCGCATCCATCGTGGCCACACTGGGAATTCTTTTTTCGGTCTTTGCCACCAACATCTTTGTGCTTGGTCTGGGCATTTTGATAATCGGCATGACGGTCTCAGTTTTTGCCCTGGCTCGACACAGCTTTATCGCCGAGCACGTGGCATTTAGCCACCGCGCTAGAGCTCTATCACTGCTTGGTGGAATGTACCGTGGCGGCGCATTTATCGGACCGCTCATTGGCGCCGGCTTGGTTGCCTCTTTTGGCGTTATGAGCGTGTATTGGTTGGCCGTAATCTTTTGCGGTTTGGCTGCGATCGTTCTGTTGGCCACCAAACCAGAAAAGGTTTCGCGCAAACCCAGACGTGCCCAGGGCGCTATCTGGAAAGTTGTCAAAGACGAGAGGCACAAATTCTTCACGGTTGGCCTGGCCGCTTCGACCCTGGGTATCGTGCGAGCTTCTCGAACAATTGGGCTTCCACTCTGGGCGCTTTACATCGGCCTCGATCCTGCGTTAGCGGCACTCTACATCGGAATAGCCGGCGCCCTGGACTTCGCACTGTTTTACTCTTCAGGTCAGGTGATGGACAAGTTCGGAAGGCGCTGGGCAGCCATTCCTACCCTGATCGGCATGGGCATCACCCACATGATGGTCGGCCTCGCTTTAGATTCGACCTCATTTCTGGCTGTGGCCCTGTTGATGGCATTCGCCAACGGAATCGGCAGCGGCGTGATTCTGGTAATCGGAGCCGACCTGGCTCCAAGCAATAAAAGAAACGAATTTCTTTCGGCCTATCGCCTGCTCATCGACTCGGGCGTTGCCGCCACCCCAATGGTTCTGGCGGGTCTAACAATTGCAATTGGCCTTGCAGGCTCGATGACCGTGATCGGAGCTATTGCAATTGGTGGGGCTGCCGTGCTTTGGCGCTGGCTGCCTAAGTTCGGGATTCGCTAACCACCAGCCGCACGAGCTTTGGCCTCGGCACACACAATGTCTTTTGAGCTTGTGAATGCAGTGGCGACCGGGTTTAGCCAGTCAGCGCAAAGCTGCACCTCGACCGTCGCACCGTCAAGCCTCTGCTCTTTTGAGACCCTAAGGTTGCTGAACGAGTTGGCATATTTCACCGGAATGTTAGCCAAGAAATCTGAAACGGCCATGGACCTCGATGCACCGGCAACTGCGGCCGACTCTGCAAGAGTTTGCAGCCTGCGATGTTCGATAAAAAGCGAAGAAGCCGAAACAACCACTCCCACGGTTGCCAGCGACATGAGGAGCAGCCCGATTGCCAATGGTGCGATGGATCCTCGCTCGTCTCTCATGGCTCAACCGCAACGGCAATCGCTGTTGCCTGCCCGACCGAAACCTGAAGCATCAGCATTCCACCTTCGGAAGCTAGCAAATGAGAGACCCGAGTTGTGACTGGCAAGTTAAAGTCTTTGGCAATTAGGTCAATCGTGGACTGAATTGGCACCTCACTCACACAGTAGGCACGGATGGCATTTCTGGCCATCGATTCGGCAGAAAGTTGCTCAAGCTGAAGCGATGCAAGCTGCAAAACCAGAGGCACTAATGGCAGTTGCAATAGAAGCCCAAATCCGATGAATTCCAGTGGCGCAGAGCCATTTTGGTCACTGAGTTTCGGCAAACGCATGCCCCACCACCTTTAGGGGACCGCCTGCACTCACAAAACCAAATTTAGGAAAGTCAATCGAGATCTCAACGGCTAGCATGCGACCGGCGACAGTAACCATCTCTTCACACCTCACCTGACTGGAAAAACTTGCCGCTAGCGTTGAGGCAAGCTCAAGTTTTGCGAGGTCACATCCGGCAGAGGCGGACTGATCAGCTAATGCAGCCCATCGAGCTGATTCTATGGCGATGTCGAAGGACACATTTCGGCAGTAGCTGAACAAACCGAGCCCGATGACAGAAAGCGTGAGGGCGATTAGCGGCAACGCCGTCAAAATGAAGTCGATGGGTGCGGCACCAGCCTGGCCACTCCCCTTTTCGGCTAAAACGACACCACCTTGTGCATGGCCTGGTCGAAAACTCCTTTGAGCGCAGGCCCCGCGACTCCCCACATGAGAACCACCAGCCCAGCGGTCATAAGTGTGATCAGCACCCACCCTGGAACGTCTCCGGATTCTTCTTTTAACTTACAAATTGCCTTGTTCATTTGTCTTCTTTCTTGTTGAGTGCTTCAGATGTAACCGAGATTCAGCATCTGAAGACTTGGATAAATTGCGAATAAAACTGTTACCGGCAAAATCAGAAACACCAACGGAATGAGCATTTTTGTCTCATTTTTGCCGGCCTGCTTTAGCAATTGATTTCGGATCTCGGCCCTCGCGCTTGACGCTTGCTCGCGAAGCAAATCCGCGAGCGGAGTGCCTCGTTTCAAAGAGAGATTCACCTTGGCGCAAAACTCCACGAGCTGTCTTTGCGGCAGGCGCTCTGAAATGCGATCCATTTCGGTGGCTAGCGACGAGCCAAGGTGCAGCGCCTGAAGTGCGAGTTGAAGTTGTCGACCGACTAACCCCGATACCCTAGGTGCAACGCGTTCGAGCGAATTGAACAAGCTCTCGCCGGCGGAAAGCGAAACAGCCAAGAGGTCGAGAATATCGGGCAGCTCAAAAAGAACTTTTTGATTGGTGTTATCGGTCATCAACTTGCTTTGCAGCCAGGCTGAATAATTTCTCTTGGGCTTAACCACCGATGACTCGGTAACTAGACCCCGCGTGACCCTTTCTTGCAGTGCCAAATTTCGCTTGGGCAATATCGCCACTGCCAGCAAAAACAATCCTGCGGCAAACATCGATCCAAATATCGCCGTCATGATCTAGCAAACACCCTTGGCCGTTGAGGCAGGGCTCCAAAAATGTGGATGAGTCGATAGGCGAAGATGCAAACCAGAAAGCCAGCCAACAAAATGAAAACTCCGCCAGATTCGTTGTAAGCGGCGGCATTTTCTGGGCGGCTAGATAGCATTGCCACGATCAACCAAGGTGCCGCGACAGCAAGCTTTGCGGTGCCAGAAACCCAGCCTTGCTTGCTTTCTAGTTCACCGCTGAGCGCTAGATCAATTCTGATTTGAGAACTCTGTGCCCGAAGCGAATCTAGATAGGCCTGACCTCCTGCCAGAGTGGCCGCGCGAATAACTTCGAAGAGCTTGTCGCCGTGATGTTCACCCACGTCGCTCTTGAGCCAATCAAGAACTTCGATGAGGCGCAGCCCCGAATCAAGCCTTGCTACTGCACCGGCAAAACTCGGGCGCAAAGCCGCTGGACCGTTTTCGGCTAAGTCGGAAAATGCCTCGTTAATCGGAACGCCCGAAAAGGCTGCCGATTGAAGAGAGTCAAGAACCTGCGGCCATGCTGCCGATAGCGCTCGACGCCTAGCCCGAGCGCGCAGCGACAAAGACTCGAGGCAAAAACCAAATGTGCCAATCGCTAAGCAGAGGCCCAGTGCCGAGATTTTGGTAATCGAGCCAACCAAACCGCCGACAAACAGCGAAAAGACCAAAATCGAAATCAAAACCGCATTCAACCCGTATTTCGCTAGGCCAGCGCCCTCAATGCTCGAACGCAGCCAGCTCATAACGGCGTCACCGCTATCGTGCCGTCTACCAATGCAACCTCAGCGATTTCGGAGACCCGCCTTTTGCCATCGTCGGTCATTTCGCAGTGAACCACGAAGTCGATGCACGATGCAACGGCAGGGTTAACGAATGCGGATGAGATGTTAGCCCCCGCCAGCAGAGGCAAAGTGCAAAGTTTGACCACTGCATCATGCGCTGAATTTGCGTGAATTGTGCAGGCGCCTGGCAGACCTGAATTGAGTGCGATTAGAAGGTCAAGGCTTTCTGCCTCTCGAACCTCACCAACCACAATTCGAGTGGGCCGCATTCGAAGCGACTCTTTGATCAAACGCCGCAGACTAACCTCGCCAGAACCCTCAAGGCTTGCCTGCCTAGTTTGCATGGCAACCCAGTCGTTGATTGGAAGTCGCAATTCGAAGGTCTCTTCGACGCTAATCACCCTCTCGTTAGGGTCAACCGCCGAAAGCAAGGCACCGAGCATCGTGGTTTTGCCCGCCTGCGTGGCACCTGAAACCAGGATGTTCTTTCCTGCCCGCATTTGCTCAGCTAGAAAATCAGCCTGATCGAAACTAATTGACCCCATCATGGCCAGATCGTGAAGCCCCAACGTGCGCTTTGAAAATTTGCGAATATTCACCGACCAATTGGTGCGCGTGATGTCGGGAATCACGACATGAAGACGAGATCCGTCCGGCAGCGAGGCATCTACAAAGGGCGAAGAGCGATCGAGCCTGCGGCCTGTCGGCCTGAGCATGCGTTCAACAATCGTTTCAAGCTCATGTTGCTCAAGACTTATGTTGGTTTGTCTTGATTGGCCCGCCACGGCAACAAAAACCTTGCCCGGTGCATTGATCCAAATCTCCTCGATAGACGAATCTTCAATCAAATTTTGAAGCGCACCGAATCCGTAGAGGCGCTGATGCATTTCTTGACGAACGGTCGGCTCTTCTAGTGACTCAATTGCTCCAGATTCGAGAACTTCATCTACGGCACTATCGATAGCCTTTTCGACCGCAACCGCTTCAAGCACCGCGGCTGATCTCGCTCGCGAAACCAGGTTTTCAACCATTGACGACATACGCACACCTCATCTCGCTTGAAATGATGGCAAATCTGTCTTGCTCACGCCCGAGTTATGCACAGCCCAGATTTTTGTGTAAACTAATCAGGCACGCGGGAGTGGCGAAATTGGCAGACGCACTAGATTTAGGTTCTAGCGTTGAGAGACGTGTGGGTTCAAGTCCCACCTTCCGCACCAGCAAGAATAAAACCTCGGTTTGACCGAGGTTTTTTCTTTTAACTCAAAAACGCTGTCGCTAGGCGATTGCAGCAGCAAAAGGTGGTTTGATTTTGCGAAGAATTAGAACCGAGCCAGCGGCAACCAAGCACAGCACGGCCGCCGTAATCCAAGCAACAAAGTAGCTGCCCTGCAGTTCTCTTATGGCACCAGCAAACGCGGCGGCGATGGCGGCACCCACCATGTGCGATGCGAATACCCAACCGTATACCGTTGGCGACTGATTGATTCCAAAATACTTTCGGCAAAGCTCGATTGTCGGAGGCACCGTGGCAATCCAGTCGAGACCATAAAACACAACGAAAAACATCAACGGCAGCTCGACTGTTGGGCCAAGAACAAACGGAACGGTGAAAAGCGCGAGCCCGCGAAGACCGTAATAGAAAAGCAGCAACCAAATCGGGTCAACCCGGTCGGTCAACCAACCCGACAGGATTGTGCCAACAAAGTCAAAAATGCCCACCAGCGCCAAAAGTCCAGCCGCAGTTCCCATCGGCATTCCGTGGTCGTGCGCTGCGGGGATAAAGTGGGCGCCGATGAGACCGTTGGTGGTCCAACCGCAAACAAAAAACGTTCCGGCCAACACCCAGAAGGCGGGTTTTCTGAAACTTTCAAACAGCACCTGCAAGGTAGCGGCTGCCGTTCGTGGCGCGGCTTTGCCCTTCGGTTCAGTCGAAACTCCACCATATGGCTCAGCACCGATGTCGGCCGGCGAATTTCTAAAGCCGAGCAAAAATACCGGGATGATTGCAGCGGCAAAAACCGCCACCGCCAAAGATGCCACACGCCAACCTTCGACCATTACCAAGGTGCCGAGTGCGGGCAGAAATATGAGTTGACCGGTTGCATAAGCCGCCGAAAACACACCGGTGACCAGACCGCGGCGTTTTGTGAACCACCGATTGGCGACCAATGAGGCAAACACTAAAGCCAGGCAACCCGTGCCAACACCAACAAATGCGCCCCAATAAAGAGCGAGTTGCCAACTTTCGGTCATAGTTAGGGTCAGTGCAGTTCCTGCAGAGACTAGCGCCAGCGCAAAAGTGGCAACCTTGCGAGGCGAAAAACGTTCCATCAGAGTGGCAGCAAAAGGCGCGGTCAGACCATAAACCACCAAATTGATTGCGACCGCCAAAGAGGTCTCTGAGCGATTCCAACCAAACTCGTTCTCCAGCGGCTCAAACATGATTGAGGTCGTTGATCTAAACGCTGCGGCGCTGATCAGAGCTAAAAAGGTTACCGATGCAACTACCCAGGCGAAATTATTTTTGCTGAACATAGGCAAAGCCTAGTTAAGGAAGTGCTGTTACCGCCGCGAGTGCTGCCGCAGCGTTTACGATTCCCGCACCACATCTGCGCGTTACCGAACAGTTGCTATTGGCTGGGAACGGCGTGACGGTTGCCTGCATAATCTCAACCACTTGCACAAAATCCATCGATGGCTTCACCGAAAGCATCAAAGCAGCTACCCCGGCTACCACTGGCGAGGCCATGCTGGTGCCTTCCTCATATTCATATTTAGGTGAGCCAGGCTTGTCTTTTCCATCGTTGAACGTTGAGAGAATCATGCCGCGGTGAACCGGGAATCCTGCGATTGGGGCCGCACTGTCACCGCCAGGGGCAGAAATATCGACGCCGTAATAATTGCCGTCACTGCCAGGAATCGAATAGTTCGAATACGACGCCCGATCACCGTCAAAACCTGTCGCTCCAACGTTGATGGTTGGCACACAGTTGCCCGGGTAGGAAAGGTTTGCCGATCGGTTCGAGTTTCCGGCCGCTGTCACAACCACGACCCCCGCTTCTTTCGCGGCGATGAGGGCTACTTCGGTTGGACCATCGGTGCCGTCCCAGTTGCGGCAACCTGTCGACCGAGGAGTGCCCATGGAAATATTTATTACGCGGGCAGGTGTCGGGTTACTTGGAACGCCTTCGACCGCCAAACCTGCCGACCAACGAATCGCAGCGATCAGGTCTTCCTCGGTCGCGCCTCTGGCACCCATTACTCGAACAGGTTGAATCAGAACATTTGGCGCAACACCTGCAACTCCATCTGCGTTGCTCGCCGCGGCAATAATGCCCGCCACGTGAGTGCCATGCCATGAACTAGGTGCGCCGTCAAACGCATCGCCTGGGTCGGTGGCATTTGCATCCCAACCATCACCATCTTTTGCCGACTCGACATCGCTGACAAAGTCATAACCGGGCACAACCTTGGCATCAAGCTCTGGGTGAGATGTGATGCCGGTGTCGATGACAGCTACAACCAAAGATGGCGCACCCATGGTCGTTTGCCACGCGGTTGGAGCGTTTATGCCCCACTGAGTGTTCAAATACCACTGCTTGTCATACTGTGCATCGAATGGTCGAACCGCAGAGTCACTGAGCGCAGAACCGCGTGCGTTGGAAGCCTTGACCTGAACCGAGTATGCGATGCCCTTGACTAAGCCGCTGAATTGACAGGTATTTGAAGTTGTTGTGCATACCTTGCTGGGAACTCCGGTGGCTTTGGCCGTTGCCGAATAAACCACCGACAACCCTCCGCGTTGAATGCTGTTTTGAGCAACCCACGATGGCGAACTGCTGCCGAAAGCCGTGTTGCCGCTGGCTAAAATTGGCGCCGCCGGTGCGGTTGTAAAAGTGGCCTTAGCCGCGACTGAAGGCAATCCGAGTTTTTGCACTTTGCCGATATAGGTCACCGCTCGCACTCTAAATTGATAGTTGACTCCCGCGCGAAGCCCAGCCGAAATTACTGCCGAACGTTCGGTGGTGTTTGACCTTGCAACTATGTCCCAAGTTTTTCCGGCATTAACTTCGACCTGATAGCCGGCAATTTTTGCACCTGCTAATTTTGCAGGCGCTGCCCAGGTGAGTTGTGCCTGAGCGGTTGTGGGCTTGTCTTCTTGCCAGACATCTTTAACCACCAGCGAGCGCACCGGCGATGCGGCGATGATTGCAGCTACTGGTTTGAGTGCGACTGACTTGACTGCGGCAGGCTGAATAATGGCGTTAACTCGAACCGATTCGATTCGGGCATCGGCCGATAAACGAGATGCAAAACCGTTTGCTTGGTAGGTCGGTAAATTCTCATCGAAGCGAAGCGAAACCCAGCCTTCGCCTAGGTTTGCACCGACGTTGAGATTGACACCAATGATGGATTCGGCCAGCGGCTGCCCATCGGAGGTTAGCGGATCAACCCCATTGGCATATTTGACCAAAAGGCCTGCCGAGGGCGAGTCGTCAATCTGCTGGTTCGAAACTTGAAGAGAAGCCGTTGCGGGATTAAAACCGGCCAGCAACAAACCCACAACCGAGAAAATGGTCAGGGCCTTTTTAGCGATTCTCATTCTTCCAATCTACGTTGCGATTCTGTGGAAAGTCTGAAAAAAACTACAGACTCTTCTGCATCAAAACGGTTCCGAGCCAACGACCAAACTTGAAGCCAACTTTGCCTAGGTGACCTTGATGCTTGAATCCGAAGCTCTCATGCAGAGAAATCGAAGACTCTGCACCCTTGTCTGAAATCACAGCCACTATTTCTTTGACCCCTGAGGCTTTGCTTTGCTCAATCAAAGCAGCCAAAAGCTTGGTTCCGATTCGTTTTCCGGTTGCAGCAGGGCGCAAATAGATACTGTCTTCAACCGTTCTACGGTAGGCCGCTTTTTGACGCCAAGGCGCTACGTAGGCAAAGCCTAGAATTTGCCCGCTTTCACTCGTTGCGACTATGAAAGGCAACTTCAAGCCCTGGATCCATTCGAACTTTTCGCGCCAATCGTCGAGACTCATGGTTTCGAGGTCGAAGGTAACCACGCTGTTCTTGATGTAGTAGTTGTAAATCTCGAGAACCTGCCAAAGGTCGCCAATTGCCGCGGGGCGAATAACCACTTCTGTTGAAGCAGGCGTGGTGCCCTTCGCCTTCATCATGCGCACCAAGCGCCAGCGTGACTCTGAATCCAATGCCATGAGATCTCCTAACAAGACCAATCTATCGGCTGTTCGCCAACCATCTCGAGAGCAGCGTTTGCCTTCGAAAAAGGCCGGCTGCCAAAGAAACCCTTACGTGCTGACAGCGGGCTTGGATGAGCCGAAGCCAGAATTTGTGAATCGCAGAGCTTCGGTGCAAGCGATTGAGCTTGAGCGCCCCACAGGATCGAGACGAGACGACGACCTCGTTTGCGATTCAAAATCGTGACCACTTCATCGGTGAAATCCGACCAACCGATATCCATTAGTGAGCCGGCTTCGCTTGAAACGGCAGTTAGGTGCCGGTTCAGCAGAAGCACGCCCTGATGTGTCCACTTGGTTAGGTCTCCGGCGCGAGGGCTTGCGTCGGTATTCAGTCGACCTAGATCGTCGTTCAACTCGCGCAAAATGTTGGTCAGGCTGCGTGGCAGCGGCTTGGTTTCGGCGGAAACGGCAAATGAAAGCCCAATTGCATGACCAGGCGATGGGTAAGGGTCTTGCCCGACTATCAGCACACGAACTTGCTCGAGTGGCAGCTCGAAAGCACGCATAACCTGGCTAAGTGGAGGCACGACCTCTGTGCCTAAGCTCAAAACCTTCGATTCAATTGCATCGAGAAGTGGCTTTTTCGAGAGCAACACAGCCTGCCAGCTAGGGTGCATCTGCTCGAAAAACATGTTCTAAGCCTAAAGGTGGCAATATGGCGT
>JBEGSA010000025.1:0-17226 GCA_041180145.1 Actinomycetota bacterium | reverse complement strand
AGATGGTTTGACCGGTGAGCTCGGCTGCTAACATCGCTGCGCCTTCACGATCTGCCTCGATTTTCTCACGCGAAAGGTCAACGCCCAGTCGGCCTAGCAATCGGCTCAATTCACCTGAGTGAGGTGTGAGCACACAGTTTGCCTTGCAGTTGGCAAAATCAATCAGGTCAAGTGCACCAGCATCGACCACTAAATAACCGGGCCGGCACGCTAGTTCAACAATTCTCGCGGCCTGCTCGCCAGCAGACTCAATCGAAATACCCGAACCTACGACCCAGCTTTGACATCTACCCGACTGCAGAACCACTTCGGGGCGCGACTCAATCAAAAGATTTGAAACACTGTCTGGCCCAAGATATCGAACCATTCCAATTCCAACTCGAATGGCTGCTGTCACGCCCAAAATTGCGGCACCGGGAAACCCCTCAGAGCCGGTCACAAATCCGACCACACCACGGGAATATTTGTCATCCTCGACTCGCGGCTTTCTCAGCAGACGAGCATACGTTGTGGTCATAATTCAAGGCTACCGAAACGTAGAGTGGAAGCATGGCCAAGTTATTTGAATCTATTCGCGTGCGCGACCTTGAAGTTAGAAACCGTATTTGGGTTGCCCCGATGTGCCAGTATTCGGCAGAGGACCAAGACGGCATGCCAACTGAATGGCATCTGGTTCACTATGGGGCACGTGCTGCCGGAGGTGCGGGCCTAGTGATTGTTGAGGCAACCGCCGTAAACCCAGTCGGGCGAATCAGCGCCTGGGACACTGGTATCTGGAACGACCAACACACCGACGCGTGGTCATACATCGTCGATTTCATGCACTCGCAGGGTGCAGCCGTGGGAATCCAATTGGCACACGCGGGCCGCAAGGCATCGATTTATCGAGAGTGGTCTGGCCAAGGTTCAATTCCACTCGATGAGGGCGGTTGGCAGTCTGTCTCCTCAACCGATGAGTCGTTCTCAGGCTATGCAGCACCACGGAAATTAACCACCGACGAGGTTGGCGAGGTTGTTGCCGACTTTGCGCGCGCGGCCAGGCGCTCGGTCGATGCCGGTTTTGACGCCCTCGAAATTCACGCGGCGCACGGTTATTTGATTCACCAGTTCTTGTCGCCACTGACCAATAAAAGAAACGACAGTTACGGCGGAAGCCTTGAAAACCGAGCTCGCTTGCTAGTCGAAATCGTGGCAGCCATTCGCGCCGAAGTTGGCGAGGGCATGCCGTTGATGATTCGCTTCTCGGCAACCGACTATGTCGAGGGCGGCTGGGATGAGGCACAAACCGCTGAAGTAGCGCGCATGTGCGCCAACGTCGGAGCCGACCTGTTCGACATCTCTACCGGCGGATTGGTAACTGGTGTTCAAATTCCAACCGGGCCTGGCTATCAGGTGCCAATTGCCGAATTCGTTGCTGAGCGAGTCGAAGAACCTGTAGCCGTTGTTGGCCAAATCACGACAGGAAAACAGGCCGAAGAAATTCTTGAGCGCGGAAATGTTGAGGTAATCATGATTGGTCGCGCCGACCTGCGTGATCCTATGTGGCCACTTCGCGCCGCGGCTGAGCTGGGAGTTGAAGTTGACTACTGGCCTAAGCAATACAGCCGAGGCAAGTTCTAGAACCTAGCGTTGCGAGGCGTCGTTAACTTCGCCGACAAGTTCTTCGAGTATGTCCTCAAGAAACAGCACGCCGCGAACCACTCCGTTGGCGTCGAAAGACTTTGCCATGTGCGCGTGCACTCGGCGCATCGAAGCAAGCGCATCTTCGAGTTCCATGGTCTCAGGCAGCGAAATCAGGGTTCGAACCCGCTTGGCCGGAAACGAATCGTTCCCTTCATCTTCTCGAAGGTCAATTACATCTTTGAGGTGCAGATAGCCAACCAGCTCATCTTGCTCATCCGTAAGCGGATAACGTGAGAAACCATACTTAGCTACGGCCTGCTCTACTTCGCGCGGGGTTACCGTTTCGCGGAACGAAATCAGGCTTTCGACTGGAACAGCCACATGGTGCACCTGCTTCTCGGTGAACTCAAAGGTGTTGGTAAGGGTTCCGCTAAAGTCTTCGAGTGCACCTTCGCGGGTTGAGTGCTCGACAATGTCTTCGACCTGGTCAAGCGTGTATGAACTGTTGGCCTCATCTTTGGGTTCAACCCTGAACAACCGAAGAATTGCATTCGCAATCGCATTCAACGCCCAAACCACAGGTCGCAAAACCTGAGCCAAACCATAGAGCATCGGCACCAAAATCAACGCGGCACGCTCGGGAATTGAGAACGAAATGTTCTTTGGCACCATTTCGCCAACCACAACGTGCAAGAACGATACCAAAATCAATGTCAACGCGAACGAGACTCCCGAGACCAAACCTTCAGTCCAGCCAAAACCAGAAAGCAGCGGTTCGAGAAGGTGATGAATGCTCGGCTCGGCAATCAAAAGAATCAATAGCGAGCAAATGGTAACGCCAAGTTGCGCTGTTGCCAGCAGCAAAGAAACCGACTCCATGCCCTTGATGGTCAATTTGGCCGGTCGACTGCCCGCATCTGCGCGTGGTTCAATTTGGGCTCGTCGAGCAGAAATTACCGCGAATTCAGCACCCACAAAGAAGCCGTTGAACAAAATCAACACCAAGAACCAAACGATGCCTGCCCAGTCGCTACTCATTCGACAACCCCTCCAGTGTTTCGGGGTTCGGTGTGAATCGAACTCGGTCGGCGCGGCGACCATCCATGCGTTCAATTCTTAAAACGCCGTCTTCAATTTCGACCTCGTCGCCCACTGCTGGAATGCGACCAAGGACGCTCATGATGTAGCCGGCAACGGTTTCGTAAGCGCCATCGGCAGGAACCTTGATTGCCATTTCGAGAAGCTCATCTGGGCGAATCATGCCCGGGAACAAAATCGAAGAGTTTGCGCCTCTGGTGACGCCCGCTTTCGCGCGGTCGTGTTCGTCGACAAGTTCGCCGACGAGCTCTTCGATCAGGTCTTCGAGGGTTGCAATGCCGGCGGTGCCACCGTATTCATCGACAACTATCGCAAGCTGCAGGCCCTTTGCTCGAAGTTCAACCAAGAGCGACTCGAGAGGCATGGTTTCGGGAACACGTAGGGCCTCGACCATGATCGCTGTGACCGGAAGCTCGGCACGTTTTTCACGCGGCACCGCAACGGCTTGCTTTATGTGCACAACGCCGATTATGTCGTCGGTTGAACCTTCGTGAATCGGGAATCTCGAATAACCCGTCTTGACCGATAGCTCAATCACATTCGAAACTGTGGCATCGCTTTCTAGAGCCTGCATGCGAGGCCGCGGAGTCATTACGTCGGCAGCAACCAACTGGCTCATGGCCAGCGTCTTGGTCAGAAGCGTTGCCGTTTGCGCATCAAGTGCGCCCAAAATTGCCGAACGCCGCACCAGCGACGAAAGTTCTTCGGCGGTTCGAGTCGAACTCAACTCTTCTTTTGGCTCAATGCCGATCGAACGAACGATGCCGTTACCGACTCGGTTAAGGACAAAAATCATCCAAGTGAAAAGCCAAGTGAATGCAAGTTGAAAACCAACGACGAACTTATTGACTTGAAGCGGAATCGAAAGGGCCAACTTTTTGGGTACTAGCTCGCCAATCAAAGTTGAAACTACGGTGGCGATAAACATGCTGATGGCTAGGCCAACACCCTCTAGAAGGTTTTCTGCGACTCCAAGGCTTTGCAATGTCGGCTTCAATAGGTGGGTAAGCGATGGTTCGACCAAGAATCCGGTGAGCATTGTGGTCAACGTGATTCCGAGCTGTGCACCCGAGAGGTGGGTGCTGGTCTTTTTTAGAGCACGGATGCTGTTGCTCAAGCCGCGTTCTCCGCGTTCGCGACGAGCTTCAAGATCGCTTCGCTCAAGGTTCACCAGCGAAAATTCGCTGGCTACGAACAAACCGGTTCCAATGGTCAGAATCATGCCAAAAAACAGCATCAGCCACTCGTTCATCGTCCTATCAGCATAGCCTTCTTGGGGTAGGCTTGACCTGCACATCGAACGGACAATCATAAAGAGGTGGTTTCTCTGTCAGGCAACGGCGAGAACGCAAACGGTGACAACGCATTCGGAGCTAACGATTGGTTAGTCGACGAAATGTATGCCCAGTACAAGGCAAATCCTGACTCTGTAGACAAGGCCTGGTGGCCGATTCTCGAGAACTACAAGCCAACTGAGACCCCTCACGCAACCACCGGTCCCGTGACTATCCCGGTTCAAGCCGCAACTCCGGCTCAGCCAGCCGCCCCAATCACTCCCCCTGCAGCACCCGTTGCTCCAGCAGCCCCAGCTGCGATGGCTCCTAGCGAACCCGCTCAAATGGTCGCCAAGACAACCCGCGTCGAAGCCAAGCCTCAGCCGATTCCGGCCCAGGCTCCGGTTACCGGCCTAATCGACACCATCGAGTCGGGCGAGGTCGAAGAAGACACCGTAAACATTCTCAAGGGCATGTCAAAGGCTTTGGCTACCAACATGGATGCCTCTATCGAGGTTCCAACCGCCACCTCGGTGCGCACGGTTCCAGCGAAACTTTTGATTGACAACCGCATCGTGATCAACAGCCACCTATCTCGCACCCGTGGCGGCAAGGTTTCGTTCACCCACCTAATCGGTTTTGCAATCATCCGTGCTCTCAAAGAGTTCCCGAGCCAGAACGTTTACTACGACGTAATCGACGGCAAGCCAGCCTCAGTCAGCCCGGCAAACATTAACTTTGGTCTGGCAATCGACATTCCAAAAGAAGATGGCACCCGTGCCCTTTTGGTGCCTAACATCAAGCGCGCCCAGCGCCTAAACTTTGCCGAGTATCTGAGCGCCTACGAAGAGCTGGTCAAGAAGGCTCGCGACAACAAGTTGACCGCTGGCGACTTTGCCGGATCGACGATTTCGCTCACCAACCCAGGAGGCATTGGCACCGTTCACTCGGTTCCCCGCCTAATGAAGGGGCAGGGCTGCATCGTTGGCGCTGGCGCACTCGACTACCCAGCAGAGTTTCAGGGCATGTCTGAGTCTCAGCTTTCCAAGCTGGGCGTTAGCAAAACCATCACGTTGACCTCGACCTACGACCACCGCGTGATTCAAGGCGCAGGTTCGGGCGAGTTCCTAAAGAAGGTTCACGAGCTACTTTTGGGTGCTCGCGGTTTCTATGACGAAATCTTTGCTGACTTGCGCATTCCATACGAGCCTGTGCGCTGGGCCACCGACTTCGAGCGCGACCTTGAAGACGATCGCGCCAAAGAGACTCGCATTCAAGAAATGATCAACGCGTATCGCGTGCGCGGTCACTTGATGGCCGATGTCGACCCTCTTGAATACAAGCAGCGCTCGCACCCAGACCTCGACATCCGAACTCACGGTCTAAGCCTGTGGGACCTAGACCGCACATACAAAACCGGTGGTTTTGGCGGCAAGCCAAAGATGCAGTTCCGCGATATCTACAAGATTCTGCGCGACAGCTACTGCCGCACCGTCGGTGTTGAGTTCATGCACATTCAAGACCCAGCGCAGCGCGCGTGGTTCCAAGAAAAGCTTGAGCGCCCATACTCAAAGCCAACCCGCGAAGAGCAGCTGCGAATTCTTGAGAAGCTCAACGAGGCAGAGGCTTTCGAAACCTTCTTGCAGACCAAGTTCGTGGGCCAGAAGCGCTTCTCGCTTGAAGGTGGCGAATCAACTATCGCCGCGCTCGATGAGATTCTTCAAGAAGCGGCAAACGCCGAATTGCACGAAGTTGTCATCGGCATGGCGCACCGAGGTCGTCTAAACGTTCTAACCAACGTTGCTGGAAAAACCTACGGTCAGGTGTTCCGCGAATTTGAAGGCAACACCGATGTAAAGACCGTTCAAGGTTCTGGTGACGTCAAATATCACCTCGGCACTGAAGGCACCTTCACCAACATGGAGGGTAAGCAGGTTCGTGTTTCTCTTGCCGCCAACCCTTCTCACCTTGAGGCCGTAAACCCTGTGGTTGAGGGCATCGTGCGCGCGAAACTTGACGCCGTTGACGCGATTTCAAACGATGTCTACCCAGTGCTTCCGGTCATCATTCACGGTGACGCGGCTTTTGCTGGTCAGGGCGTTGTTCCAGAGGTCTTGAACATGTCGCAGCTTCGCGGCTACAAGACCGGTGGAACCATCAACATCGTGATTAACAACCAGGTTGGCTTCACCACACCTCCGGGCGAATCGCGTTCAACCGTTTACTCAACCGATGTTGCCAAGGGTATCCAGGCACCGATCTTCCACGTGAACGGCGACGACCCTGAAGCGGTAGTTCGTGTGGCTCGTCTGGCACTCGAATTCCGTCAGGAATTCAAGAAAGACGTCGTGATCGACATCATCTGTTACCGTCGCCGCGGTCACAACGAAGGTGACGACCCGTCGATGACCCAGCCACTCATGTACAACCTGATCGAGGCTAAGCGCTCTGTTCGCACCCTGTACCTTGAATCACTTGTTGGCCGAGGCGATATCACCCGCGAAGAATTTGAAGCTGCAAACACCGGTTTCCAGAGCCGTCTAGAGAACGCTTTCGTTGAGGTTCACGAGGCGATGGTTGCGGCACCGGCATTGGTTCCGCGCCCGGTTGGAATTGGCACCACCGCCAGTGACCAAACGGGTGTCGAGCACGCAACTGCGATTCCACGTAACGTTGTCGAACTCATCGGAAACGCACACAACAATCAGCCTCCAGGTTTCAACGTGCACCCTAAGCTTCAGCAGCTTTTGGCAAAGCGCGTCGAAATGAGCCGCGAGGGCGGCATCGACTGGGGATTCGGCGAGCTTTTGGCTTTGGGTTCACTCCTTCTTGAGGGCAAAACCGTTCGCATGGCAGGCCAAGACAGCCGCCGTGGCACCTTTGTTCAACGCCACGCCGTGTTCCACGACCGTGAAAACGGTCAAGAGTGGATGCCACTGCGCAACCTCAGCCAAGACCAAGCAAAGTTCTACATCTATGACTCGTTGCTTAGCGAGTATGCGGCAATGGGTTACGAGTATGGCTACGCAGTAGAGAACAAGAACGCGCTAGTGCTTTGGGAAGCCCAGTTCGGCGACTTCGCCAACGGTGCCCAGACCATCATCGACGAGTTCATTTCCTCGGCCGAGCAAAAATGGAACCAGCACTCAGGTGTAGTTCTTCTTTTGCCTCACGGTTATGAAGGCCAGGGTCCAGACCACTCGTCTGCCCGCATCGAGCGCTATCTGCAACTTTGTGCCGAGAACAACATGACCGTAGCTCAGCCATCGACACCGGCGTCGCACTTCCACTTGCTGCGTCGTCAGGCTTACTCAAACCCAAAGCGTCCGCTGATTGTCTTTACTCCTAAGTCGATGCTTCGCCTGAAGGCAGCATCTTCGTCAGTCGAAGACTTCACTAGCGGCACCTTCAAGCCGGTAATCAAGGATGAGCAGAACCTAGACAAGAACGCTGTTCGTCGCGTGCTGTTCTGCTCGGGCAAGGTTTACTGGGATCTTTTGGCTGAGGCGCAGAAGCGCGGCGATGGCACCACCGCAATCGTGCGCGTCGAGCAGCTGTACCCAACCCCGGTAGATGAGATTAAGGCCGCCTACGCAGAATATCCAAACGCCGAGTTGGTCTGGGTTCAAGACGAACCTGCGAACCAAGGCCCATGGACATACATCGGCTTGTTCTTGCCTCGCTACATGGACGGAAAGGTTGCCAAGCTTGTGTCTCGGCCAGCGAGTGCGTCGCCAGCAACCGGTTCTGCCAAGAGTCACGCCGTAGAACAGGCCGACCTCGTGCAGCGCGCATTCTCGATCTAAGATGCAGCAAGAACCGCGCCGCGATGTGCGCATCGTCATTCTTGGCGATGCGCTGGTTTCGGCCGCAGGTGACCCAAAGGGCATGGGATGGGTTGGTCGCGTAACAGCGAAAACACCCTCAACCGACCCTCGGATCGACATTTTTGCACTGCCTGCCCCAGATGAAACCACGACTATGTTGGCTGAGCGATGGGCAATCGAGGTTCAAAAACGTTTTAGCGCCGACACCGAGAACCGCCTCGTCATCGCACTCTCGAATGCTGACCCGGCAGCCGGAATATCAATTTCGCGAAGCCGACTAAACATTGCAACGATTGTCGACGAAGCCAAGCGCGCCGGCATCGAAACCTTCTTGGTTGGCCCAACACCGCATCGCAACCCAGAGCTAAACAACGAAATCGAACACCTGGCCTCAGGTTTCGAAGATGTTGCCACCAGACGAGGCATTCCATTTGTCGACTGCTTTAGACCGTTGGTCGAGCATGAGGGCTGGAATCAGGACCTCGCCGATTCGGTGCACGGAATTCCCGGGCAGGTAGGTCACGGTTTGCTGGCCTGGTTGGTTCTGAACCGCGGCTGGTATGAATGGTTGGGACTGCCCGAACCTGAATAAAAAAACCACCCCTAAGGGTGGTTTTCTTGTTTGAATTTTGGTTTTGACCTAGTGGCTGCCGCCGTTGGCCTGAATGCGGCGAATCTCGGCCAACACACGATCGGCCAGCTCTTGAGGCGGAACCTCGGTGCAAGATTCTCGAATGGCACCGTTAATCAAGTTCTCCATGTCGTAGTCGGTCTCACAACTGTCGCAGTTGGCAAGGTGAGCGGTAATCTCTTCGATTTCGTTGTCACTCAGCTCGTTGTGAAGATACTCGTGCACGTGGCGCTTGGTCTCTTGGCAATCGAAAGACATTATTTTTCTCCCTCTCCGGTTACGTCGTAACCTTCGCTGGCTGCATATTCGGCTAACAGTTTTTTCAAAAGTTTCTTGCCTCTGTGCAAACGGCTCATCACTGTGCCGACCGGGGTCTGCATCACTTCAGCGATTTCCGCGTATGGCAACCCGTCAACGACCGCGTAGTAGACGACCATACGGAATTCATCCGGGATTTCGTGAAGTGCCTTTTTGATGGTTTCAGAGGGCAAGTTGTCGATGGCTTCGAGTTCAGCCGAGCGCGATGCGAGCGAGGTGACCGATTCGGCCGAGCCTAGCTGCCAATCTTCGAGATCGTCTAGGCCGCCCTTGGCCTGGTCTTTTGCGCGTTTGTTATAGAGATTGATGTGGGTGTTGGTCATGATTCGGTACAACCATGCCTTGAGGTTTGTTCCCTGCTGATACTGCGCCCAAGCCACGAAGGCTTTGGCAAAGGTTTCCTGAACCAAATCTTCGGCATCAGAGGGGTTTCGCGTCCAGCGCAGGGCAGCTCCGTAAAGCTGAGGCATCAGCGGCAAAGCCTGCTGCTCGAAAGCCTGAATCTTGCTTCGTTCTTGCTCGTTCGGTTTTGACGTCATCGTCTTTGATTTTAGCCTGCGGCCACCAAAGGTCGGGCTGTCAAACGCAAAGCCAGACATTGAACGACCTTTCTATCTTTTGATTCCGAATTGTGCTGGTAATTTAGAAACCAATGACTTCGACCACGTATTCCCAGCCCTGGCCCGCGCCAGTCTCTAGCGGACCTTTAAACGCAACCGTTTCGTTGCCAGGCTCAAAATCACTTACCAATCGAGAACTGGTTTTGTCGGCTCTCGCCGAGGGCCCAACCCTGCTGACCGCTCCCCTAGCCTCTCGCGACAGTGCCCTGATGATCGAAGCACTGCGACTACTCGGAACCAAAATCGACGAACTGGAAAATGGCGACCTAAAAATCACACCGGCAACCTTCGACACTTCGGCCAACATCGACTGTGGCCTTGCCGGAACAGTCATGCGCTTCGTGCCGCCAATTTCTGTGTTAACCAGTGGCGACATCCGTTTTGATGGCGACCTTGCAGCCAGACGACGCCCAATGCACACCACAATCGAGAGCCTGAAAGCTCTTGGAGTGAAGGTCACAGACGAAGGTGCCGCCGCTTTGCCATTCACCGTGCACGGCACCGGAGCGGTTGCAGGCGGCGAAATCGTCATCGATGCGTCGGCCTCGAGTCAGTTTGTTTCTGGACTGCTGCTAGCAGCCGCTCGGTTTAAGAATGGTCTGACCCTTAAGCACCAGGGTGAGCACCTTCCATCTATGCCACACATCGAGATGACGCTCGATTGCCTCGAGAAGCGTGGCGTGAAAGTTTCGAGCCCCTACGAGGCTGTTTGGCGCGTTGAGCCCGGGCCAATTTCGGGCGGCACATTCGCCATCGAACCAGACCTCTCAAACGCTGGCCCGTTCTTGGCTGCTGCGATGGTGGCCGGTGGCTCAGTAACAGTGACTGGTTGGCCAACCTCTACCACCCAGGTTGGCGACGAATTTGATGGCATTCTTCAGCAGATGGGCGCAACCATCGTGCGTGACGAGCGCGGATTAACAATCACCTCTGATGGCAAAATTCAAGGCATCGACATCGATCTTTCGATTGGTGGCGAACTTACGCCTGTAATTGCCGCCCTTGCAGCCATCGCCGATTCGCCAACCGTTATTCGAGGGGTTGCCCACCTTCGCGGCCACGAAACCGACCGCCTTGCTGCCTTGGCTGCCGAAATCAATCGAATCGGTGGCATCGCGCGCGAAACGGCTGATGGTCTTGAGATTGACCCAAGCGAAAATCTTCACGGCGCACTGTGGCACACATACGAAGATCACCGCATGGCAACCGCCGGCGCCATCATTGGGCTCAGAGTACCCGGCATCGAAATCGAAGACATCACGACCACATCGAAAACCATGCCCAACTTCGACAAGATGTGGCTAACCATGCTCGAAGGCCGCGCTTGAGTTGGCTCTATGAGCCAGATCCGGGGCAACACGACCTGGATGAAACCGATGTGCGCGTTAGACCTAACCCCAAGGGCAACAAGCCGAGGACTAAAAAACGACCCGAGCACAAATCTGCTCCAATTGGTCTGGTAACCGGGGTCGACATGGGCAGGTACCACATCTTGCTCGAAGATGACGAGCGCTCAATCACCGCCACTATGGGAAAAGAATTGCGAAAGGTTGGGGCAGCAGTTGGCGACAGAGTTGCTTTAGCCGGCGACACTTCAGAAACTGAGGGCGCCCTAGCGAGAATTGTGCGGGTTGAGCCTCGCACCTCGCTGCTTCGACGCAGCGCCGATGACAGCGACCTGGTTGAACGAGTGATTGTGGCCAACGCAACTCAAATGGCGATCGTGGTCGCAATCGCCAACCCCGAACCTCGTACTCGCCTAATCGATCGATACCTTGCTGCCGCATACGACGCAGGCTTGAAACCGATTCTCGTGATCACCAAGGTTGACTTGGCCGACCCAGAGCCCTTCCTAAAGAACTTTGCCGGCCTAAGCATCCCGGTTATTTTGAACCGGTCTGACGACCCGAGCATTGATGTGCTGCGCAGCCTTTTGAAGGGTCAAACCACGGTCATGGTGGGACACTCGGGCGTGGGCAAATCGACTCTGGTGAATGCTCTTGCGCCTGACCAGTTCAGGGCGACCGGCGGAGTTAATGCCGTAACGGGGCGTGGGCGTCACACATCGAGCTCGGTTCGAGCAATTCAACTCAGCGACGCCTGGATCATCGACACCCCGGGTGTTCGTTCGTTCGGCCTAGGGCACGTGAAACCCGAAAACATCTTGCGATCATTTGAAGATCTCTACGCGGTAATTGAGACCTGCCCGCGAGACTGCAGTCACCTTGCCGATGCACCTGATTGCGAGCTTGACCTAGCGCTGACTGATGGCCGTTTGGGCGAAACCGGGGCTGGACGCGTTGACTCGCTGAGAAGACTTATGAGCTCGTTGGCGACCCATTCAGATCCATTTGAGAAGCGCAGCGACGCCGACAAGCGCGCGGGCGCAGACGAATAGAATTGCCCCATGACCTACCAAGCCGATCTGAACCTGGCGCTCGAACTAGCCGACTTGGCTGACTCGATTGCCCTCGAGCGTTTTCGCGCGCTTGACCTGAAGGTTGAAAGCAAGCCAGATCGCAGCCCGGTTACCGACGCAGACCGTTCGGTTGAGCAGGCACTGAAGGCCGTATTGGCAGCAAAGGCGCCAAACGATGCCCTGATCGGCGAAGAATATGGCAACAGTGATGCCAAGCAGGGCTCGAACCGCACCTGGATTATTGACCCGATCGACGGAACCGCGAATTACCTTCGCGGTGTTCCGGTATGGGCAAGCCTGATTGCCTTGGCCGTCGATGGAAAGCCGGTTGTCTCGGTGGTTTCGGCCCCGGCGATGGGTCGTCGCTGGTGGGCGGCACCCGAGATTGGTGCATTCACCCGTGACATCGATGGCTCGGTGCGCAAGCTCGCCGTCTCTGGCATCAGCGACCTCGAACACGCCTCACTCAGCTACAACAATTTGCAGCTGTGGGACCAAGCGGGCAAGGCCCAGCAGCTCATCGAGTTCAGCCGCCAAATTTGGCGAACTCGAGCCTACGGCGACTTTTGGAGCTACATGCTCCTGGCCGAAGGAGCCCTCGAAATTGTTACAGAACATGACCTCAAAATTTACGACATCGCCGCGCTTGTGCCTATCGTTGAACAAGCAGGTGGTGAATTTAGCGCACTCGAAGGACCTCTGACCGCCGAATCTTCGAGTGTTCTGGCCACCAATGGAAAACTTCACAAAATCACAACCCGGGCCTTGGCCTAAAACGATTGGATCATCATGCCGATTCTTAATGACATCACCGCAGCGTTTGGTAACACTCCTCTCGTTCGCATCAACCGCCTTTACCCAGAGTCAAAGGCAACCATTGCGGCAAAACTTGAGTTTTATAACCCAACCTCATCGGTAAAGGACCGTCTAGCAATCGCCATGGTCGATGCGGCGGAGCAGTCGGGCCAGCTAAAGCCTGGCGGTTCGATTGTTGAGGCAACCTCGGGCAACACTGGAATTGCCCTCGCGGCGGTCGGCGCAGCTCGCGGTTACAAGGTAATTTTGACCATGCCTGAGTCGATGTCGAAAGAGCGTCGTGCCCTTCTACGTGCATACGGTGCAGAGCTTGTTCTAACCCCGGCGCCAGAAGGAATGAAGGGTGCGGTTGCACGTTCTGAGGCAATCGCAGCAGAGACCGGTGCGATCTTGGTTAAGCAGTTCGAGAATCCAGCCGGCCCTTTTATTCACGCGACCACCACGGCAGATGAAATTTGGCGTGACACCGACGGCAAGGTTGCTGCAGTTGTTGCCGGCATTGGAACCGGCGGAACCATCACCGGCGTTGGCGAAGAGCTAAAGAAGCGCAACCCAGACATCAAGATCATTGCCGTTGAGCCCGCTGCCTCGCCAATTCTCAACGGTGGCTCACCATCGGGCCACCCAATTCAGGGAATCGGTGCAAACTTTGTTCCACCCGTTCTAAACACCGGCATTTACGACGAGGTTCTTGACGCTCCGAGCGAAGAGGCTTTCGCGTGGGCACGCGCCGCAGCTACCCAAGAGGGCATCTTGGCTGGAATTTCTGGTGGTGCCGCTCTTTGGGGCGTAAACCAGATTGCGAACCGCCCAGAGTACGCTGGCAAGATTATTGTTGTAATCTTGGCTTCGTTCGGTGAGAGATACCTCTCAACCGCTTTGTACTCTGACTTGATGGACTAAATGCCCCAAAACCTGCTTTCTCGAGTAATCGAGGATATTGACGCAGCCCTAGTGCGTGACCCAGCGACAAACACTCGATTCGAGATGTTTATGACCTCGCCGGGTCTTCACGCTGTTTGGCAACATCGCGTTTCACACTGGATTTGGAAGCGCAAATTGCGCACCCTGGCCAGAGTGCTTTCAAACCTCACTCGTTTCTGGACAGGCATCGAAATTCACCCGGGCGCTCAAATTGGCCGCCGTGTATTTATCGACCACGGCATGGGTGTAGTCATCGGCGAAACCGCCGTGATTGGCAATGATGTTCTTATGTATCACGGCGTAACCCTTGGCGGCCGCACCCTTGAGTCGGTCAAACGTCATCCAACTGTGGGCAACAATGTTTCTATTGGGGCAGGCGCGACCTTGATTGGAAATATCACAATTGGCGACAATTCGATCATCGGCGCTAACACCACAGTCACCCGCGACCTAGCCGCGGGCTCTCGCGTTGTTGGTTCGCCAATGCGCGACGTCGACGACAAGTAGTTAGTTCTGGGGGAAACCCAAATTTATGCCGCCGTGGCTTGGGTCAAGCCATCGGCTCGTGATCGCCTTGCCTCGGGTAAAGAAGTGAACGCCCTCGTCGCCATGAGCTTTGGTGTCGCCAAACAGCGAGTTCTTCCATCCGCCAAATGAGTAATAAGAAACCGGCACAGGAATCGGCACGTTGATTCCGATCATGCCAACCTCGACCTCGTTCTGGAACCGCCTTGCCGCACCGCCATCATTTGTAAAAATCGCGGTTCCATTGCCAAACTCTGATTGGTTGATCAGATTGAGCCCGTCCTGGTAGCTGTCAACTCTGACCACGGATAGCACCGGTCCGAAAATTTCATCGCGGTAAACCGACGAAGCAGTCGATACTCGGTCGATGAGAGTTGGGCCGAGCCAGAAGCCAGTTGGTTCGCCGTCGAAATCACCTTGGCGACCATCGACCACCACCACTGCGCCGTCAGACTCGGCGACATCGATGTACGAGGCTACTTTGTCACGATGAGCCTTGGTGATTAGGGGACCCATGTCGCAGGCGCGGCGGCCATCGCCCGTTTTGAGCGCCTTCATTCGGGTAACTACCTTCTGAATGAGTTCGTCTGCCACGGGCTCAACCGCAACAACCACCGAAATGGCCATACAGCGCTCACCAGCAGACCCAAATCCTGCGTTGATGGCAGAATCGGCAACCAAGTCTAAGTCGGCGTCAGGCAGCACCAGCATGTGATTCTTGGCACCGCCTAGAGCCTGAACGCGCTTTCCGTGCTTGGTTCCGGTTTCGTATACGTATTTAGCAATTGGCGTTGATCCCACGAATGAAATCGCTGCTACATCTGGGTGAGTCAAAAGCCCATCGACCGCCTCTTTGTCACCGTTCAGAACGTTGAAAACGCCATCGGGCAGGCCAGCCTCTTTGAATAGCTCTGCAAGCCAAATTGCTGCACTCGGGTCTTTTTCAGAGGGCTTCAACACCACCGTGTTTCCCGCCGCGATAGCCAGCGGAAAAAACCACATTGGCACCATCGCCGGAAAGTTGAAGGGGCTGATGATGCCGACCACACCCAATGGCTGGCGCGTCGAATAGACATCTACGCCGGTTGAGGCATTTTCTGAATACGAACCCTTCATCAGGTGCGGAATTGCTGTTGCAAATTCGACAACCTCTTGACCACGGGTGATCTCACCCAAAGAATCACTCAAAACTTTGCCGTGCTCGGCGGTAATAATTTGCGCGAGTTCACCCTTGCGACTGTTCAGCAGCTCGCGAAAGGCAAACATCACCTGCTGGCGTTTCGCAAGCGAGGTGTCTCGCCATGCTGGAAAAGCAGTCTTTGCAGATTCGACGGCCGATTCAATTTCGACCTGGTTTGCAAGTGCAACTTGCTTTGTCGCCACACCAAGAGCCGGGTCAAAAACTTCGGCGGTTCGCCCCGAATTGCTTGGTTGAACCTTGCCAGCAATGAAGTGGCCAACAGTTGGAAGATTCGTCATTGAGTTCCTTTTCTAAGCCAAGGCTAAACCGTAAAGAAGTGCCAACCCAACCACCACCACACCACAATTACTGCGATGCGGGTATTGCGGTTGTGCATTATTCGAGCGATTAGGTCGCCGAAGGGTGAAATCAAATCAGGCCTGAGCCTGCCGAATAGCCAGGCGGCGAAACCAGCCAGTATGACCGCTAGGTATTCAATCACAGGAATTGGAGGCATTATTTCTTCCTCCAAAGCTGAAGTATTCCGACGCCAATCAGCATCCAAAGAATCAAAAATATGCCGCGACCATATGGCGACTCGAGCACCGGGTTCACGATGATTGAGATGGTCGGATAACTCTGGTCATCTTTGAAGACGCTGGCCCAGATGTAGGCAAAGAGTTCACTAACCGCCATCACAAGGGCAAGGGTCAACCAAATCCACTTTGTTCTAGCCATGAGCCTGGTCGACGATGGCTTGGGCCCGTGGTCGCGATAGTAGACCAAAGTTAGGGCAATCGGCGCCAACGCCAACAACAGAACTACGTCTTGCCAACCCCCGCGTTCTGAAAAAAAGAGCACCGATGAACTCACAAGAATCGCAAGGGCCACCGAAACTTTGCCAAATTTAGGTCGCTCAGGCATGTGCCACTTGAACAACTTCTTCCAGTCGGCAATCAATAGGGCGGTTCCGATTCCAAAAATGATGGCATCGCCTGTTGAACCTCGCATAACGTGAAACATTGTCACGAAGGCGAAAACCGGCAACCACGGATTGATGCCGCTGAGTAGCCGCTTCACTTTTTTGCGCCGTAGCCCTCGGCGATTTCTCGCAATCGGGTGTCAATTAGAAGTTGCACCTGTTGGTCTGTCAGGGGTTTGTCAGGGCTAAAGTGCAAGGCGCCCTGGGTTTGCGAGAAACCATCAAACTCCCGCAAATTTTTTAGGGTTTGCCCGCTAAATGGAAAATAAGACAGGTGCTTTTTGTACGGGGCAAAGCCCGCGACACCCTTGCCATTTACTTTGAAGCATGGAACTGCATAGGAAATGCATTCGACCGCGTCTGGCACAAGCCTCAAAATCTGCTCACGCAGGTGCAGGAGGGCAGATCTATCTGGCTCGGAGGTGTTGGCCAGAAAATCGTCGATGTCGGTCACTGCTACTGCCAGAGAGTAAGAATCGCGCCGGCGACAGTTAGGCATAGAACATCAGGTGCAACCTCGATGACCCAAACGGTAAAGGCCTTTTTCTGCGAGAACAGGCGATGAGACAACGACGAACCGGCCACCAAACCCAAAGCCAACAAAAATCCCGACAACAATCCATGACCAAGGCCGAATGATGGGTCTACCTTGATTGCCAATTCGATAAAGACTGCGAGGGCGACTACTTGACCCACAATTCCTGCGAACAGGCTGCCAAACAGGGCACCCATGGGCATATCTGAACCACTGGTTTCGTCGGGGCTGCGACCCATGGCTTTTTGCCAAACCGGATAGAAAGTCTTTGGTCCAAACCAAATGCCCTCGATCATGAAGAAGACGACCGAAGAAACCAAAACAGCTAGCCAGTTGATGTCTGAAATATTCATGCCAACAGTCTGGCACAGGCGCGGCTAGAAAACGCTAGCTTCGAGGGCGAAGCGTTGCCACCATTGGGCAAACAAATGGGTCGGAATTATTGCTGAGGCCA
>JBEGSA010000024.1:0-17373 GCA_041180145.1 Actinomycetota bacterium | reverse complement strand
AATCAAATCTTTGTAAACCTGCCGGTCGTAAACCTCAAGCGATCCGTCGACTTCTTCACAGAACTGGGCTTTAAGTTCAATGCCCAATTCACGGATGAAACATCGACCTGCATGATCGTCAACGAGACCGTTTATGTCATGCTCATCGAGCACGCGAAGTTCTCGGCCTTCATTGACAAGCCAATCGCGCCATCAACCTCAACCGAGGCTATCTTTGCCTTCTCTTGCTCAACCAAGGATGACGTGATTGCCCTAGCCGAGAAAGCCCATTCGCTCGGAGCGCGAAAGATCAACGAGCCCGAAGACATGGGCTTCATGTATAGCTGGGGCTTCGAAGACTTGGACGGTCACCTTTGGGACCTGTTCTGGATGAATCCGGAACACATCCAGTAAATTTTTGAAAATTTAGAAGTCAGTTAGCTTCTCGAGAGTTTTTTTCTTCTGCAGATTCGCGTAGTCCCATTGAATGGCTCGGCTCGACTCTAGCCAGACCGTAAAAGCGGCCTTATCTAAAGTCTCGATCGATTCAATCGCGAGGCCGGCAGCCTTAAAAGAGCCAACTGCTTTTAGCAAATCGTCGTCGAACGACTGCCCACTCCAAAACAAAATGCGCACGGAGTCTTTTTGTCTGTGATACCCAACTACCGGGTTGTTGTTTATGAACCACACCGGGTGGCCATGCCAAACTTTGCCCAGCGCCTCTGGCAATGCTGTTTCGATACTTGAGCTCAGCCAATTGCAAACCACTCGGTCTTCGGCCGTTTGCTTGTCGTTGTAGGCCTGAACATCGACAGAAAGGGCCATTAGTGTTCGATCTTGTATGTGCCCAAGCGTTGGGCAATTTCTGGGGTTCTGTGATCAAAGAAAAGGCTTGCTCCTGTGTCGAGGGCCGCAATTGTCTGCATGTCTTGATTGTCGAGCTCGAAGTTAAAAACATCAAAGTTTTCAGCCATGCGGTCTGGGCGAATTGATTTAGGAATCACAACAACATCTCGCTGAATCAACCAACGCAAAACCACCTGCGCGATGCTCTTGCCGTGCTTTGCACCGACTTTGGCTAGAACTGGGTTCGTGAAGAGGTCATTTTTGCCCTCTGCGAATGGGCCCCATGACTCGATCTGAACACCATGTTCAATCATCAGAGGTTGGTAGTCGGCACGTGAAAAGAACGGGTGGGTTTCGATTTGGTTTACCGCTGGCACAATCTCGTTGTGCACAATTAGGTCGACTAGCCTGTCGGCATAAAAGTTCGAAACACCGATCGCGCGAGCTCTACCGTCGCGGTTCAACTTCTCCATGGCTCTCCATGAGCCGTAGATGTCACCGAAAGGCTGGTGAATCAAGAACAGGTCTAGGTAGTCGGTGCCAAGATTCTCACAAGACTTTTCAAAAGAACGCAAAGCGCCCTCTTCGCCAGCACTGTCAATCCAAACCTTGGTGGTGATAAACAAATCTTTGCGGTCGATTCCACTGTTTGCAATAGCTTTGCCAACAGCAACCTCGTTGCGGTAAGACGCTGCGGTATCAATGTGACGGTATCCAACCTCTAGTGCGGCTTCTACGGCAGCGATGCAGTCAGATTCTTCTGGAATTTGGAAAACTCCAAATCCTAGGATTGGCATTTCGACACCATTATTTAGAGTTACCTCTATCACCATTACCAACTTTCAAGAACTGTTTGAAACTTCAGATTATCCCGAGTCCGTGAATCAAAAGAGCTGAGTGGGAAAAATGAGTCTCAGTTTGAACAACCTAGCCTTCGAGGAATGAAACTCGACCGCGATTGCTTGAATCTGTTGTTGCATTTACGTTTTTGAAGGGACACCATGAGCGAATCATCGAAGAATTCTGAATTGAGGGAATTGCTTGGCGATTTGGTTTCCGTGGTCAGAGAGCGTGCCGGCAAGGCCTTTAGCTCAAGCTCTAGCTCTAGCTCTTCAAAAATGCCTGCCGAGGCACAGTTGAAAACTGCTATTCTCGCTTCCATTTCAATCGAGGCCAAGAATGCTCAAGAGATGATCAGCGCGATTGTTGTGTCTAGCGGGGGCGCGCTAAGGCCAACAAGCGGACAAGTGCAAACAACCCTCAGTTCGCTGAGCGAAGAGAAGCTGGTTTCGTCAAAAACCGATGGCGACCGCAAGGTCTACACAATCACCAAGGCCGGCAAAGCTGTCCTGAAAGAGGCTGCCGCTAACCCGGTAACCGAAAGCGCATCGGCTCGTCCGAGCATGCCGAACATGAACCTGTTGAACTGCGACGCCGCCTTCTTGAAGAGTGCGACGAAACTGGGCCCGGTGATGCTTGACGTGGCCCAGACCGGTACACGCGAGCAGCAGCAAGCAGCCGCGGCCGCGCTCGACGAGATGCGTCACCAGTTGCACGTCATCCTTGCTGGCAAATAAGAATTTCTCAGAGTTTCAGTGAGCACCGAAAAGCAAAGCACCGCCCTCAAGGCGCGATATCGTCGCATATTGCGTTTTGCGTCTCTGGCACTCGCTGAGCTGTGGTGGTTCGAGCTTTTCTTGCCGCAAATCGGCTTGGCCAAGCTTGGAGCACGCCGCCGCATACACCGCCTCAAGCGTTTGGCTCGCAAGTTTCACGACCTAGCTGCTGATCTGGGCGGGTTGATGGTCAAGGTCGGGCAGTTCTTGTCGGCCCGCATGGATGTGTTGCCAGAATCTGTCACCAAAGAACTCGAAGGCCTTCAGGATGAGGTTGCGCCCGAGGCTTTCGAAAAAATTCTCGCTCTGATTGCAAGCGAACTTGACCTCGATCCGGCCTTTGCCTTCGCGAGCATCAATGAAGATCCAATCGCCGCGGCCTCACTCGGACAGGCCTACCGAGCCAAGCTCTCCCCTGGCCTGGCTGCCGACCTTGGCTTCGAAGATGTCATCGTCAAGGTCCTTCGCCCAGGCATCGAACAAATTGTTGATGTTGACTTGAGAGCGCTGCGAAAAATTGGCGGTTGGCTTTCGAGAGTCAAACTGGTCTCTCGGAGAACCGATGCGCCAGCGCTCGTCGAGGAATTTGCAAAGACAACGCTCGAAGAGATCGACTATCTACACGAAGCCGAGAATTTAGAGAGATTTGCCGCGAACTTTCAAAGTGATCTTCGCGTGTCGACTCCCAGCGTGGTTTGGGAGCGCAGCGCGAGACGAGTTCTGACCCTAAGCGATGTGTCTGCCATCAAGGTTTCTGATGTTGATTCTCTGATTGCAGCGGGAATCAACCCAAACTTTGTAGCCGCAGAACTTGCCCGAATTACATTCGAGCAATTCTTCGTGACGGGCTTTTTTCACGCAGACCCGCATCCGGGAAATATTTTCGTCACACCGATGCCAGAAGAATCGGGGGTTCAGTTTGCCCTAACCTTCATCGACTTTGGAATGATGGGCCAGGTTGACGAAGCTCTCAGGGCAAACCTGCAGAGGTTCTTATTTGCCGTTGCAGCGAGAGACGCTCGGGGTTGGGTAAACGCCTGCGAACGGCTGGGCGTTCTTTTGCCTTCAGCAGACACTGTCATTCTCGAACGAGCCGTTTCGGAACTCTTCGATCGCTTTGGCGGAGTGGGCGTTGGGGAACTGGTTCAGACCGATCCCAGAGAACTTCGAGAATTTGCTCTGAGGTTTAGCGAACTGGTTCGCACACTGCCGTTTCAACTGCCAAACGACTTTCTGTTCCTAATTCGGGCTCTCTCTTTGATTTCGGGCGTTGCGAGTTCGCTGAACCGAGAGTTCAACATGTGGGATGCAGTTGACCCTTTCGCTCGAAGCCTGCTCAACGGCGCCGGCAACGGTGTTGCCAAGAACCTTGGCAAAGAATTGCTCACCTTCGCCAACACCTTGGTGAAGTTGCCGCAGCGTCTAGATGACCTGGCAAGCAGAATCGAGCGAGGCGAAATTGTGATTCGTAATCCCGAGATTGAGAGGCGGTTACGTGTTCTTGATGGCAGCGTGAGAAGAACTACTTCGGCTTTGCTGTTTGCCGGCCTGCTGATTGCGGGAATTGTTCTCGACCAACAGCAGTCAAGTCTTTCTGTGCCCCTGGTTATTGTTTCGGCAGTGCCGTTGATTCATGCCCTCGGGCTCTGGCGCATTCGCTAAGCAGAAAAACTAGGCGCTGGGATAGAGATCCAGAATTACTTGATTTTCGAGCCTGGATCCAACTGAGGTAAATAGCCTCTGGTTGATGTCTGACCTATCTGCCGTTGTGGTCAAGCGAATAGAGGTCCTGAAGTAAACCTCTCCATTTTCAGACACATGGCGCAGCCCACGGGATTCCACTTCTACGAATTCTCCAGAAACAAGCTTGAGCGCATAGTGGGCATCGAGAGAAATGGTTCCATCGGCAAGAATCCACTGCCAGTCTGTTCCCGGCAAAATAACTCCCGAACCAATTTCTCCTGAGACTACTCCCCCGGTAATTGGAACCATTCGGCGGTGCCCAATAGCACCGGAACCGAAATCGATTATGTCGGCCACATCTACTGTGAAAGTGGCAAATGGCTGAGTCATACGCTCCAGGATTCTCGAGTGTTTAGTGCCTGCGGGTTGAACCCGGCGATTTTCTTGTAACGATCTGCTATTTGCTCAAGTTCCTGCGCAGACACGACATCGTGAATGTGGTCAAATCCGTCGGGTGCGCGCTCGTGAGCCAACTGCATGACCAATTCTGGACCCATTCCTCGATTGGCCTCTTGCAAGCCTCGAGTCTTGGGCAAGCGTTCGGCTTCGTAGAACTCCAGGGCCTCATCGATGGGCATGGTGGCCAAGGCAAAAGCTATAGCTCGAGCATCGAGGATGGCTTGCGACGAACCGTTCGAGCCAACCGGGTAGGTTGGGTGCGCGGCATCTCCTAAGAGCGCAGTTCGTCCTTTGATCCAAGTCTGAAGTGGCTCTCTGTCGACTAACGGGTATTCCAACACCTCGGTTGCTGAGTTGATTAATTCAGGAACACTCAGCCAACCCCAATCCCATTCTTCAAACAGGCCTGCGAACCTGGATGTTGGCACTGCCCTATTCCAGTCATTTTGCAAATCAGTTTTCGTGTGATCAATTTGCTCGGCGATCCAGTTAATTTCTTGGAGTCCATCGTCACCAACGGCACCAATTGGATAGGCAACGAATTTTAGATCTCGGTGGCCAGCCATGATCATCGATCTTGAAGTTTTGAATGGTTTAGCTCTGCTGGTGGCCCGCCACAAAATAGCGCCGTTCCAAATTGGTTCGCCTTCTTCTGGGTGCCATGAAGCTCTCACGGCGCTCTTGATGCCATCGGCAGCGATAAAAACGTCTCCCTCAAAGTCGCCGGCGGTTGTCTTTACCAAGACCTTAGATCCAACGGTTTCTTCGCTGATGATTCGGGCATCTGTGACGACAACCGCATTACCTAAGCGGGCTTTAACCTGCTCCAGAAGCATCATCTGAAATCGTCCTCGGTGAACCGAATACTGAGGCCAGTTATAGCCTGCATCGGTTCCGCGAGGTTCCGACCAAATTTCGGCTCCGAAGGCGTTCACATAGGTTAGGTCGGCCGTGCGAACAGCAATTTTGTCTAACTCATCGGCAAGACCAAGTTCGGTCAGCTCCCTTACTGCGTGGGGCAAAACATTGATGCCAACACCCAATGGCTTGATCTCTTTGACCGCTTCGAGCACTTTGATGTCGGTTATCCCGACGGCATGAAGCGCTAATGCAGTTGCCAATCCACCAATGCCAGCACCAGCAATTAAAACTTTCATGAATTAAACCTTAGGTCGCCAAAGGCCTTCTAGCTGCGAAGATAAAAAATACAAATGCCATCGATTTCTCGAGAGCGTCCGCATTGATCTCTAAATGTCAAAGCGATCTGAGTTCATAACCTTCACCCAAGCAGCCACAAAGTCATTCACAAACTTCTGCTTGCTGTCATCCTGAGCATAAACCTCGGAATAGGAACGAAGAATCGAGTTTGAACCAAATACTAGGTCTACGCGCGTTGCTGAGAACTTGACCTGGCCGTTATTGCGGTCACGCATGCGATATAGGTTCTCGCCGGCAGGTTCCCAAACCAGGTTCATGTCCGTCAAATTGACGAAGAAGTCATTGGTCAACTGCCCCTCGCGGTCGGTCAAAACACCGTGCTTGGTGCCACCGTGGTTGGTGCCGAGCACACGCATACCGCCGATCAAAACCGTTGCCTCTGGAGCAGTCAAGCCCATCAATTGAGTGCGGTCAAGCATTAGCTCTTCTGGAGAAACATCGTAGTTTTCTTTCACCCAGTTGCGGTACGCATCGTGAATTGGCTCTAGAGGAGCAAAAGAGGCAATATCGGTGTTCTCTTGGGTTGCATCGCCGCGACCCGGCGCAAACGGAACGGTCACCGGAGTGCCGGCAGCCGCAGCAGCCTGTTCGACGCCCACGTTTCCAGCAAGAACAATGATGTCGGCCAGGCTCGCGCCAACTTCATTCGCGATCGGCTCAAGCGCACCCAAAACCTTGGCCAGACGCTCAGGTTCGTTGCCGACCCAGTTCCTCTGAGGCTCGAGTCGAATTCGCCCACCGTTTGCTCCACCACGAAGGTCTGAACCACGGAAGGTTCTTGCGCTGTCCCAAGCTGTCGATACGAGTTCAGAAATTGAAAGGCCCGTGGCAGCAATCTTGGCTTTTGCCTCGGCCACATCGAAGTTCTTGTTGCCCGCCGGAATTGGGTCTTGCCAGATTAGGTCTTCGGCCGGCACATCTGGGCCGATGTAACGAACCTTCGGACCCATGTCGCGGTGAGTCAATTTGAACCAAGCGCGAGCGAACACCTCTGAGAAGTAGTCGGGGTTGGCATAGAACTTCTCGGAAATCGCTCGATAGACGGGATCTTTGATCATTGCCATGTCGGCATCGGTCATCATCGGCATCAAGCGAATCGACGGGTCTTCAACGTCGACCGGCTTGTCTTCCTCTTTGATGCCGATTGGCTGCCATTGGCTAGCTCCGGCTGGTGACTTGGTTAGCTCCCAGTCGTAGGTGAAAAGCTGATAGAAATAGCCGTTGTCCCACTTGGTTGGGTTTGTTGTCCAGGCGCCTTCGATACCACTTGAAACGGTGTCGCGGCCAACTGAACGAGTGGTGTGGTTCATCCAACCCATGCCAGCTTCAGCGACATCGGCGCCTTCAGGCGAAGGGCCGAGGTTGGCTGGGTTTCCGTTTCCGTGCGCCTTACCAACGGTGTGACCACCGGCAGTCAGCGCAACAGTCTCTTCATCGTTCATGGCCATGCGGGCAAAAGTTTCGCGAATCTGAGCAGCAGTTTTTAGAGGGTCAGACTTTCCGTTTACTCCCTCTGGGTTCACATAAATCAGACCCATGTGGGTTGCTGCTAGAGGGTCTTCGAGGGTAGATGGGTCTTCGAGGTTCTTGTAACGCCCCTCAGAGGGTGCCAAGAACTCGGTCTCAGAACCCCAATAGATGTCGAGTTCTGGGTGCCAGATATCTTCGCGTCCAAAGGCAAAGCCGAAAGTCTTGAGGCCCATCGATTCGTAGGCGATGTTGCCTGCCAAGATCATTAGGTCGGCCCAGCTGATCTTGTTGCCATACTTTTTCTTGATTGGCCAAAGCAGACGGCGCGCCTTGTCAAGGTTTACGTTGTCTGGCCATGAGTTCAATGGCGCAAAGCGCTGGTTGCCGGTGCCAGCACCTCCGCGACCATCAGCGGTTCGGTACGAACCAGCCGAGTGCCACGCCATGCGAATCATCAAACCGCCATAGTGACCCCAGTCGGCTGGCCACCAAGTTTGACTGTCGGTCATTAGGGCATGAAGGTCTTTTTTCAGCGCATCAACGTCGAGTTTCTTTAGCTCTTCGCGGTAGTCAAAGTCAGCACCTAGTGGGTTGGTTTTGGTGTCGTGCTGGTTCAAAATCTCAAGCTTCAGCGCATTCGGCCACCAACTTGTCGGTGTCTGCTGTGCGGTTGTGTTTGCACCGTGTTGAACCGGGCACTTTGCTGCTGAATCCATGATTTCTCCGTTGAATTATCTAGTTACTGCGCTCATTACGAGTCTGTGTCATAAACCCACCACTCGGCCAATCTATTCCGACCATGACAGCTAGCGAGCTGGCTGATTAGTTGGCCCGAAGCACCAGCATGAACTGGCCGCCGCCAGGGTTAATCTGGGTTTCAAAGCGCACCCCCGGTGCGAGCCGGCTTAGGCGATCTAACAACCACTCGGATGCCTGGTCTGCGTCGCTCTGGCTTGGGCAGCGAGCAACAACTTCGCGGCCACCTTTTGCCTTGAGGCGCTCAACGGATTCAAAGATCGGCGAGGGGTCGACCACAAACAACTCTGAACCCCAGGGAACCACCGGCGCAATCTTGCCCTTCATGGTGTTGCAGGCGCGGTGCGCCAAGCGCTCAACGGCGGGTGAGCCCTTTTTGCCTTTGGCAGCGGCAAAGTTGTCGATGCTGGGCCCAAGGTCTGAGTTGGTTGAGGCATCCGGGTCAACCGGCGCATCGCAAAGCCAACAACGCCAAGCATCTTGGTCGCCAACTACATTCAAATCGCTCATAAAAGCAGATTACGCTATTAGAAAGTTCACACCCCAGGGAGCAAAAAATGGCGATGTCCGATGCAGAAAAGCAGGCGCTAAAAGAGACCATGGCCGAACGCGCCAAGGCTCGCAAAAAAATGACGCCCGAGCAACTTGAGCAAGAAGTCGTCGACAAAATTGCTGCAATGGCACCGGCAGACCGAGCCCTCGGCGAAAAGGTTCACACGTTGGTGAAAAAGGTTGCGCCCAGCCTTCAGGCCAAGACCTGGTACGGCATGCAGGCATACTGCGATGCCGACGGCAAGACCGTGGTTTTCTTTCAAGATTCGGGCAAGTTCAAAGCCCGCTATTCGACCCTTGGCTTTCAAGACACCGCGAACCTTGATGACGACCTAATGTGGCCAACCTCGTATGCCATTACTGGCTGGAGCGCCAAGATCGAGAAGCAAATCGAAGCCCTGATCAAGCAGGCGATTAGCTAGCTCGCGACCATAAGCGACTAGATACCACTCATCTTGCAAGTGATGGTGGCCAATCGAACCTGCGGTCATAAACTCACCACATGAGATTTGTTGACCTTTCAGTTCACCTCGACAACGAGACCCCGCTAGACCCAGCGTTCTTGCGCCCGAAGATCGAGTACAAAGACCACCAGGGTGGCCTAAAAGACATGTTCAACATGTATGGCATCACCCCCGACCAGTTGCCTGATGGCGAAGGGCTCGCCGCTGAGACCGTAACCATCACAACCCACTCGGGCACCCACATCGATGCGCCTTGGCACTACCACCCGACCATGAACAATGGCGAAAAGGCTTGGACCATTGATGAGGTTCCACTCGATTGGTTCTTTCGCCCGGGCGTAAAGATTGACTTGACTCACCTGCCAAACGGAACCATCGTGAAACCTCACCACATTCAAGAGGCGCTGGCAAAGATCAACTACACCTTGAAGCCATACGACATTTGCCTGTTCCACACCATCGCTTCTTCGGCGTTCGGTCGCGAAGACTTCATCGACACCGGCGTTGGCTTTGGCGAAGAGGTCACCATGTGGCTCACCGACCAGGGCATCAAGGTTGTTGGCACAGACGCATGGGGCTGGGACCTACCGGTTTCGATTAACCGCAAGTTGTTCGAAGAGACCGGCGATGCATCGCTGGTTTGGGATGGCCACAAGGCCGGCCGCCGCGTCGCTTACTGCCAGATCGAGAAGCTTCACAACCTCGAGTCGATTCCTGCCACCGGTTTTACCGTCGCCTGCTTCCCTACCAAGGTTCGTGCGGCCTCTGCCGGCTGGACTCGTGCGGTTGCAATTTTCGAAGACTAGTACCTAGCTAGAGAAGGAACGGGTCGGGCGCTCAGCGTGCGGCCCGTTTTCTTTGCTTGCTCTAGCCGAGGGCCTTTTTGATGCGCTGAACCGAAACCGAGTCGGCAGTGCCAAGCGACTGGGCGAATAGGCTCACCCTTAATTCCTCGAGCAGCCAGCGAGCAGTAATAAGTTTTTGAGGAGCAGTTGACGGCAGCGGCAATGTGCCGCCGGCAAAAACGTATAGCCCAAGTGCTTGATCGAACTCTTGGGCGGCAATTCGGTCGCGGCTCGGGTTGTCGACGAGCTTTTCGATGCGCATTTTGATGGCCTGCAAGTAAACGAGGATGCGCCCGAGTCGATCGAGTCCAGAATCGCTAATGAATTTTGGTTTAAGCAGCTCTGCAATGTGAGCTTTTTCGCTCGACAGCGCCGACAAAAAGTCGAACCCGTTTACCGAAGAAATTGCCTTGGTTGCTTCGCGTGCTGCACCGGCAATCTTGGTTACCAGTGCGGCAACTTCGAAAGCCTGCTCGACAATGACCGCCGAAACTGCATCGCGGACCTTTTCAAATTCGGTGCGGCTAAATACCAAGCCGTCGGGTTCAATTTTTCTAAGCTCGCGCTCACAAACGGCATCAATCACGTCATCGATGAAAGCACCGAAAGAAGCATAGGGCAGCCCCGCAATCGCCAATTTTTCGGGTTGCGAAAGGTGTGATTCCACATATTTGGCCGGGCTGGCAATTGCTGCGCGCACCAGGGCAATCACGCCGCGTATGTGATGCCGTGCCTGCTCAGATTCGGTCGAGAAGATGCGAATGTTCACGCCATCGCCCACCTTGCCAACCACCAATGCCGGAAAAGCCCGCACAACATTCGAACCATGCTTGCTTTCGATGCTGCGCTCGAGAACATCGAAGTCCCAAGTTGATAGGCCATCGCGTTCAATTGGCGAATTTACCTTTTCAACAACTTGAGCAACTGCACCTCGACCGCTCTCGGCGAGCTTGGTCTGCAGAGCGCTCAAATCGGTTCCCAAACCGAGCGGCCGCCCGGCCTCATCCATGGGCCGATAGGTCATTTTTAGACTGTTCGGCAACTTGCTCAGGTCAAAATCATCTGCAGTCACCTTGGTGCCACTCAATTGCTGCAAAACCTTGGCCAAAACCACCCGGATGTTGCCCTGTGGTTCTGCGGGCATCACGGCGAGCGCCTTTGCTGCCCAATCGGCCGCTGGCACCACATTCTTTCGAATTGCCTTCGGCAGACTGCGGATCAACTCTGTGACAAGCTCGAGCCGCATTCCTGGAACCAGCCATTCGAATTCATCTGGATTGATTGCGGCAAGAATGGGCAAGGGAAGGTCAACTGAAACACCGTCGTCGACAGCACTTGGATCGAAGCGATAGCGCAACTTGAGTTGCTGGCCATTGTGCAGCCACTCGGTCGGGTGCTCGTGCTCGTTGGGCGCAGCAATCTGGGCGCCCAGCAAATCTTCGCGAGTCATGGTGAGCAGGTTTGGCGTCTCGTGCTTGGCCTTTTTCCACCATCCCTCAAAGGTTCGGGTCGAGAAAACCTCGGCCGGAATACGAGTCAGATAGAACCGGTAGGCATCCTCTTCGTCGGGCGAATGCTGTGGCTTGCGAGCGCGGTTGGCCTCGGCCTCGAGCTGCTTCATCAACGTGCGGTTAGCTCGATCGAAGGGCAACTTGGCATCCCACTCGCCGCCGACCAGGGCATGACGCACAAAAAGTTCTCGACAAAGTTCGGCATCGATTCGCGAGTATTGCATGCGACGTGACACGACAATTGGCACTCCAAACAGCATCACGCGTTCATAGGCAACAACTGAACCTTGGTTTTTCTCCCAGTGCGGTTCGCTATAGGTTCGCTTGCAAAGGTCGCCGGCCAGCTTTTCGGCCCAAGCTGGGTCGATTGCCGCGTTCATGCGAGCAAACAACCTGCTGGTTTCGACCAACTCGGCACTCATGAGGGCAGCGGGGCCCTTCTTGGCAAGCGTTGACCCGGGAAAAATTACAAACTTCTTGCCATTTGAACCCAGATACTCCCCGGGCCCTTTGGCCTTGGGCGCATCCTTGTTTTTCGCCTGATCTGCAGTCTTTTTGTCGGTCAACTGGCGAAGGCCAATTTGGCTAAGCAGCCCTGACAAAAGCGCCTTGTGAATGCCGTCGGGGTCAATCTTGGGGTTACCGCCGACAATGCCAAGCGGCTTGGCTACCGACCGCAACTGACGAATGAGGTCTTGCCATTCACGCACACGCAGGTAGTTTAGGAATTCTTTCTTGCACAGCCTTCTAAATGCTGATGATGAAAGCTTTTGTTGCTGCTCTTCGATGTAATTCCAAAGGTTCAGCAGACTCAAGAAGTCGCTGGTGGGATCAGCAAAGCGAGCATGCGCTTCGTCGGCTTGCGGTCTTTTGGCGAGTGGTCGCTCTCGCGGGTCTTGAATGGTTAAGCCAGCCACGATAATCATGACCTCACGAACTAAATCCTGCTCTTTGGCTTCGAGCAGCATGCGAGCAAAGCGAGGTTCGATCGGCAGACGAGCAAGGTTTTTACCTATTGAAGTGAGCCTCACATTTTTGCCCTTGGCATCTTGAACAGCGCCAAGCTCGGCCAGCAAGCCCAGGCCGTCTTTCACTCCGCGGGCGTCTGGCGGCTGAATGAATGGAAACTCTGTGATGTCTCCCAAGCCAAGGTTTGCCGCCTGCAGAATTACCGAGGCTAGGTTGGTGCGCAGAATTTCGGGGTCGGTGAATTCAGGTCGAGCATCAAAATCATCTTCGGCATAGAGGCGAATCACGATGCCCGGGCTGGTTCGACCAGAACGACCCGCACGTTGGTTGGCGCTCGCCTGCGAGATCGCTTCAATCGGGAGTCGCTGCACCTTAGCCTTTGGGCTATACCGAGAGATTCGCGCTGTACCCGCATCAATTACGTATTTGATGTTGGGAATCGTGAGGCTGGTTTCGGCAACGTTAGTTGCCAATATCACTCGGCGTCTTAGGCCAACCATTTTGCTTGGTTGAAACACCCGGTGCTGTTCATCGGCACTCAAACGCCCATAGAGAGGCAACACTTCAGTGCCTTTCTTGAGGGTTCCAGAGGTGATGCCACCCTCGATGGCCTCTTGTGCATCGCGAATCTCAGACTCGCCCGACAAAAACACCAGAGTGTCACCATCTGCCTCGGCCTCGAGTTCTTTGAGCGCCTTGATGATGCCATCGATATAGTCAGAGGCCGTGGTTTCTTCATCTGGGTCGGTGTCGTCGTGGGCCTCGCGCGCAGTTGGTCGATAGCGAACCTCGATAGGAAAAGTTCGACCAGACACCTCAATAATTGGGGCGCCGCCAAAGTGGCGACTGAACGATTCTGGGTCAATGGTGGCCGAGGTGACTATCACTTTGAGGTCTGGCCGCTTGGGCAACAGCTGCTTCAGATAACCCAGCAAAAAGTCGATATTGAGGCTTCGCTCATGAGCTTCGTCGATGATGATTGTGTCGTATTGCTCGAGGTTTCTATGCCTCTGCATCGCATTCAGCAGAATGCCGTCGGTCATAACCTTGACCTTGGTTTCGGCACTGACCTTGTCGGTGAATCGCACCTGATAACCGACAAGTGAGCCAAGCTCGACTTTTAGTTCTTCGGCAATGCGCTCGGCCACCGCACGCGCTGCTATTCGGCGAGGTTGCGTGTGGGCTATGCTTTTGCGCCCAAGCTCGAGGCACATCTTAGGAATCTGAGTGGTCTTTCCCGAGCCAGTGGCTCCGGCAATGATCACCACCTGGTGGTTACCTATGGCATCTAGAATTTCTGCTCTGCGACCACTTACCGGAAGATCATCCGGGTAGTTGATCTGCAGGTCATCCATAGTTATCTAATGGTATTTCACCCCGCGACGGGATTAGTCTTGCGGCCAACCGCCCGGTGGGCCAATTAGCAAAAGTGCGGCGAAAATCGCAGCGATAACGAGAATCATGGTCGCAATCAAAAGAGCTGGGCGATTTATAAACCAGCGGAAAAGCTTGTCGAACCAGTTCGCATCGCGAGGGTCTGCCGACTCGGTGCGACGCCATTCGCCGTTCAACAGACCGCGGCTGTCGATGTTGCGCTCGAATGGAATCGTGGCGTAAGGAACGATAGCCAGAATCACGGCGAGCGCGATGCGCAAGAAACCCCATCGTTGGTTAACGCCAACGACCGATGCGGTTACTGCGTAACCCAAAAACACCGCACCGTGAATTCCACCAATGATGGTGAGCATCAACGGAGGTGCACCCATCACCGCCCTAAAAGCCAATCCGCCAAGCAGCAGGGTCCAGGTCAGTGCCTCGCCTAGGGCGAAAAGCAGAAACAGTTTGCGCGGTGAAGTTAGTGAGCTTTGGGTCATGCCGCAATAATACTTAGCGTCTTAGAACCGTGTGCAGCAGTCGAGACGGTAACCAAGATTTCCCCGGCCCCGGTCGCCCGAACAATTGCCAAAGCTCGACCATCGAAGGCCGAAATCACCGATGAATCGAAGCGCGTTTCGGTGCTCGGGTTTGAGCTGCCTAGGCCGGCAAGCTCACCGGCACCCGAAACCTCGACCACAATCTCGTCGGTGGCCAGGTTGAAGAGTGTGCCCGAGGCATCGCGCAGTGAGATGTCAACATGGGCAACGTCTTGACCGTCGGCGGCTAAAGATGCACTGTCAGTCAAAACGCTCAATTCACTTGAACCGACTGCAGAGACAATCGAAGTTCTCGAAACCTCTACTCCGTCGCGCTTGGCGACGGCAACCAGTTCGCCACTTGAATAGGCCACCTCAAAGTTGGCTACCAGTGGTTTTTTGACTCCGACCGGCGCAGAGTCAAGCGATTGCCCGTTCAAAAGCAATTCAACCTCGTCGGCATCGGCATATACCTCAACGCGAATCGGCTTACCTTCATAACCAGCCCAAGACCAACCCTCGACCACGTCGCTCCAAGCCCATGGCGGTGATGAAACCAACGTGTGCTCAAATCGGGCCGGGTGTTGAACTGCAATATATGGCTCAGCCCTCAAGCCGAAAACAATTTCACGATAAAAAGAGGCCGGGCGGCGGTAGCCGGTGATATCGATGTCTCCGCAGTAGGCCAAGAGATATGGATACTCGCGGCCAAGCCCACCTTTGTAAGACTCATCCTCTTTGTAGGCGACCGATCCGATGCCCACCTCGCCGAGGTAGTCCCAGCCGGTCCAGGTGAAGTCGCCAATCACGTGGTCGAATTTCTCAACCAACGCCCAGTTCTCTGCGATTTGGTTTGGGAATGTTTCAGAGCCAACGATCACGCGGTCGGGGTGCTCGGAAAGGTCAATTTCATAGCGACCTTCGGCATAGTTGTAACCAACCACATCGAGGGCCGATGCAACTTCCTCGACCGCCTCGCTCACCTGCGGAGTGATTGCAATCGCATTAAATGTTCCCGACATGTCACCATCGGCACCCATGAACTCGTTTAGTCCACCGGCCTTTTGAATCAGCTCAGACATATCGATGGTGAGCATGGTGTTGATGCCATTGGTCACTGGTCTCGTCGGGTCGATCGAACGAACCTTGTCAGCGACCCTTCGGTTCCAAATGCGGCCGGCGGTGCTGCCCAACTCCGGAATCTCGTTTCCGATTGAATACAGAACTACGCTCGGGTGATTGCGAGATCCGAGAACCAGCGACTCCACATCACGCTCCCACCATTCCGCAAAATTGCGGGTCTGGTCGAACTCAGATTTTTCAATCGTCCAGGTGTCGAACGCCTCGTTCATCACAAACAGGCCCAACTCGTCACAGGCATCCAAGAATGCCTGGCTTGCTGGGTTGTGCGAGATTCGAACCGCGTTAAAGCCAGCTTCTTTGAGCTTTCGAACTTTGCGGCGCTCAACCTTGGGCAGCGAAATCGCACCAAGCAGGCCGTTATCAACATGGATGCAGGCGCCGCGCAGTTTTGTCGACTGACCGTTCACTCGCAAACCACGTTTTGCATCGACAGTCACAGTTCGAATGCCCAGAGTTGCCTCTGCACGATCTAGAACTGACGAACCACAACGCAAGGTGGCCTTTAGCGAATAACGGTTTGGTGCATCTACAGACCAGAGGGCAGGATTTGCGATGGTGAACTGTTGGGTCACGTTCGACGTGCCGCCTGGAAGGCTCGAAACCGGAACATCTCGCGTTGCCACGATTGCTGCGTTGGTGTCAATAATTTGAAGTTCGAGCCTTGCTTCGCTTGCCGAGAGGCTGGCGTTGCTCACCTGGGCCGAAACCGAAATCACGGCCAAACCTCCGTCGATCGATTTTGTTTCGGCATGCAGCGAATCGGCAACCAGGTGCACGGGTTCGCTGACCAAAAGCTGCACTGGGCGATAGATGCCGGCACCGGTGTACCAACGCGAATCTTTGTGAGCTCGAACCTCGACGCGAATTTGGTTTGATTCGCCCGGCTTCAAAAACGCGGTTAGGTCGGCAATAAACCGAGCGTATGTGTATGGGCGCTGCGAGACCAAAGACTCATTGATGTAGACCAACGAGTTGCTTGCAACACCGTCGAATTGCAGGGCAACCCGCTTGCCGGCCCATTCAGCCGGTGCATCGAAAGTCTTTACATAGGTCCAGGCTCCACTTGGGTAATAAGCCGAGGCCGAACCCGAAGGCGCATCTGGCGTTCGCTCGGCATCGCGCAAAGAATCGTGTGGCAAAGTTACCTGGCGAACACCTTCCGGCCCTCCCATGACAGCCGCAAAAGGGCCCATCGGTTTGCGCACGATCCAGCCGTCATTAAATGCGTGGCTTCCAACTGCGCTCGAAATCATGGACATTCCTTCACTGAGATTTGTCCAATGTTATCGCTAACCTTGACGCTGCTCGGGTGCTTGCATTAGAACTGAACCATTCGAATTTAGGATTCTAGGTGGGGAAGATGGCCAAACTAAAGTCGGCACGCATTGCTATCGCGCTGGTAAGCGCACTCGTTCTTGCAGGTGCCGGGCAAACCGCCTTCGGCGCGACAGCAAAGGCTGGTGCCGCCTGCACCAAAATTGGCCAGACTACCAAAGTTGCCAAGACCACTCTTGTTTGCACTGCTTCTGGCAAGAAAAAGATTTGGAAAGTTAAGCCAACACCGGTCATTTCAAAACCTTCGCCCACCGAGACGAAGCCGGCGACTCCGGTCGACCTGACCGCTGCCTGCAAGCTTCCGGTGGCGGACGGGCGTGGCGATGTTGCAATTGCCTTTCCTCGAATCAATCATCGTGGTCAGAGCACCGGCGTCGTGAAATCGAAAATTATTTTTGTTGACTTCAGTGATGCACCGGCTTCAAAGACTGTTCAGCAAGCTTTCGACATGATCAAGAGAGCTCCCGAGGTTTTCGCTGAAGTGTCCTACGGCAAGCTTGACTATCAGCTGCAGCCAACTCAGAAGTGGTATCGCATGAGCAAGCCGGCTACCTCTTACAACTTCAACACCTACGAATCCCAGCGAGCTTATGTTGAAGAGGCTTTGAAGCTCG
>JBEGSA010000023.1:0-17824 GCA_041180145.1 Actinomycetota bacterium | reverse complement strand
CCGAGAGCGAACAAGGCTGCTGCTAGCGGCGGGAAACACATGATTACCAAGATCGAGGTAACCAAGGTGTTCCAGGTGAAGATTGGCAAACGGAACATGGTCATACCTGGCGCACGCATGGTCAGGATCGTGGTGATGAAGTTGACACCACCCATGATGGTTCCGAAACCACCGAGGGCTAGACCGAATACCCAGAGGTCGCCGCCAAGGCCAGGTGAGAACGTGGTGTTCGATAGCGGCGCGTAGGCGAACCAACCGAAGCTAGCTGCACCCTGTGGGGTAAAGAAGCCGGCAACTGCTACGAATGAACCGAAGAAATAGAACCAGTATGCGATGGCGTTTAGACGCGGGAATGCCACATCTGGAGCACCGATTTGAACTGGCATCAAAATGTTTGCGAAGGCCGCGAACAAAGGCGTTGCGAACATCAGCAACATGATGGTGCCGTGCATGGTGAAGAGCTGGTTGTACTGCTCTTTGGTCTGCACGATGTCAAGACCAGGTGCGGCTAGCTGGGCGCGGATGACCAAAGCCATCACACCGCCGATCAGGAAGTACGCGAACGAGGTGATGAGGTAAAGGTAACCGATCTTCTTGTGATCGGTGGTGGTGATCCAGTCAACCAGGATTTGACCCTTGGTTTTCTTGACTGAGCCTGGCTTGGTAGCGGTTGCGGTAGCCATTTTCCTTATCCTCTAATCTCTGGGTTGTCACCCGGAAGGTTCTGGTTGCGGTCGTACTTGGTGTCAAGCTGACCAACGTTGCCAGCTGCGGCAAGCTTTGCCATGCGTGCGTCGTATTCAGCCTGCGAAACAACCTTCACGTTGAAAAGCATCATTGAGTGGAACTCACCACAGAGCTCTGCACACTTGCCCTTGTAGGTGCCTTCGACCTGCGGGGTGAAGTACATGTGGTTGGTGCGACCTGGGAACATGTCTTTCTTGTACAAGAAGTCGATTACCCAGAACGAGTGGATGACGTCGCGGGCGCTCAGGTCAACCTGAACTGTCTTGTTGACTGGAAGATAAAGGGTCGGCAACTTGGCTTCTGCGCCTAGCTCACCGTTGAAATCCGACTGAACTCCGCTGTCGTAGACGTTAGCGTCAACGTAGTTGAAGTCCCAGCTCCACTGCTTTGCGATGACCTGGATGGTTACATCTGGGTCTGCGGTTGGTTCTTCGATTGCAGCCATGTCGCGCGCGGTGAAGGCAAAGAAGCCCACCACGAGGATCAGCGGAACGATCGTGAACAGAGTCTCGATTGGGTTGTTGTATCGCAGCTGCTGTGGCAGACCGGTCTCGCCCTTGCGACGACGATAAGCGATGATCGCCCAGAACATCAGACCCCAGGCGATTACACCCACGATCCAAAGAACGATCCATGAGGTGGTCCAAAGACCAACGATGCGGTCGGTGTGGTTAGTCACCCCAGGAACACCTGGCAAGAAACCTCGTTCGAACTCCTGCTGAGAACAACCACTGAGTAGCAGCATCAAAGAAGCTGCCGCAGGCACTGATGCCCACTTAAATCCACGCTTAGATAGCACAATCGACCCTTCAAATATCGAATCGTTACACGTTCAGTCTAAGCCCTCGAAGCTCTCCCAAAGGGCAAAAAACGCCATCGAATCGGGCTAAAAACAGGAAAATCCCCAGTCGGCAAAGCCAGACTGGGGATTTTATTAGAAAAACTTTTTAGTTAAAAGAATCTCCGCAAGCGCATGAACCAGCAGCGTTGGGGTTGTCGATGGTGAATCCCTGCTTTTGAATGGTGTCTTCAAAGTCGATTGAAGCGCCGTCTAGGTAAGGAACACTCATTTTGTCGACGATAACCTCAACTCCGTTGAACTCGGTGACGACATCGCCGTCAGCCATCTGCTCGTCGAAGTAAAGCTGGTAAATCAGGCCTGAGCAACCGCCCGGCTGAACTGCAACGCGAAGGCGCAGGTCATCGCGACCTTCTGCTTCAATCAAGGTTCTAACCTTGGTTTGTGCTACCTCGGTAAGTTGAATTCCTGATTCGAGAGTCTGTGACATGACTGCCGCCCTTCTTTTTTGCCGAAACCTGTATCAAGTCTAACTTTCAAACTCGATTAATGAAATGAACCTAACGAAGGTTTAGTTCATTCCCGCCGAGTAGAAGAAGCGCCTCGGCCAGCATCGCGTTCTTGAGCCCCTCGAGGTGAACCGACTCGTTTGGGCTGTGTGCTCGAGAGTCAGGATCCTCCACCCCGGTAACCAGAATTTGTGCAGTTGGGAAAACTTCGGTCAAGTCGGCAATGAACGGAATCGAGCCGCCAATGCCTACGTCGACCGATTTGTATCCGTAGGCAACTGAAAGAGCCTGTTCAGCTAATTTCTTAGCCCAACCTGAGGCATCCGATTCGAATGGCTTGCCAAGTTCGATGTCGCCGTATTTGAGTTCTGCACCGAACGGCACATTGGCCTCAAGGTGCTTTCTGAGCAGAGCTAGCGCATCTTCGGGGTGTTGCCCAGGGGCGATTCGCATGCTGATTTTGGCCTTGACACTCGGCAACATGGTGTTTGAAGAGAGAGCAACGGTTTGACCGTCGATGCCAATGACAGTGATTGATGGCTTGTTCCAGATGCGATCAAGAATGCTTCCAGAACCGATTTGAGATACACCGGCTGGCAAGCCTGAGTCGCGGCGCAAATCGTGATCGGTGTAATCCAGGTTGGCTGCCTTGCCCTCGTGAAGCCCAGCAACGGCCACGTTGCCCTCGGCATCGTGAAGACTCGCGAGTAAGCGAATCATTGCCAGCATCGCGTCGGGCACTGCTCCCCCGTACATTCCAGAGTGCAAAGCGTGGTCGAGTGTCTTTACTTCGATTACCTGTGATACCAAGCCACGAAGAGTGGTGGTCAAAGCAGGTACCGTTTCAGACCAGTTGCTCGAGTCTGCGACGATGATCACATCTGCCTCGAGGTCTGCACGGTTCTGGTTCAAGAAGTTTCTAAACGATGGCGAACCCGCTTCTTCTTCACCCTCAATGAAAAGCGTTATTCCAAGGTCGAAGTCATCACCGGCGATTTGTTTGATTGACTGAACGGCAGCTAGGTGCGCAACGATTCCCGCTTTGTCGTCGGCGGCCCCACGGCCATACATGCGACCATTCTTGATAACTGGCTCAAAAGGATTGGTGTGCCAAGCTTCGGCATCGCCCGGCGGCTGCACATCGTGGTGGGCATAGAGCAAAATTTGCGGCTTGCCATTTTTGGCGGCACGCCTGGCAATGATTGCCGGCGCACCAGACTTGGTCTCAGCTGGCGCAGTTCGAATATCTACGAAGTCAAAGACTCCGGTCTCGGCGAAGAGCTTCTGTACTGCTTTTGCACTGGCATCAAGATCAGCTTCGTCAAAGGCCTCCCAGGCTATGCCCGGAATCTTGACCAGCTGTTTCAGGGTTTCGATGTTTTGCTCGAATAATCCAGCAACCGAATCACGGGCGGTTTCGGTTATAGCGGAATTTAGCAACGCTGCTTCTTTGTCCATGAAGGTAATCTTAAAGTCTGAAACTCCACCCAGAGGAACATAATGAGCGAAAACAGCAATACCGGCAGCGGCAAAGGCCGCCCAACTCCAACTCGCAAGCAGCAAGAGGCTGCAAGAGTGAAACCTTTGGTGGGCAACAAGAGCCCCGAAGCCAAAAAGGCAGAGCGAGCCAAGTTGACCGAGGAACGTAAACGCCAACGTGAGGGCATGATGGCGGGCGATGACCGATTCTTGACAATCCGCGACCGTGGCCCCCAGCGTCGCATGGCTCGAGACATCGTGGATTCACAGTTCACGGTCGGAGAATTGGTCTTGCCAGCGCTTTTCGTGGTGATTCTAATTTCGGCAATTGACAGCTACGAGGTGCAGTTGGTGACCCTGCTGGTTATGTGGACCCTCTTCATTGCCATCGGCTTGAACGCATTCTTCATTGGTAAGGGCGTGCAGAAGAGACTTGCCGCTAAGTATGGCGAAGATAAGGTCGAAAAGGGTGTTCGCTGGTATGCAGCGATGCGTTCAATTCAGATGCGCCCGATGCGACTACCAAAGCCTCAGGTTAAGCGCGGACACAAAATCTAGCCAAGGTTTGCAAAAAGGTGGTTCCCTGTTGGGAGCCACCTTTTTTAGTTAACCCAGCCCGCCTTGGGCGCAAAAGCTACTTGGCGAGGTCCTGGTTAATGCGACGAGCCCACAGCGGGCCCTCATAGATGAATCCGCTGTAACCCTGAACCAAAGTGGCGCCTAGGTCGAGCCTCTCCTGCGCCTCGGCAGCCGTTTCGATTCCACCAACCGAAATCACGGCGGCTTTGCCGGCAAGTCGGCCGACCAAAAGCTTCAGAACAGCTATCGAACGCGCCTTCAATGGGGCACCAGAAAGGCCGCCGGCGCCAATTGCCTCTACCACCGACTCATCCGTGTTTAGGCCCTCACGAGAAATTGTGGTGTTGGTTGCGATAACGCCAGCTAGCCCCATCTCTAGCGTCAAATCGGCAACTGCCAAAACATCTTCGTCAGCCAAATCTGGGGCTATCTTGACCAAAACCGGCTTGCCGCCTGCTTCGTTTTGAACGGCTTGAAGAATGGGGCGCAGCGCTTCGACCGACTGCAGTGAACGAAGACCCGGAGTGTTTGGCGATGAGACGTTTACAGCGATGTAGTCTGCCAACGGCGCTAGCAAACTCGCGCTACGGCGGTAGTCTTCGACTGCGTTTTCAACTTCGACGACTCGGCTCTTGCCGATGTTTACGCCAATGATCGGCAGTTTGCCGGCCGATTTTTTTCTGAGCTTAGCCAATCGCTTGGCTACCACTTCGGCGCCCTGGTTGTTGAATCCCATTCGGTTGATGAGGGCACGATCCTGAACCAAGCGAAACAGTCGTGGCTTTTCGTTGCCGGTTTGGGCGATTGCGGTAACGGTGCCAATTTCGACGTGCGAGAACCCAAGATCTCCCAGCGCTCTGACGGCAACAGCATTTTTATCAAATCCAGCTGCTACGCCAAAAGGAGCATCAAAATGCAGGCCAAAGGCTTGCACCGCTCCCCTGCCGGTTGGCTTGAGGCGAGCGAGTTTGGTGAGACCGATTGCACCAGCGAATCGAATGCCAAACATGCCTATGTGGTGGGCGAACTCGGGGTCAAGTTTGGCAAAGAATAATTTAAAAATTAGGCGATAGAGCACTAGTCAAGGTTACCGCAGGCATCCCGACGGTCTGCCTCAAACAAGCTAGGCCGAGGTCTTGAAGCTGCTTAAAGAAATCGGCCCCTCTCCGACATGATTCGCGGGAGGGGCCGATAGCTTAGATCAGGGTTTAGCTGCAACCAGAGGTCGAGCCACAACCTTCACAAACGTGGCATGAGCCGGATGGGCGCATCTTGATTCCACAGCTGAAGCAAAGCGGAGCGTCTGACTCGGTGCCCTGGAGCATCTCGAACAACTCAGCCGAAGAGTGAACCTCTTTGCGAGTGATTTCGACTGACTGTGGAGCTGAGACAACCTCTACAACTGCCTCGGCAACCGCTTGGATTGCTTCGTCGACTGCGACTGATGCCTCTGGCACAATCGCAACCGGGCCGGTGTAGGCCGCATTCGCGTCTAGCGCTGCCGAACGCTCGGCTGCGGTGTGAATACCAAGGTAGCTGCGGGTTTCGAATGGCAAGTAGTCAAGAGCCAAACGACGGAAGATGTAGTCCATTAGAGACTTGGCCATGCGAACATCTGCGTCATCGGTCAGACCGGCTGGTTCGAACGAAACGTTGGTGAACTTCTGAACGAAGGTCTCCAACGGAACGCCGTACTGTAGGCCAATCGAAACTGCGATTGAGAAGGCATCCATTACACCGGCGAGGGTTGAACCCTGCTTGCCGAGCTTCAAGAAGACCTCTCCCAAGCCGCCATCTGGGTATGAACCCGCGGTCATGTAACCCTCTGCGCCACCAACGGTGAACGAAGTGGTCGATGAAGGACGTGACTTAGGTAGGCGCTTGCGAATCGGGTGCGATAGACCCGGTACGGTTGCGTTCGAAGCTGGAAGCTCTTCAACCTTGTCTGCGGTCTTTGCCTTTGCGTCTGAAAGTGGCTGGCCAACCTTGCAGTTGTCGCGGTAGATCGCTAGAGCCTTTAGACCCATCTTCCAACCCTGGAAGTAGACGTCTGCAATTTCTTCACGAGTCGCGGTCTCTGGCATGTTGACGGTCTTAGAGATTGCGCCAGACAGGAACGGCTGAACCGCTGCCATCATTCGAACGTGACCCATTGGCTCGATTGCACGAATACCAACAGCGGTGTCGAAGATCGCGTAGTGCTCAAGCTTTAGGCCTGGAGCGTCTACTACGTGACCGTTGGCACTGATGTGGTCAACAATCGCCTCAATGGTCTCTTGCGAGTAACCAAGGCGGTGAAGAGCGAACGGAATGGTCTGGTTGACGATCTGCATCGAGCCACCGGTTGAGAGCTTCTTGTACTTCACTAGTGAGAAGTCAGGCTCGATACCTGTGGTGTCACAGTCCATCATGAAGCCGATGGTTCCGGTCGGTGCAAGCAACGATGCCTGCGCGTTGCGCCAGCCATTAGCCTCACCAATCATGGTGTTTAGCGCCCACTGCTCGTTAGCAGCTTCGATGACAGCAACGTCAATTTCGCTTGCTGAACGAATCTGGTGGCTTGCCGCTTCGTGCTTGCCCATGATGCGCTCGTGGCCAGCCTTGTTCTTTGCAAAACCAGCGTATGGGCCAACAACGCCCGCTAGTTCTGCTGAACGACGGTAGGCGGTGCCGGTCATCAACGAGGTGATGGCAGCAGCAAGTGAGAATCCTTCCTGGCTGTCGTATGGAACGCCGATTGCCATTAGCAATGCGCCAAGGTTGGCGTAACCGATTCCAAGCTGACGGAAAGCGGTGGTGGTCTCGCCGATCTTCTCGGTTGGGAAGTCTGCGAAGCAGATCGAGATGTCCATCGCGGTGAAGATTAGCTCGTTAGCCTTGATGAACTTATCGGTGTCGAACGAACCATCTGGGTTCAAGAACTTCAACAGGTTCAAACTGGCGAGGTTACAGCTCGAGTTGTCTAGGTGCATGTACTCAGAACATGGGTTCGAAGCGGTGATGCGACCCGACTCTGGAGTGGTGTGCCAATCGTTGATGATGTCGTCGTACTGGATGCCTGGGTCGGCACATTCCCAAGCTGCGTCGGCAACCTTGGCCCAAAGTTCGCGAGCATCAACGGTCTCGATGACCTCACCGGTGGTGCGAGCACGAAGGCCGAACTCGGTACCGTTCTCGACTGCAAGCATGAACTCTTCGTTTACGCGAACCGAGTTGTTGGCGTTCTGGTACTGAACCGAGTTGATGTCCTTGCCACCAAGCTCCATGTTGTAACCAGCGTCGCGAAGAACACGAATCTTGCCCTCTTCGCGGGCCTTGGTCTCGATGAACTCTTCGATGTCTGGGTGGTCGATGTCTAGAACAACCATCTTTGCCGCGCGGCGGGTAGCGCCACCAGACTTGATTGTTCCTGCAGATGCATCGGCACCACGCATGAACGAAACTGGGCCCGAAGCCGAACCGCCAGAACCCTTTAGAAGTTCTTTAGATGAACGAATACGAGACAGGTTTAGACCTGCGCCTGAACCGCCCTTGAAGATCATTCCCTCTTCGCGGTACCAGTTCAGAATTGAGTCCATCGAGTCGTCTACCGACAGGATGAAGCAGGCAGAAACCTGCTGAGGGCTCTTGGTACCTACGTTGAACCAAACCGGTGAGTTGAAGCTGAAGACCTGGTTTAGCAACATGTAGGTGAGCTCGTGCTCAAAGATGACTGCGTCGTCCTCCGAAGCAAAGTATCCGTGGTCGCGGCCTGCCTGGGTGTAGGTAAGCACGACGCGATTGATTAGCTGGCGAAGGCTGTACTCACGCTCTGGGGTTCCCATCGCACCGCGGAAGTACTTGGTGGTAACGATGGTGCTGGCGTTGATGCTCCAGAAATCTGGGAACTCTGCGCCGCGCTGCTCAAAGATTGTCTCGCCGGTCTGCCAGTTGGTCTGAACAACATCGCGATACTCCCAGTTGACCTGGTCATAGGGGTGCACACCTTCGGTGGTGTAGATGCGGTTGATGGTGAGACCCTTACCGGTTCCGGTGGAACCAGTGAAAGCTGTGGTGTCGGTCACTGCTTTGCCTTTCGTTGATGTTGTTCTGAATTTGTTGAAATCTTTGGTAGCGCCTGAGCGTTGCCGAAGCTATTGACTTACTGCCCCCGATGAGGCAACCGAAGAATCTCGGTTTACCTTCAAGACGCTTATTGCCGCCTCGAAATCTTCGAGCGTTTCCCATCCTTGGTAAACACTCGCGAAGCGCATGAAGGCAACTTCGTCAAGCTTTCGCAGCGGTTCCAGAATCGCTAGACCAATTTCATTGGCTTCGATCTGGGCGGCACCGGTGGCTCGAACCGACTCTTCGACGGTTTGGGCCAACAGTGCCAAGTCTGATTCTGAGACCGGACGACCCTGACATGCTTTGCGCACACCGTTGACGATCTTGTCTCGACTGAACTGTTGAGTCACTCCACTTCGCTTGACCACGGTGAGGCTGGCGGTTTCGGTGGTGCTGAAACGCATGTTGCACTCTGGGCATTGGCGACGACGGCGAATCGACGAACCATCATCAGAGGTTCGCGAATCGGTAACTCTTGAATCTGGGTAACGACAAAACGGACAATGCACCGTAGTTCCCTCCCTTTTTCCACAAGTTCTTGCTAGTTATCCACAGAAAAACCACGTTTTTGCACTAGATGTGGATAGTTTTCTATGTGCAACCCCTATATCTTGTGGTTTGGGCGTAAGCGATGCAAATTTCACCCGAGGTCGGCGTGTCGGTCAAAATTGCTTGAATTTACGCGTTTTTTGGCACCGACTTGGCAAAAAAAGACACAAATGTGCCCAAAAGTTTATAAATGAATTAATTATTCGAAACGTGCCGAAACGGCTTCGCCGTGAGCCGGAAGACCTTCGGCGTTGGCAAAGTTCTGCACGAGCTTGGCAATCGGCTCGAGACCGTCTCGTGAGTAATCAATAATTTGCTGCGGACGCAAGAAGCTGTGCACACCCAAGCCAGAACCAAACTTGGCTTGTTGACCGGTGGGCAGAACGTGGGAAGAACCAGCCATGTAGTCGCCGAGGCTGACCGGTGAGTAGTTGCCCATGAAGATTGCGCCGGCATTGGTGATCTTTTGCAGCACAGACTCGTTGTCGACCGTGTGAATCTCGAGGTGCTCGGTGGCATAGTCGTTGGAAACCCTAATTGCCGAATCAATATCATCGACCAACACAATCGCCGACTGCTGACCGGCCAACGCCGTCAAAACTCGGTCGCGGTGAGCAGTTGCCTCGACTACTGCTGGAAGCACCTTCAAAACCTGAGCTGCCAACTGTGGCGAGTCGGTAACCAAAACCGATGCTGCGGCTTCGTCGTGCTCGGCCTGACTGACCAAATCGTAGGCGATCAGTTTTGGATCGGCGCTTGCGTCAGCCAAAATCAAGATTTCGGTGGTGCCCGCCTCAGAGTCGATTCCAATCGTGCCGCGCAGAGCACGTTTGGCAGCCGCAACGAAGATGTTTCCAGGCCCGGTGACCAGGTTGACCGGATCGAGTCCGACAGATGGAAGACCAAAAGCAAATGCAGCGACAGCGGCCGGTCCACCCATGCAGTAGACGCTTTCAACGCCCAGCAGGGCCGCCGTGGCGAGGACTGTCGGGTGAGGTCGACCGCCGAACTCCTTTTGAGCCGGCGAGGCCACAGCGAGGCGCGGAACGCCCGCCACCTGAGCCGGTACAACGTTCATGATGACACTAGAGGGGTAAACCGCTTTGCCGCCTGGCACGTACAGACCCACTGAATCGACAGGTTGCCATCGCTGTCGCACCTTGGCACCGGCCGCTAATTCAACATTCGTGTCCGCGGGCAGGTTGGCCTCGGATACTTTTCGCACGCGAACGATGGCCTGTTCGATGGCGGTTCGTAGGTCGGAGTCGAGAGCATTTAGCGCCTCGGTGAGTTCGCCCTGTGATACCAGGATTGGCCTGGGGTCAACCCCATCGCGCTCCTTGGTCACTTCAACCACAGCCGCCTCTCCCCTGACCCGAACATCTTCAAGAAGTGGAGAGATCATTTCGATGGCTTTAGAAACGTCGATTGCCGCGCGAGGGATCGCCAAATTTAATTCGTGACTGGTTAGCGACTTGCCGCGCAAATCTACGGTACGAAGCTCGAAAGCTTGCGTTTGCCTCATAGAACCCTCCAGTCAAATCCCCTCAATTGTAAAGCTCGGATGGGCTCACGCGGTTCGGTATCCTTAGATAGACGCACATAAAGGACCTTGAATGCAGAACTTAGAACCACAAACAGATCCAATCGAAGCTCTCCGAGCAACTTTTCGACGCCATGCTTCTGGCGTTTCGGTTATCACCACCGTTTCTGCAGACGGATCGCCTGTGGGCTTCACCGCTACCTCGATGACCTCGCTCGGCGCTAACCCACCGTTAGCCAGCTTCAACGTGGCACGTGGTTCGAGCACTTGGCCGAGCATCGAAAACGCTGAATACGTCGCGATTCACACCCTTGGCGCTAGCAACCTCGAGTTGGCTGCGCGTATGGCCGCCGATCACACCCAAAGATTCGTTCCTCAGGACTGGGAAATCGGCCCGATGGGAGTACCCGTTTTTCCAGCGGCAACCGCAATTCTGATTGCCAAGGTTCGTCAGATTGTCAATATCGAGGCCAACGCGGTCGTTATCGTCGACATAATTGAAGGACTTCTCGGTGAACAGGATGACGCCTTGCTTTACTGCCAGCGCCAGTACTTTACGCCGGGCAGCGCACTAAATAGCGAGGGTTAGCCCAGACAGCTTGCGCCAAGCAAGACCTTAAGCTCACCGTAGAGGTCACTCGATGTCGCAACCATGGGCTGAAGCTTAAACATTCGCTCACCGTCGCCGCTGATTAGGCGAACCTGAACCTCTTGGTTGCCCGAGTGAACCTTGAGGATGCGATCTAACTCTTCTAGGGTTTCTCGGTTGGCATCAGTTTCGTTCAAGCGGATGACAAGGGGGCCCGTTTGCTCGGCGGCTCCGGCTTCGATGGTTTCGATTGAATAGCAGTGGATGCTGTTCCCGTCATCGCGCTGACTGATTCGCCCACGAACTACAACAACTTGGTCGGTTTCGAGATTGCGTCCAAACTCCTGATAGGTCTTTCCCATCAACATGACGTTAATTTCGCCTTCGAAATCCTCAAGAACAACCGCTCCGTATGGATTTCCCGAGGCCCTGGCCACCTTGTGCTGAACCGAGGTAACCAAACCAGCCACCGTCACAGTCTCTCCGTCAGCAATATTCTCGGCAGAGGCGATCTCGGTGATGGTTCGCTCTGAATACCTTGCCAACTGCGCCTCGCGCCCGGCGAGCGGGTGATCGCTGACGTATAGCCCGAGCATGTCTCGCTCATGGGCGAGTTTTTCTTTCTTGGGCCACTCGGGGCGATCTGGCACCGAACCGCCAATGCTTTCATCAATACCGACATCATCAAAAAGTGAACCAAATAGGTCTACTTGGCCAACGGCTTCGTTGCGCTTTAGCGAAGCCTGCGCGTCAACTGCCTCCTCATGAATTTCGACAAGCGATCGCCTGGTGTTGCCCAGGCTGTCGAAGGCACCGGCCTTGATCAACGATTCGATCACGCGCTTCGAGCAAACAATCGCGGGAACTTTTCTCAGGAAGTCGTGGAACGAAGTGAATCGGCCTTTCTCGGCCCTGGCCTTGGCGATACCCTCGACGACGTTTAGGCCAACGTTTCTGACCGCCCCAAGGCCAAATCGGATGTCTTTACCCACCGCACTAAATGCCGCGATGGATTCGTTGACGTCTGGGGCTAGCACGTTGATGCCCATGCGACGACATTCTGAGAGATAGAGCCCGAGCTTGTCTTTAGAATCACCGACCGAGGTAAGCAGTGCGGCCATGTATTCAGAAGGATAGTTCGCCTTGAGGTAGGCGGTCCAATAGGAAAGCACACCATAAGCTGCGCTGTGGGCGCGGTTGAAGGCGTAGTCTGCGAAAGGAAGCAGGGTGTCCCAGAGGGCTTTGATAGCGGCCTCGGAATAGCCGTTTGCCTTCATGCCATCGGAAAAGCCCTCGTACTGCTTGTCTAGCTCTTCTTTGTTTTTCTTACCCATTGCTCGTCGCAAGAGGTCGGCCTTGCCCAGTGTGAAGCCGGCAGCCTTTTGAGCCGCGGCCATAACTTGCTCTTGGTAGACAATTAGCCCATATGTTGGGTCAAGAACCTCAGACAGCGACTCAGAAAGTTCTTCGTGAACCGAATCAACCTCTTGCAAGCCATTTTTGCGCAGCGCATAGTTGGTGTGCGAGTTCATACCCATCGGACCAGGGCGGTAGAGCGCAATAACAGCCGAGATGTGCTCAAACAATGTTGGTTTCAGCAAACGCAAGAGTGATCGCATGGCATTTCCATCGAGCTGGAAAACACCCAGTGTGTCACCTCTAGACAGGAGCTCAAAGGTAGCCTCGTCGGAATCCAGATCAAGGTCTTCAAGCACAACCGTCTCACCGAGGTTCGACTTGATGTTTGCGAGAGTGTCATCGAGAACCGTGAGGTTTCGAAGACCCAAGAAGTCCATTTTTAGAAGACCAAGTTTTTCACATGGCGGCTGGTCAAACTGAGTGATGATGGCACCATCATCCTCGCGTTTCATAATCGGAATCACGTCGATGAGAGGCTCTGCCGACATGATTACCCCGGCGGCGTGCACACCCCACTGGCGTTTTAGAGATTCAAGACCCTGGGCCAGCTTGAATACCTCGGATGAATCTTCGTCGCCCTCGATTAGGTCACGGAAGTCTTGAGCCTCTTTATAGCGCTCGGACTTTTTGTCGATCAGGTCGTTAAGTGCGATGTCTCGACCGAGAACCATTGGCGGCATGGCTTTGGTGAGCTTTTCGCCGACCGAGTAAGGCATTGCCAAAACGCGGCCCGCGTCTTTTAGCGCCTGCTTTGCCTTAATGGTTCCGAAGGTGACGATTTGAGCCACTCGGTCATCGCCATATTTGTCAGAGACGTAGCGAATGACTTCGCCGCGCCTGCGGTCATCGAAGTCAACATCGATATCGGGCATCGAAACGCGTTCTGGGTTCAAAAAACGCTCGAAAATCAGGCCGTGCTTGACCGGGTCTAGCTCGGTGATGCCAAGCGCGTAGGCAACGATTGAGCCCGCGGCCGAACCGCGGCCAGGACCCACTCGAATTCCCTGAGCTCTTGCCCAGGCAATGAAGTCTGCCACCACTAGAAAATAGCCAGGGAACCCCATTTGCTTGATTACTTCGACCTCGTACGAGACCTGCTTGGCCTGTGCCTCGGGAATTTCACCCTTGTAGCGGCGCTGCATTCCGGCGGCAACTTCTTGCTCAAACCAGCTTGCTTCGGTGTGCCCCTCTGGAACAGGGAATCGTGGCATCAGCTCACGCTCGACGAACTCGACCTCGCAGCGCTCGGCAATCAGCAAAGTGTTGTCGCAGGCCTCGGGATGATCGGCAAAGAGCGCTCGCATTTGCGCCGGTGTCTTGAGATAGAACTCCTGGGAATCAAATTTGAATCGAGTCGGGTCTATGAGTGTCGAACCCGATTGAACGCAAAGCAGTGCCTCGTGTGCCGCAGCATCGCCGGCGTGCGTGTAGTGCAGGTCATTTGTCGCTAAGAGCGGCATATCCAACTCTTTGGCGAGCTTGAGCAAATCCGCCATCGTGCGACGCTCAATCTCGAGGCCGTGATCCATAATTTCGGCGAAGAAATTATCTTTGCCAAAAATGTCCTGAAACTCCCCGGCTGCCTTTTTGGCCTCCTCATACTGACCCAAACGAAGACGCGTTTGAATTTCACCCGAGACACACCCGGTGGTGGCGATGATGCCCTTGCCGTAGGTGTTTAGAAGTTCTCGGTCCATTCTCGGCTTGAAGTAATAGCCGTCTAACCAAGCTTTTGAAGACATTCGGAAGAGGTTATACATGCCCGCAGTGTTCTCGGCGAACATAGTCATGTGCGTGTAGGCGCCACCACCCGAGACATCGCCATCGATATCTGGGCTGGTTGCCCATTTAACTCGAGTTCGGTCTTGTCTTGCGGTGCCCGGTGAAAGGTATGCCTCGATGCCAATGATTGGTTTTACTCCGGCAGACTTAGCTGTTTTGAAGAAATCAAAGGCTCCGTGATTGTTGCCGTGGTCGCTGATGCCGATTGCGGGCATGCCTTGCGCGGCGACCTCTTCAATCAGAGGCTTGATTCGGGCGGCACCATCGAGCATCGAATACTCGGTGTGAACGTGCAGGTGCACAAAGGAGTCTTTAGACATGGTCTATTGCTCCTTTCGTGGGGGTGGGTGTTAAGCCTAACTGCGCAGAACGCTCAGAGCATGCTGCAACTCGGCGGGATATGAGCTCTCAAACGAGACCGTCTCCCCCGAGGTTGGATGCTCAAAGCTGAGCCTTACGGCGTGAAGCCACTGTCGATCAAGTCCCAACTTTGCCGCCAGCTTTGGATCGGCTCCATACATGGTGTCGCCAACCAGCGGATGACGAAAAGCCGAGAAGTGCACGCGGATTTGGTGGGTTCTGCCGGTCTCAAGGTTGACCTCAACCAGCGACGCCGCTGGAAACGCCTCGAGGGTGTCATAGTGAGTGACCGAGTGCTTTCCGTCGTTCATTACCGCGAATTTGAATTCCGCCTTTGGGTGGCGACCAATCGGAGCATCAAACGTGCCGGCAAGTGGGTCGGGATGCCCCTGAATGACAGCGTGATAAATCTTGTGAACAGCACGATCGCGAAATGCCTGCTTCAAGCGAGAATAGGCAACTTCAGATTTGGCCAGAGTCATCAAACCACTGGTTCCAACGTCGAGTCGCTGAACGATTCCCTGACGTTCTTGCGCGCCAGAGGTGCTGATTTGGATTCCAAGGGCAAGCAGTGCACCTGGAACGGTGGGGCCATCCCAGCCAACCGAAGGGTGCGATGCAACGCCGGCCGGCTTATCAATGACCACGATGTCGGCATCCTGGTAAATGATTTTGAACCCTTCAACCTCGACCGGGATGATCTCGAGTTGGTTCTTAGGCTTTGGCAGAGAAACCTCTAAAAAGGCGCCCGCTGCCAGTCGGTCAGACTTGCCAACCAACTTGCCGTTCATTTGAACTAGGCCATCGAGAACCATGTCTGCCACCACGCTGCGAGAAAGACCCATCAGCTTGGCTACGCCGGCGTCGACCCGCTCGCCAACTAGTCCGTCGGGAACCGGGAGCAGCTTGGTTTCGTTCATGCGCTCTTGCGACCGATGGTGTGGCCGCGTAAAACCCGTATGACGGTCACAATTGCGATGACCACAATCGCCGAATCTGCGATGTTGAACACTGGGAAACCAAATGGAAGCTGCAGGAAGTCAACAACTTTTCCAACCCCAAAGCCCGGATAACGAGTCAGTCGGTCGACCAGGTTACCAACTACACCGCCAAGCAGAATTCCGGCCATAATCGCCCAAGAAGTGGTCTCGATTTTTCTCGACAACCAAAGAATCACCAGAGTCGCAACGCTAGAGATGATGCTGAAAATCCAGGTAGCCCCACCGCCCAGAGAAAAGGCGGCCGAGTCGTTGTAAAGAAGGGTGAAATTCAACAAGCCTGGAATAACGGGAACGGGATTTGCAAAAGCAAGATTTTCGACGGCAAGGTTCTTCGAAAATTGATCGATAGCAAGCACCGACCAGGCTAAAGAAAGAAACCAGATCTGGAGCCTAATAGAATCTCGGCGACTCAATTTTTAGTCGTCGTAGCCGTAGCCGGTGTTTGGATCTGTCGCACCAAAACCATTTGGATTGAACGGCGCTGCTCCAAACGATGGGTTAGCCCCGAAACCTGGGTTTGGCTGAGTACTTGGCTGCTGAGCGAACGGTTGAGCCGATCCGTAACCTAGTTCAGGTGCCGAAGGAGCGGTCGGAGCAGTTGATTCTGCGTCTTCTAGGTCGTCTAGCTGACCCTGAATGTAGCTGCGCAACTTGATTCGGTATTCGCGCTCGAAGCTCTTCAGCTCTTGGATGCTGTGCTCAATCAGAGCCTTGTCCTGCTCGAGGCGGCTCATGTCGGCGCGCTGCTGAGCTTCGGCTTCGCGAACCACGCGAGCGGCGGTCGCATGACCTTCGGCAATGAGGGCGTCGCGCTTGGCAAGACCTTCGCGCACGTGCTCCTCGTGGAGCTTGCGAGCAAGTTGCAAGAGGTTGTTGGTGTTGTTGGTGTCGAGAGTCGATGGGTCCTGGGTTGCCTCAGGGAAGCTGCTGGTGGCGACAACCGGCACAACCGGGGTCGAACCGGTGTCAACGGTGCCGGTTAGCTGCTCGGCCATTCCTGCTCCGCTGCGCTGAAGCTCTGCGATGCGCGACTCAGACGCTAGTAGGCGCTGACGTAGGTCTTCGTTTTCTTGACCAAGGCGTCTCAGCTCCACGACGATCTCATCGAGAAAGTCATCGACCTCATCCTGGTCGTAGCCTTCGCGAAATTTGGTTGGCTGGAATCTCTTATTGACAACGTCTTCTGGAGTCAAAGGCATAGCGCTTACCTCGTTTTAGTCTTGGCCCGCAGCAGTGTCTAACTGGCAGGTAAGAAAAAGGTTACCCCAGTCGCCCACTCAAAGAAAACTTGAACCCCAAAATGTGGGATTAAGCGATCTGTTTTGCCAGGCTTTGAAGGAAGAAAATCGCCAGCACGATTAGAGTCCATCCGAGATCGAATTGAATCATGCCGATTCGCAACGGTGGGATGAATCTGCGCACGGTTTTGATGACCGGATCGGTGACCGTGAGCACTGACTCAACAATCACCAAGATGAAGCCCTTTGGTCGCCAGCTGCGATTTACGGACAGCGCCAGATCGATAAACAGGCGACCGATCATGGCAAAGAAAAAGACCTGGAGCACCCACCAAATTACGAGTGCGACCAGGCCCATTTCGAAAACCTAATTACGGGCGAACGAGGAGGTCGTCGGTCTGAGCCTCTGCCTCTTCTTCGTCGTTTACCAAAACGTGGTTTGGAGTCAGCAAGAACACCTTCGGGGTAACGCGCTTCATGTGACCCTCTAGACCTTCTTTTAGGCCGAGCATGAAGTCGAGCATGCGCTTTGAGTCGGCTTCAGACATATCGCCCATGTTCACAATCACTGGGATGCCGATTCGGTAGTTTGCAGCAACCTCTGGTGCTTCTGCGTAGGTCTTTGGTTCGATGGTGTAGATCTCATTGACCTCGGTCGCACCGCGACGTGGGCGCATCGGGGTGATGCGAGCTGGTCGCTGTTCGCCAGCTGGGCTGCTAACTGCTGCGGGACGTGCCGGAGCCTGGTCGCCCTCGCCGCCCATTCCTAGCCATTCGCCAACTGAAGAGAAGATTCCAGCCATTTTTACCTCCGATGAAAAACCTTAGTGAGTTCAGAATATGGCTAGTACTGGCGATTTCCCGTGATTGCGGTGCCAATGCGAACGTGTGTCGCTCCGAAACCGATGGCCTTCTCGAAGTCGCCAGACATGCCTGCAGAGATGAATTTTGCACTTGGGTGGACTCTTTGAAGCTCGGCGCTGCACTTCGCTATGGTTTCAAAATCGATTTCGGGGGCACGATCGAGCGCCGCTACGCCCATGACACCGAGAAGATTGATTCCCTCGACGGCCAAAACCTGTTCGGCAAAGGCGCTCAGATTTTCCGGTTGAATGCCGCCGCG
>JBEGSA010000022.1:0-18003 GCA_041180145.1 Actinomycetota bacterium | reverse complement strand
CCTGGCGAAGCACGCGGCCGGCCGCCTTGAGGTGCTGCGAGATCGGCTTGTTGGCCTCGAAAACATGCTGACCCTCGAAGTCGGTAATGATCGAGTTGAACTCACCACGCTCGTTGATCGATACGTACGTGCCAATGCCAGCCGCCAAACACACTCGCTGGTCATCTTCACCGTAGGCAGGTGCCTGGTGAACAATGCCGGTGCCGTCGCCGTCACCAACATAGTCGTCAATCAAGACAGTCCAAGCGTTTGCGACCTCGTATTTTTCTTGGTCGGCGTAGTAGTCAAACAGTCGGTCGTACTTGATTCCGCCGAGCTGGCTGCCACGATATGTCTCAACAATGCCAGCGTGTGCTTCTTCTGCCGAGTCATAGCCAAGATCTTTGGCGTAGCCTCCCAGAAGTGAGCTTGCCAAAATGTATCGGGTTCCAGCTGGTCCACCATCGGCCGGACCGTTTGGGCCGGCTACCACGACGGCGTATTCGATTTCTGGGCCAACCGCCAAGGCAAAGTTGGTAGGCAGGGTCCAAGGGGTTGTTGTCCAGGCTAGAAGTCTGGCACCGGCCAGTGGCTGCCCTTCAGAAATTGGGAAAGTTACCGTGAGAGTCTGGTCTTGACGGTTCTTGTAAACCTCGTCGTCCATGCGCAACTCATGGTTTGACAGCGGTGTCTCGCATCGCCAGCAGTAGGCAAGAACCTTGAAGCCCTCGTAGATCAGACCTTTGTTATGCAGCTCTTTGAACGCCCAAAGAACACTCTCGGTGTAGTTGGCATCGAGGGTTTTGTAATCGTTCTCGAAATCAACCCAACGAGCCTGTCGAGTGACGTATTGCTCCCACTCTTTGGTGTACTTAAGCACCGAAGTTCGGCAGGCATTGTTGAAAACATCGATGCCGATTCGCTCAATGTCGTGGCGGCCTGAAATTCCAAGCTGGCGCTCGGCCTCAACCTCGGCAGGCAATCCGTGAGTGTCCCAGCCGAATCGGCGCTCTACTCGATAACCCTGCATGGTCTTGAAACGCGGAACCATGTCTTTGGTGTAACCGGTGAGTAGGTGGCCGTAGTGCGGCAAACCGTTTGCAAATGGCGGGCCGTCGTAGAAAACGAATTCTTCGGCACCGGCTTCTTTGCGCTGGTCGATCGAAGCCTGGAAAGTGTTGTCTTTTGCCCAAAAGCCAAGAATTTCTTGCTCAACCGCCGGAAAACTTGGGCTTGGGTTTACACCCTCGCGCGCGGCGTTTGAAGCGTCTTGATTCTTGGGATACATGCACGGCTTTCGTCGACGTAAGCAAATGATTTTCTCTATCAATGTTAACCTGTTAACAACCCGTTTTTTGGAGACTTTTCGCGTGAATAATGCCCCTACTGGCTCGACCAGCAACTACCTCTCACCCGCAGCCGCACCCGACAAGGTGAGCCTCGAGGGTCTCGAAGAAAAATGGGGGCTGCGCTGGGAGTCTGAAGGCACGTATCGCTTCAACCGCGAGGCCACTCGCGAACAGATCTATTCGATCGATACTCCCCCGCCAACCGTTTCGGGTTCGCTGCACGTTGGCCACGTTTTCAGCTATACCCACACGGATGTTGTCGCGCGTTACCAGCGCATGACTGGCAAAGAGGTTTACTACCCGATGGGTTGGGATGACAACGGCCTGCCTACCGAACGTCGCGTGCAGAACTTTTTCGGCGTGCGCTGCGACCCTTCGCTGCCCTACGTCGAGAATTTTGTGCCGCCATTCGAAGGTGGCGACAACAAGAGCTCAAAGGCGGCAGACCAGGTTGCCATTTCGCGCCGCAACTTTATTGAACTTTGCGAAAAACTGACCACCGAGGATGAAAAACAGTTTGAGGCCCTGTGGCGAAAGCTAGGAGTTTCGGTTGACTGGGCACAGACCTACCAAACCATTTCTCCAGACGCCATTGCTGTTTCACAGAAGGCATTCCTCAACAATCTCGCTCGCGGCGAGGCATACCAGTCGATGGCTCCAACCCTTTGGGATGTAACTTTCCGAACAGCCGTTGCCCAGGCGGAACTGGAAGACCGTGAACAGCCTGGTGCCTATCACCGTGTTGGCTTCAATGGCCCAGACGGAAAGATCTTCATCGAAACCACTCGCCCTGAATTGCTTGCCGCTTGTGTTGCCCTCGTTGCCCACCCAGATGACGAGCGCTACCAGCACCTGTTCGGCAAGACCGTAACCACACCAATCTTTGAGGTCGAAGTTCCGGTGGTTGCTCACCGTCTAGCTCAGATTGACAAGGGCTCTGGCATCGCGATGATCTGTACCTTCGGCGACGTCACCGACGTCATTTGGTGGCGCGAACTAGATCTACCAAACCGCGCAATCATCGGCTGGGATGGTCGCATCCTCGCTGAAATGCCAGAAGTGATCACGAGTGCGGCCGGCAAAGCTGCATTCGCCGAGATTGCTGGCAAAACCGTATTCTCTGCCAAGCAGCGCATGGTCGAGTTGCTTCAAGAGTCAGGCGACCTGGTTGGCGACCCGAGGCCAATCAGCCACGATGTTAAGTTTTTCGAAAAGGGCGACAAGCCACTAGAAATTGTCTCGACTCGACAGTGGTACATCCGCAACGGAGGCCGCGATGCGAGCATCCGTGAGCGTTTGATTGAACTTGGCAAGCAACTCAACTTCAACCCCGACTTCATGCGGGTTCGTTACGAAAACTGGGTAAACGGCCTAACCGGTGACTGGCTAATCTCGCGCCAGCGTTTCTTTGGTGTGCCGATTCCGGTTTGGTATGCGCTAGACCAAAACGGCGAACCTCAGTTCGATTCGCCGCTTGTTCCAGATTCCTCGATTCTGCCGATTGATCCATCGACCGATGTTCCAAGTGGCTATTCGGAATCTCAACGCGGTGTAGCCGGCGGATTCATCGGCGAGATGGACATCATGGACACCTGGGCAACATCATCTCTGACCCCTCAGCTAGCCGGTGGATGGATTGCCGACCCAGAAAAGTTTGCCAAGGTCTACCCTTATGATCTTCGCCCACAGGGGCAAGACATTATTCGCACCTGGCTGTTCTCGACTGTTTTGCGAAGCGAGCAAGAACACGGTCAATTGCCTTGGAGCAACGCTGCGATTTCAGGTTGGATTTTGGACCCTGACCGCAAGAAGATGTCTAAGTCAAAGGGCAACGTAGTTGTGCCGGCCGAACCCATCGACAACCATGGTGCCGACGCAGTTCGCTACTGGGCAGCCTCGGCCCGATTAGGCACCGACGCAGCATTCGACGAAGGTCAGATGAAGGTCGGCCGCCGCTTGGCGATTAAGGTTCTAAACGCCGCAAAGTTTGCCCTTTCGTTTGAAGTTCCGGCCGGAATCGACAAGGTGAGCGAACCTCTTGACCAGGCCATGCTTTTGGGCCTTGCCGATGTGGTTAGAGGCGCTACTGCCGCATTCAATTCGTATGACCACACAAAGGCGCTCGAGCTTGCCGAGCACTTCTTCTGGGGCTTCACAGATGACTACCTTGAGCTTGTAAAAGAGCGCGCCTACAACGCCGAGGCAAAATATTCTGCCGCACAGCAGGCCTCGGCAGCAATTGCGCTACGTCGAGCTCTGCACGTGATGTTGCGCTTGTTTGCACCGTTCTTGCCTTTTGCCACGGATGAGGTTTGGAGCTGGTGGCAGACCGGCGCCGGTTCGATTCACCGCGCTGCATGGCCAACCGCTGAAGAACTGACATCGGGTCTTGATGCAGGCAATGCCAGCTTGCTGGAGTTAGCTTCGCAGGCTGTTTCGGGTGTTCGCAAAGCCAAGTCAGACGCGAAGGTTTCAATGAAGGCAGTGGTCGAGTCTGCTGTTCTTCAGGCGCCGGCGAGCGTGCTAACCAGCTTGCGTTTGCTTGAAACCGACCTAAAATCGGTCGGTCGAATTCTCACGCTTGGCTACGTTGAGGGCGAAGAAGTAGCCATGGTCGATATCATTCTGGCCGAGGTCGACGAAGCCTAAAGTCTCAACACTGTAAACATCGAGAAGGGTCGCCCACTTGGGTGGCCCTTTTTGGTTAGGCTCAAAGAATGAGCAACGAAGCCAGAAACCCATTTGCCGTTCGCAGCGACCTAGCCTACGAACTGCCACCATTCGATCTAATCGAAGATGACCACTACCTACCAGCCTTCTATGAGGGATGCGCCGAGCAGCTGCTCGAAGTGACGGCGATTCTGGAATCTGGCTCCCCCACCTTTGAGAACACCATTGTGGCGCTGGAACGTTCGGGAAAATACCTTGAGCGCATGCTTTTTGTTTTCTACAACAAGTCTTCAAGCGACACCACAGCGCGCCTAGACGAAATCGAAGCTGAAATTGCCCCAAAGCTGGCAGCTCACAGCGATGCGATTCGATTGAACCCAGAGTTGTTCGAGCGAATCCGACACCTTCACGAGTCCAGCGACTCGCTTGGGCTTGACGCTGAGTCTGCTTGGTTACTCGAGCGCTACTACCGCGACTTTGTTCACGCCGGAGCCAACCTAGGTGCTGCCGACCGAGAACAACTGATGGCATTCAACGAACAGCTCTCGAAGCTCGAGACCAAGTTCAGCCAGAACCTACTCAATGACACCAACGATTTAGCAGTAGTGGTCGACGAAGTTGCCGAACTTGAAGGCCTAACCAGCGGTCAGATTGCCGCCGCAGCTGCTGCTGCGAAAGAAAGAGGCCTCGAGGGCAAATGGCTTTTAGGCATGGTTAACTTCACAGGAAACCCAATGCTCTCGAGCCTCACCAACCGCAGTCTTCGCGAACGCATCATGAAGGCCTCGCTGCAAAAGGGAGAGCGCCCAAACGACAACGACAACCGCTTGGTCTTAACCGAGATGGCAACGATTCGAGCCGAGAGAGCAAAATTGCTTGGGTTCGAAAATCACGCTGCCTATGTTCTTTCGGAACAGACAGCCGGCAACCTAAACAACGTTCACAATATGCTTCGAAAGATTGCACCGGCCGCATTAGCAAATGCCAAGCGTGAAGCGGCTGACCTTCAAAAAGCCATTCACGCCGAAGGTGGCAATTTTGAGCTCGCAAGTTGGGACTGGGATCTCTATACCGAACGAGTCCGCATCGAAAAATACAACGTCGACACCACGCTTTTCAAGCCATATTTTGAGCTAGAACGGGTGCTTCAAGATGGAGTATTTTTTGCCGCCACCAAGCTCTTTGGCATCACCTTCAAGGAACGCTCGGATTTGAAGGCCTATCACCAAGAGGCTCGAGTCTTCGAGGTTTTCAATGAGGATGGCTCTGCAGTTGGCCTCTTCATCGGAGACTTCTACACTCGTGACTCAAAGCGCGGTGGGGCTTGGATGAATAACCTGGTCGATCAGAACCACCTGCTGGGTCAACTGCCAGTGGTAGTGAACAACCTAAACATTCCAAAGCCGGCAGCAGGCGAGCCAACGCTATTGACCTTTGATGAAACGACGACGCTGTTCCACGAATTCGGCCACGCACTTCACGGACTGTTCTCGAACGTAACTTATCCGCGTTTTAGCGGCACAAGCGTGCAGCGTGACTTCGTAGAGTTCCCTTCTCAGGTAAACGAGATGTGGATGCTCTGGCCAGAAGTTCTTGCGAACTATGCAAAGCACTTTGAAACCGGCGAAGTGTTGCCTCAGGAATGGGTTGAGAACCTCAAGAAGACTGAGACCTTCAACCAGGGCCATGCAACAGTTTCATACCTCGCGGCATCCGTGCTTGACCTGGCTTGGCACTCGATTTCTGCCGGTGAGATAGTGACAGACGTTGAATCGTTCGAAGCCGGCGCAATTGCAGGCTATGGTCTAGATTTTGCTCCGGTACCCACTCGTTATAGAAGCACCTACTTCTCGCACATCTTCGCTGGCGGATACTCTGCTGGGTACTACGGCTACATTTGGTCGGAAGTTCTGGACGCAGAGACCGTGGAGTGGTTCAAGAACAACGGTGGACTTAAGCGTTCGAACGGCGATCGTTTTAGAAACGAACTTTTGTCGCGAGGTGGCTCACTTGATTCGATGCAGATGTATCGAAACTTCAGAGGTCAAGATGCAACCATCGAGCCATTGCTTCGACGCAGGGGCCTCAACTAAACCTTAGACTTTAGCGGCTTTAGGCTAAGCCAACCCCACACAAGCAAGCCGGCGATTAAGGCCCAAAAAGCTGAGCCGATTCCGAAGGCCGACAAACCCGAGGCCGTAACCAGGAATGTGACCATAGCTGGCAAGCGCAGAGCGGGCTCTTCTACGGCGGAACTCAATGCAGAAATAATTGTGCCAATCAAGGCGATACCCGCTGCTGCCAGAACTAGGTCGCGAGGCGCCTGCAATACAAACGCAACCGTTATGCCTGCCAAGGCGGCGATGATCAGATAAACGTAACCGCCGTAAACGGATGAAAGCCACCTACGACCCGGATTTTTATGTGCATGGTCATTGGCGTTTAGAGCAGCTGTAATCGCAGCCAAGTTCATCGAGAAACCACCAAAGAAACCGCCTGCAATCGAAGCCAAACCCGTGGTCACCAGCACTGGCTTGAAAGGAACCTCGTAGCCGAAAGACTTCATGATGGCGATTCCCGGAATGTTCTGGCTGGCCATCGTGACCAAGTAGAGCGGAATACCGATGCTCACGATGGCCGCGATATCGAAAGTTGGTGCAACGAACTCTAACGCTGGAATAACTTCTGAAGGCTCTATTGTGATGCCAAGATCGATCGCTGTGAGTGCGAAGACTATGACCATCGCAGCCGGAGTAGCCCAAACCGTCGCGTATTTGTAGAGGACGAACCAAACCAGAATTGCCGGCAATACGATAAGCGGAAAAGCCGCTGCCGACTTGAAGGGAGCAACGCAAAAGTTGAAGATTACTCCGGCGAGCATGGCCGAAGCGATTGGTCGAGGAATCGACGACACCAGCCGGCCAAGGGTTGGCCAAAGCCCCGTCAAAACCAACAGAGCACCGGTAACCATGAATGCCCCGACTGCGTCTGCGAACGGAAGTCCAAGGGTTCCGGATGCGATCAAAAGCGCCGCGCCAGGCGTGCTCCAGACGATAGAAATCGGCATCTTGAATCGCATGCTCAAGCCAATTGAAAGAAGGCCATAAAAGGCGATTAAGACAAAGATTGCCGAGGTTGTTTGAGCTTTTGTTGCGCCAAGTGAAGTGAACGCCGCTAAAACCAGACCGGCGCTAGCCGCCGTGCCAGTAATTGAGGCGACGGTTCCGGCAAGAAACGGTGCTTTGTGGTCGGCGAAGCGCCCCAATTGCTAAGCCGACTTTTCTTGACGGGCGCTCTTGAAGGGAACTATTTGTGCCTCAGCCTTGCCCGCAACTACGTCGGCGGTGATGTGCACTGTGCCTTGTACCTCGCTGCCGGGAATCTCGAACATGATCTGCCCTAGGGTTTCTTCCATAATTGCACGAAGCCCACGAGCGCCGGTTTCTCGGGCAACGGCCAGGTCTGCAATCGCCTCGAGAGCAGACTTTTCGAACTCAAGTTCAAAACCATCCAGCTCAAACATGCGCTGGTATTGCTTGACCAAAGCGTTTTTAGGTTCGGTGAGAATTTGCATCAACGCAGAACGGTCAAGAGGAGTAACCGAAGCGATTACTGGCAGACGGCCGATGAACTCAGGAATCAAACCAAACTTGCGCAGATCTTCAGGCTGAACCTCAGTGAAAATCTCGATATTGTCGTTCTTGCCAGCAATCGGCGCACCAAAGCCGATGCCCTTCTTGCCAGCGCGAGCAGAAATGATCTCTTCTAGACCGGCAAAAGCGCCAGCCACTATGAAAAGCACGTTAGTGGTGTCGATCTGAATGAACTCTTGCTGCGGGTGCTTGCGCCCACCTTGAGGCGGAACAGAGGCCACAGTGCCCTCAAGAATTTTGAGCAATGCCTGCTGAACGCCCTCACCCGATACGTCTCGAGTTATCGATGGGTTTTCAGCCTTGCGTGAGATCTTGTCGATTTCATCGATGTAAATGATGCCGGTCTCGGCTCGCTTGACATCGAAGTCGGCGGCCTGCAACAGCTTCAGGAGAATATTCTCAACGTCTTCGCCAACATAGCCAGCCTCGGTAAGCGCGGTGGCATCGGCAACGGCGAAAGGAACATTAAGGCGTTTGGCTAGTGTTTGCGCAAGATAGGTTTTGCCGCAACCGGTTGGGCCAATCATGAGGATGTTCGACTTAGCAATTTCGATCGAATCGTGCTCTTTGCCTGCAGCGGTTAGAGTTCCCCTTGATCGAAGGCGTTTGTAATGGTTGTAAACGGCAACCGCAAGGGCCTTCTTAGCCTGGTCTTGGCCAATAACGTAGTCGTCGAGGAAACCCTTGATTTCACGTGGCTTAGGCAAGTCGAGCTCTTCAACGCCCTCGGAAACCGCAGCGCCGAGTTCTTCTTCGATGATCTCGTTGCAAAGCTCGATGCACTCATCACAAATATAGACACCCGGGCCAGCAATTAATTTGCGCACCTGCTTTTGGCTCTTTCCGCAGAAAGAGCACTTTAGAAGGTCGCCCGATTCGCCTAGCTTTGTCATGCAAAAAGCCTAAACCTTAGCAACGACAAAGCGGGTGAGCCTCGCCCACCCGCTAATGAGTCAATTTGCTAGGCGTTTTTGCGTGAGGTCAAAACCTGGTCAATAAAGCCAAACTCGAGAGCTTCTGGTGCAGTCAGAATCTTGTCGCGATCGATGTCTTTGTTTATCTCGGCAACTGAGCGCTTTGAGTGCTTAGAAAGGGTGCTTTCAAGCCACTCGCGCAAACGCATGATCTCGCGCGCCTGAATCTCGATGTCTGAGGCCTGGCCGCGACCGGCATCACCGGTTGACGGCTGGTGAATCAAAACGCGTGCGTTTGGCAGAGCAAGACGCTTTCCCGGAGCACCGGCGGCCAACAAAACCGCTGCTGCCGATGCTGCCTGGCCTAGACACACGGTCTGAATCTGTGGGCGAATGTATTGCATGGTGTCGTAGATGGCGGTCATCGCGGTGAATGAACCACCGGGTGAGTTGATGTACATGGTGATGTCACGGTCTGGGTCTTGCGACTCAAGAACCAAGAGCTGAGCCATGATGTCATCGGCTGATGCGTCGTCGACCTGAACACCCAAGAAGACGATGCGGTCTTCGAATAACTTGTTGTAAGGGTCTTGACGCTTGAAACCGTATGAGGTGCGCTCTTCAAATGTAGGAAGAATGTAGCGAGCATCTGGGCTCTGGAAAACGTTTGGGTTATTCATTTACTTGTCTCCCTTAGTTGCTTCCGACGCCGGTGGCGCTAGCTGCATATTTTTGGATGTGGTCAATGAAGCCGTACTCGAGGGCTTCATCGGCGCTAAACCAGCGGTCGCGGTCGCCATCGGCCATGACCTGTTCAAGGGTCTTGCCGGTTTGCTCGGCAGTAATAGCGGCAAGTTGGCGCTTCATAGACATGATTAGCTCTGCCTGAGTCTGAATGTCGGATGCGGTTCCACCGAAACCGCCGTGCGGCTGGTGCAGCAAAACGCGAGTGTTTGGGGTTGCATAGCGCTTGCCCTTGGTTCCCGAAGAAAGCAAGAACTGACCCATCGATGCACACATCCCGATGCCCACGGTCACAATGTCGTTTGGAACATACTGCATGGTGTCGTAGATCGCCATGCCGGCGGTGATGGAACCACCGGGTGAGTTGATGTAAAGATAGATGTCTTTTTGTGAGTCTTCGGCGGCGAGCAAAAGAATCTTGGCGCAGATTTCGTTAGCCATGTCATCGCGAACTTCTGAACCGAGCCAGATGATGCGGTCTTTGAGCAAGCGGTCGAAGGTGCTGCTTGGGCCCTTTGCTTGATCTGCCATGAAGTACTCCTAGTTTCTAAAGGTTGCCTGTCAAAGATAACCGCACAACACGCTAATGCTGTGACGTGTTCGCCAATGACGAAAATGAAAAAGCCCGAGCCTGAGCCCGGGCAATTTCAAATCGAGATTAGTGGTCGTGACCTGCGTGAGCGTCAGCGGCCTCGGCGTCAGACTTGGTGAACTCTGAAAGGTCAACTGTCTTGCCCTTGCCGTCTGTAACAACCGCTGCCTCAAGAACTACGGTCAATGCCTTGCGACGGGCAACCTCACCCACGAATGCCGGCACCTGGCCGTTTTCGCTGATGGTCTTGATGAAGTCATTTGGGTTCATACCGTACTGCTGTGAAGCCTGCACCAGGTACTGAATCAGCTCTTCTTCACCAACCTGAAGCTCTTCTTTTTCGGCGATTGCGTCTAGCAACATCTGAACCTTGAATGATTCTGTGCTCTGCTCAAGAACCTCGGCACGGTGCTTGTCGTCTTCTAGTCGACCTTCACCCTCGAGGTGACGGTTTACATCGGCTTCGACTAGCTCTTCAGACACGGGAACATCGATGAGTTCAAGTAGCTGCTTGGTAACTAGGTCGCGAGCCTGGATGCCCTGACCGTAGCTCTTTGAGCGTGCGATTTGAGCTTCTAGGTCAGCCTTTAGCTCTTTTAGGGTGTCGAACTCGCTAGCCAACTGAGCGAACGCGTCGTCAGCCTTTGGAAGCTCGCGCTCTTTGACTGCGGTCAGAGTGACAGAAATCTCGGCCTCTTGACCTGCCTTGTCGCCTCCAACCAGCTTCGACTTGAAAGTGGTTGACTCGCCAGCAGTAAGGGTGTCAAGCGCCTCATCAATGCCGTCAAGCAGGTTGCCCGCACCGATCTCGTATGAGATGTTCTGCGCCGAGTCGATGGTCACGCCGCCGATGGTTGCGGTCAGGTCGATGGTGGTGAAATCGCCCTTCTTGGCTGCGCGCTCAACGGTCTTAAGCGAACCGAAACGAGCACGAAGTGCATCTAGTTCGGCGTCTACCTCTTTGGCTTCAACCTTGATGTCGTCAACCTTGACCTTTAGACCCTTGTACTCCTTGAGCTTTAGCTCAGGACGAACCTCAACCTCGATTTCGACAATTAGGTTGCCAGCGAAGGTCTTCTCGTCAGGGGTCTGCTTGATGTCTGCCTGAGGCTGACCCAGCGGGCGAAGCTTCTCGGCTTCGATAGCCTCGCGGTAAATGGTGTCTAGACCGTCGTTGATGGCGTGAGCCAAGATCGCTGGGCGGCCAACGCGCTGGTCCAAGATAGCTGCAGGAATTTTGCCCTTGCGGAATCCAGGAACATTGACGCTCTCGGCGATGTGCTCGTATGCGTGGTCAAGGCTCGGCTTGAACTCTTCAGGAGTCACCTCGATGGTGAGCTTTACACGGGTTGGCTTAATGCGCTCTACTGCAGTTTTCAAGGTCTTCTCCTAGACAAGAAAAGGGCCCGCCTTCTTAAGAAGACAGGCCATTTATTTTCAAAGATTCAGTGTGGATCTGAACCGAATGGTCGGGGTGACAGGACTCGAACCTGCGATATCCTGCTCCCAAAGCAGGCGCGCTAGCCACTACGCTACACCCCGGTTGATTTTCAGCCAGGCTGAACAACCTTGTCGAGTCTATCCCATAGAATAGAGATGTTGCCTCGATTTTTGAAAAAAACTTTGGGCTCCAACGCGGATGTAGCTTAGTGGTAAAGCCTCAGTCTTCCAAACTGATGATGCGGGTTCGATTCCCGTCATCCGCTCGATAAACGCCAGCGCAAATCAGCGGTGGCGTTTCACATTTAACTGCTGATTGCCTACGCTACTTTTGGCAGCCGACGCAGAAATACAGCTTTCGGGCCGCCATTAGTTCAATCGAGATGTTTGTGCCACAAACACGACACGGCAGGCCCTCTCGTTTATAGATGAAGTTACGTTCACTCTTGGTCGGGCGCTTGGATCGCAATTCGTCCCGAGTGATCATGAAGCCTGTTTTCACGCCAACCTTCAACAGATCAACCGAGTCAAGCCAAATGTCGCGTAATTGTTCGTGGGACAACTGGTTACCAGGGGTATGCGGATCGATGCCTGCCCTGAATAAGATTTCCGCTCGATAAACGTTTCCGATGCCGGCGATGACATCCTGATTCATTAACTGCAAACCAATCGAGGCCTTTGAAGATAAAACCCTGTCTATGAAACGTTGGGATTCGCGGCCGTTCGGGTCGGGATTCAAAGGGTCGGGGCCGAGTCGTCGTTCAACCATCCGCACTTCGTCTTGATCGATTACCTCACAGACTGTGGGACCGCGCAGATCGGCGACCGTATGCGGGTTGCCAAAACGGGCGCGCACCTGCCCAACGGGCTCAGGAGCATCAAGATAGCCAACCTTGTGAGTGTTCCATTTGCCATAGATGCCCAAGTGAATTCTCAGGGTCAGCTGGTTGTCGAAATTGAGAAAGAGCTGCTTGCCAATGGCCTTTGCTTTCAACAGCGTGTGGCCATCAATCAGCCTGGCACCAGATTCGAATCTGCCCTGTGGCGAACTTACAAATACAGGTTCGCCCGCAAAAAGCCGATTGAAATCATTTGCGGTTCGATGAACCGTGTGACCTTCTGGCATTTTCGAAACTACGCGACAATCTCGCCAGTTTGCTCGTAGGTAGCGATTTTTCCGATTCGGCGAACGTGGCGCTCATCGTGACTAAACGGCTCGGCAATAAATAATTCGATCAGGTGCAGAACTTCATCCTGGGTGTGTTGACGGGCACCAATGGCAATCACGTTGGCATCGTTGTGGTCGCGCGCCAGCTTTGCAGTCGATTCATTCCAAGCCAGGGCCGCTCGAATGCCCTCAACTTTGTTCGCTGCGATTTGTTCACCGTTTCCTGAACCACCTAGAACGATTCCTAGGGCTTCCACGCCAGCGCGCTGATCTGCAACCACAGCAAGTCCGGCGTTGATGCAAAAACTTGGGTAATCGTCTAGCGGGTCATACGCGGTGGGCCCGTGATCAAATACTTCATGACCCTGCTTGGTAAGTTCACGAATTAAGAAGTGGCTCAGGTCGAGGCCGGCATGATCAGTGGCGATGTGGATGCGCATCAAATTTCCTTTTTAGTTTTGGTTAGCCAGAAATAGGTAAATGCTGAAGCGCCAATAACAGCGAGATAGGTTATGGCAGCCACTGCACTTATATAACTGAGAGCGGTTTCCGCCTGCACGCGTGGGCCCTCATAGGAATCGGTGATGAGCTTCATTGCAAAGGCTCCACCTAGGACCACAACTGAACTGATCGAGATGTTCATAAAGAATTTCACGTTGCGAGTTCGCTTGCGAACCGCCAACCCGACAAGGCCCCAGAGCGTGAAACATGGAAGCAAAAACACAAGTGAGAGTGTGGCCGCATTCACGGCTTTTCCGAGGTCACCCGAAATCACGATAAAGCTGATCAAAATCAGAATCCAACCGAATGAAAACACGGCCGATGCCTCTGTTAGGGCGCCAGGTTTGAGTCTCATAACTTCGATTATCCCAGACGCGAATCGGGTTTAGGCTAGATGCGAAAACCGCAACGACATTGGAGTCATTTTGCCTGGAGAAAACCTAACTCGCATCGAGGCTGCTGAACGCGCCGAACACATCGAAGTCGAAAGCTACAAAGTAGAACTCGACCTAACCGCGGGCGATAAGACCTTTACTTCAAACACAACGGTGCGATTCACCTCAAGTCGCCCGGGTTCGTCGACTTTCATAGATGCAATCACCGCAAAAGTAGATCGCGTCACGTTGAACGGTCGCGACCTCGACGCAAATGAGGTCTCGGATGGCGTTCGCATTCAGCTAGACAACCTCGCAGCGTCAAACGAGCTCATCATTGAAGCGGATGCCGTTTATATGAACACCGGCGAAGGCCTGCATAGATTCGTAGACCCGGTAGACAATGAGGTCTACCTATACACCCAGTTTGAGGTTCCTGACTCTCGCCGCATGTTTGCGGTCTTCGAGCAACCCGACCTAAAAGCGACCTTCGAATTCAGAATCACCGCACCTGATCACTGGCAGGTCGTGTCAAACCAGCCAACCCCCGAACCGATTTCGTTGGGCGGCAAGAAAGCCCAGTGGAACTTCGAACCGACACCTCGCATGTCTTCGTACATCACAGCTCTAATCGCAGGGCCATACGTCTCTCGGCACTCATCACTAACCTCGTCAGATGGCCGCGAGATTCCCCTCGGAGTCTTTTGCCGAGCCTCGCTTGAGCCTTTCCTTGAGGCCGACTACATGTTCGAGAAGACTCGTGAAGGCTTTGAGTTTTTCGAAAAAACCTTTAACTACCCATACCCCTTCGCCAAGTATGACCAGCTATTCGTGCCAGATTTCAATGCTGGCGCAATGGAGAACGCCGGAGCCGTCACTTTCACTGAAACCTATGTTTTCAGAGGCGCAGTTGCAGAGGCTCTAAAAGAACGCAGGGTCGTGACCGTACTTCACGAGTTGGCACACATGTGGTTTGGCGACCTTGTGACAATGCGTTGGTGGAACGACCTATGGCTCAACGAGTCGTTTGCAGAGTACACCTCTCACCTCGCTGTTGCCGAGGCAACCGAATGGGTCGATTCTTGGACCACCTTCGCTTTTAGTGAGAAGGCTTGGGCCTACACCCAGGATCAACTTCCCTCGACTCACCCGATCGTTGCCGAAATTCGAGACCTCGAAGATGTGCAGGTGAACTTCGATGGCATCACCTATGCGAAGGGAGCTTCTGTTCTAAAGCAGCTAGGAGCTACCGTTGGGCGCGAGGCTTTTGAAAAGGGTGTCTCGGTCTATTTCAAGAAGCATGCCTTCAAGAACACTGTCTTGAATGACTTACTTGTTGAGCTAGAGGCCACTAGCGGGCGCGACCTGACCACCTGGAGCAAGGCTTGGCTTGAGACCGCAGGAGTGAACACACTTCGTGCCGACGTTGCAAGCGTGGATGGAAAAATCACCGCGTTTGCTGTCGACCAGTCCGCGCACCCTGATTACCCAACTATTCGCCCTCACCGAATGGCAATTGGTTTCTATAACCTGGCTGGCGATGCGCTGGTTCGAACCCACCGAATCGAACTCGACGTCGATGGCCTGCGAACCGAAGTACCTGAGCTTGTCGGGCTTGAGCGGCCTGCTCTGATTCTTCTAAACGACGACGATCTCACTTATGCCAAGGTTCGACTCGATGCTGAGTCTTGGAAGTTCGCGCTTGCCAACCTTGGCAAACTCACTGACCCGCTCGCGAGAGCTCAGGTTTGGGGATCTGCTTGGGATGCCACCCGCGATGGCGAGGCATCTGCCAGCGACTTCATCAGCTTGGTTCTTGGCAACGTTGAAAACGAAGATCAGGGCACCATGTTGATCACTCTGCTTCGTCAATTGGTGACCACAGCCAAGATCTATACCCGGGAAGATTCAAGAGACAAGCACTGGCAGCACATCGCCAACACGTTGCTTGATCTAGCTGCCAAAGCTAAACCGGGTTCAGACAACCAACTGCTCTTCGTTCGATTCGCGACTTACTTTGCTAAAGACACCCACAGCGCTGATGTGCTTGAGTCAATATTCGATGGCAGAACGGTTCTAAACGGTCTCGCCCTCGACCAAGACATGCGCTGGGATCTAATCAACGGTCTTGTGATGGCTGGTCGACTTGGCGTTGAGGCAATCGAAGCCGAAGCAGCCAAAGACAATACTGCCAACGGTGCTAAGCAAGCCATCATGGCTAGAACCTCAATTGCAACTGCGAACGGCAAGAAAGCTGGTTGGGATCTGGTCTTGAACAATCCAGAACTTTCTAACACCGACATCAACTTCGGCTGTCAGGGCCTAATTCGCGCCCACGATGTGAGTTTGCTCGAGCCTATGGTCAATTGGTATTTCGACGCCGCAATGAACGTTTGGAACACTCGCACATTCAAGATTGCAGAGTACATCTTGAGAGGCGCGTTCCCGTTCTATCTTGCTAATCAAGCACTTGCCGATCGCACTAGGGCCTTTGCGCACAGCGCCGAGGTTGCTGCCAAGCCTGCGCTGCAGAGAATCATGCTCGAAAACCTTGACAGCGTCGACCGTGCACTCAAGGCGCAGAAGGCCGATCACTGATGCCAACCTGGCTGGTTGATTTTTGGCAGAACTGGCAGATCCTGATTCGCATAATTCTGCTGCTGCTTGGCACGGTGGTTTTGCGTTCACTGCTGCTGCTGTCTGTCAAGCGCGTCGTAAAAGGCATTGTTTCTGGCGTTAAGACCAAGGCCGGCAAAACCGACACAGCTGCCATTCACGTTTCACCACTAGCCAAAGAGCGCGTGGTTCAGCGAGCCAGAACCATGGGATCAGTTTTGAGCAACTTCATCACCTGGAGCCTGGCAATAGTAGCGGTGACGATGGTGCTAAGCGAACTGGGCGTTGCTGTTGGCGCTCTGATCGCCGGTGCCGGAATTCTAGGAGCGGCCATTGGTTTTGGTGCACAGAGCCTGGTGAAAGACCTAATCTCGGGATTATTCATTGTCTTCGAGGATCAGTATGGCGTCGGCGACGCGGTCGACCTTGGCCAAGCCACCGGCATTGTTGAAACCGTTGGGCTGCGAGTGACCCAGGTTAGAGACGCAGCCGGCACGCTCTGGTACGTTCGCAATGGCGAGGTAAATCGGGTCGGAAATCAATCTCAGGGATGGTCACGCGTGGTGCTTGATGTTGCCGTGCCTTACCGTTCTGACTTCGATCTTGCACAGTCAACAATTGCCGAGGCGGCTAAAAAGTTGGCTCAACATGCCGATGTCAAGCAGCTCGTGATTGGAGCTCCTGAAGTTTGGGGCATCGAGTCTCTGAGTGGCGACCAGGTCGTTATTCGCTTGGCTCAGCAGGTTCGGCCGGCACACAGCGATGAGGTTGCTCGGGCACTTCGCCTTGCAATCAAAAAGGCCCTAGACGCAGCCAAAATTGAACTGGCCAGCAGCAAGCAATCGATTTTTGTTGAAATCAACGATCGAAAGACAAAGCCTTGAGCAACGGTTTCGAAGATGCCGCGAGAGTGGAGCCGATTCGCATCAAGGGCCTCGACGGCGAAAGAGTTGGCGGCAACTTTTTCGACCAGGTCGGCGGTTCGCCAGTATTCAAGGCCCTTACTGAAAAGTTTTATGAAGGCGTTGCGGGCGATGAAGTGCTAAAGCCCATGTACCCCGAAGACGATCTTGGCCCAGCAGCAGAGCGGCTTCAGTTATTTCTCGAGCAGTACTGGGGTGGCCCAACAACTTACCAAGAGCAGCGTGGACACCCCCGACTTCGAATGCGGCACTCGCCCTACAAAATCAACCCGGACGCCCGCGAACGCTGGCTAAAACACATGCGCGTCGCTGTCGAATCGCTCAATCTGCCCCCGATTCGCGAGGCTGAACTTTGGGCTTATCTCGATCGGGCCGCTACCGCGATGTTGAATACCTTCGAAGAATAGGGCACTTGGCTTCAATCAGGATCACAGAAACAGAGCGGACAATCCCGTTAAATTGATGCGAATTTGACCGAGGCCTTCGCCAAAACGTGGCCGTGCTCACTACTGAGGCGCACCCATCCCTCCGACTGGTAAACGCCGACCTCTTCGTTCTCAGTCAAGAAACCAAGACCTGCCGCAACAAATGCTGCCCCGGTGGGCACTTTAGTTTCAAGATCAATGCCTCGGCCCCAAATTTCTCCACGGATGCGTGCTGCAATCGGCCCACCCACAGCTTCTGGAAGAGTAGACGCAACTTCGGCAATCCCGTCGCGAGCAATCTGGGTTAGGCGAGACTCATTTATGGTTCCGACAGACACCCAGCCCTGGCGCGGCGGAGATATGCCAACCCATGGGGCTCTAGTCGAGTCTGGAAGCAATATCTTCAAACCCTCGGGTGCGTTGATTCCCTCTGAAACGATTTTGGCGAGACGCTCGACGACCACTGCAATTGGCACCACGGCGTCGACTTCGCAGTCTCTACCAAGTTCGCAGGTGCGTAAACCAAGAATGGTTGGCCCCTGGTCCATTAGGTTTCCAGAAAAAATCGGTGCCACATAGGCAGCGAGGACCCTGCCGTAGGCACGTAGGCGGACCAATCCCTCTTGATCGAGTCTCTTGGCTCGATTCAAAAATG
>JBEGSA010000021.1:0-18945 GCA_041180145.1 Actinomycetota bacterium | reverse complement strand
GCAAAGCTGTCCATCGAAGAGCGCCAGGGCGTCAAACACCACTTATTCGACTGGTTAGAAATCACGGATGAATCCACGGCGGCCGAATACCAAGCGGTTGCAAGGCCCTTGATCGAGTCTCTTCAGATGCAAGGCATCACGCCAATTCTGGTGGGTGGCTCAATGCTCTACATCGCTGCCGTGCTCAACCGATTTGAGTTTCCAGCGCGTGACGAAGCGCTCCGTGCCAAGCTAGAGCTTGATCTGATCGAGCATGGCCCTCATGAAATGCACCGCCGCTTGCAACAGCTAGATCCGACTGCGGCATCAAGAATCATTCCTCAAAACGGGCGACGCACCGTTCGAGCCATCGAGATTGTTTCGCTCACCGGCCAGCCTTTCGCAGCAGCTTTGCCCGACGTGCCAGAAGACTGGCAGCCAGTGCTAGAAATTGGCGTCAACGGTCCTCGAGAAGACTTGGTAAAGCGCCTCGAAGCCAGAGTGCAGACCATGTGGGGGCAGGGATTAGTTGACGAGGCAAAATCACTCGAGCCGCTTGGAATTCGTGAGGGTAAAACCTCACGCAGCGCGATTGGCTACGCGCAAGCAATCGCACAAATAGATGGGGCTATGAGCGAAGAGCAGGCAATCGCAGACACGGTTCGCCTAACTCAAAAATATGCAAGGCGTCAGATGTCGTGGTTCAATCGCGACAAGCGCATCAACTGGCTCGACTATCAGGATCCACAAATGACAAACAAGGCACTAGACCTCGTTCACGAGTGGCTCGGCGTTTAGGCTTAGAGCATGCAGAACACGCTCTCTTTCACCAAGGGTCACGGCACCGGCAACGACTTCGTTCTCTACCTTGACCCAAATGGAGAGCGCCCGCTGACTCCCCAGCAGATCGCCCAGATTTGTGATCGTCACTTTGGCATTGGCGCCGATGGGGTCATCCGGGTAATCAAATCGGCGAGCTTGCCCGAAGGCGCAGATATCTTGGCAGAGGAACCCCTCGCCGAATGGTTCATGGATTACTACAACGCGGATGGAAGTATCGCGGAGATGTGTGGCAACGGCACTCGAGTTTTTGCCAGGTACCTCACAGAAAAGGGCTTGGTTACTCTGGCCGAGGGAGAGACTCTTTCGATAGGAACCCGCGCTGGAGTCAAAGACATTCAACGCAACATGGCTGGCTTTGCCGTAGACATGGGTCGTTGGAAGCTTGAGCCAGGGGAAGCTCTGGTCAAGGCAGCGAACCTGGATGTAGCCAGACCGGGGCAAGGGATCAACGTTGGTAACCCGCACGTAGTCGTAGCCCTCGCGCACTCCCAGGAGCTAGCTGAGCTGGATTTGACTAAGCTTCCTGAGATTGACCCGCTGCCGGTAAACGGGGCCAACGTAGAGTTCGTGGTGCCTGCTGACCCGATGGTCAAAGACGGCATCGGCTCGATCTCAATGCGAGTCTTCGAGCGAGGAAGCGGCGAGACTCTGTCATGCGGAACCGGAATTGTCGCAGCGGCGCTAGCCACCAGACACTGGGCTGGAGCGGGCGCTCCGAATCAGTGGTCGGTTAAAGTGCCTGGCGGAACTCTCGGGGTGCGCATGTTTGCAACCGAAAACGGCGAGCACGTTGGGTTGAGTGGAGCCGCTGAGCTGGTCTACGACGGTGTCATCGACCTTTCTGCGCTGTAAAAATTAGCCACGATTCCGCACGCGCAAAACTCTGAACGACTTCGCCGAATCGACTCTAATGGTCGAAAAATTTGACGGTAGTTCAGCTTCGAGCCAACGATGAAGCGAGTCGGCGCCAAGGTTCTTCTGAACCACCAGGTAGGCATCTGCATCAATATTTAGCCTTGGCAACCAGTGCAACATCAGTCCGTGAAGCACATCCTTGCCAACTCGAATTGGCGGGTTTGACCAAATGCCGTCGAAGGTCAGGTCGGCCGGCACGTCCTCTGGCTTACAAACACGGATGTTCTCAAGCCCCAGACGCTCGGCGTTGGCCTTGGTGAGCGCCAGGGAGCGCTCGTTTACATCGACAGCCCAAATGATTGCCTTGGGCGAGCGCTTGGCCAGCGCGAGTGCGATCGGACCCCAACCGCAGCCGATGTCAAGCACGTTTCCGCCTGGGGGCGCTTCATCCAAATGATTGAGTAAAACGGCGGTTCCCTGATCAATGTGATCGGGGCTGAAAATTCCACCCGCGGTTTGCACCGTGACGCTGGCGCCATCGATGATTACTTGGATATCTTTTAGCTTGTATTCGCTGCCTGGGGTCTCCGAAAAGTAGTGTTCCGAGGCCATAGACGAAACACTATTACACAAGAGCAAACTAGTGTTAGTTGAGTGAAAGACGAACCCCTAGAGCCCGAAGAGCTGCCGACATTTACGCACGGCAACTCTCGTGGAGACGAGGTCGTCGAGCGAATCCTCAGGCGCTCAGAACGTGCAGCTGCACTGGGTGCCGAAGAAACCCATGGTCACGGCTCTTATGACGGCGACCAGTTTGATTTGGCCGATCGAACCGCCCTCCGCAGGGTCGCTGGTCTCTCCACCGAACTTCAAGACATCACCGATGTTGAATACCGTCAGCTTCGTCTCGAGCAGGTCATCCTGATTGGGCTCTGGGGCGAGAACTCCTTGATAGACGCCGAAAACTCGCTTCGCGAGCTAGCCGCGCTCGCCGAAACAGCCGGCGCCACCGTCTTAGACGGCTTGCTCCAGCGCAGGGCACATCCCGATCCGGCGACTTACCTCGGAAAGGGTAAAGCCGAAGAGCTCAAGGCATTAGTTGCCGCATCCGGTGCCGACACCGTGATTGCAGATACCGAGCTTGCACCTAGCCAGCGCCGAGCGCTCGAAGACGTAGTGAATGCCAAGGTTATCGATCGAACCGCGGTCATTCTCGATATTTTTGCTCAGCACGCCAAGAGTCGAGAAGGCAAAGCCCAGGTAGAACTAGCTCAGCTTGAATACCTTCTTCCTAGACTTCGCGGCTGGGGCGAATCTATGTCTCGTCAGGCTGGTGGACAGGCCGCCGGTGGTGTTGGTATGGGTTCACGCGGGCCGGGTGAAACCAAAATCGAACTCGATCGCCGTCGCATCAACACCCGAATGGCCAAGCTTCGTAAGCAAATTCAGGCCATGGCGCCTTCGCGAGAAACCAAGCGCTCAAATCGCAAAAAGAACGCTGTTCCTGCCGTCGCGATTGCCGGTTACACCAACGCCGGCAAGTCATCGGTGTTAAACCGAATGACTCAGGCTGGTGTTCTAGTCCAAAACGCGCTGTTCGCAACGCTTGACCCGACCGTTCGAAAAGCCAAAACCCCGGATGGTCGCGACTACACCATTGCCGACACGGTTGGATTTGTGAGAAATCTGCCTCACCAGCTGGTTGAGGCATTTCGTTCGACGCTCGAGGAGATCGCCGACAGCGACCTTGTCGTGCACATTGTCGATGCTTCACATCCCGACCCGGCTAGCCAAATCGCAACTGTGCGAAACGTGATTGGCGAGGTCGGCGCACGCGACATCCAGGAATTGATTGTTTTTAACAAAATCGATCTGGTCGACGAAACCCAGCGCATGGCACTTAGGGGGCTGGAGCCATTCTCAATTTCGGTTTCGGCGAGAACCGGTGAAGGCATGGATGAACTGGTTGCGCGAATCGCCCAGCTTTTACCTGAGCCGAACGTGATGGTTGCCGTATTAATTCCATACAACCGCGGTGACCTGGTCTCGAGGCTGCACCTAAACAGTCGAATTTTGGTACTTGACTATCGCGATGAAGGCACTTTCGTGCGAGCCATGGTCAAGCCAGAACTAGCCGCGGAATTAGCCCAATACTCTGTGGTTGTCTAGACGAGTTTTTGAGAAGTTGACTTCTAGGGCTAGCTGACTGCACGCATTACCGCGACAACTTTGCCCTGCACCTCAGCTAGGTCGCCGGGAATCGGCGCAAATGCTGAGTTGCGAGGCAGAAGCCAGGTGTGACCGTCTTGGCGCTTGAAGGTCTTCACAGTAGCTTCGCCATCGAGCATGGCTGCCACTATGTCACCATTCTCGGCAGTCTTTTGCTGACGAACAACGACCCAGTCACCGTCGCAAATCGCCGCATCAATCATTGAGTCGCCGTTTACCTTCAGCAGGAACAGGTCACCCTTGCCAACTAGTTGGCGGGGGAGAGGAAAGACTTCTTCAATGTTCTGATCTGCGGTGATTGGGGTTCCCGCAGCAATCTGGCCAACCATCGGCACCATTGCTGCATCACCGATTGGGGTTGGGTTGTCGCTAACGACGCCACCCTGTTCTTCCCAGCCCGGTAGCTCAATAAGAACGTCGATGGTGCGTGGGCGTTTTGGGTCGCGGCCGATATAACCCGCCAATTCGAGTTGGTTGAGCTGGTGGCTAACGCTGGCCGTCGAAGCCAAGCCGACTTCTTCACCGATTTCGCGCATGCTCGGAACGTAGCCGCGGTCGGCCTTTGAGCGCTGAATCGCCTGAAGGATGCGCTCTTGCATTGGGCTGAGACTCGAAGCTCTGCGGGTCTGACGCTTTTCTTCCATTCCGCGGCCTTTCTGAAAATGTCGGAGGTGCTCGTTTGAATTGAGCAACTATCGAAACTGTATTCGCAAAAAACAAAGAAATCAAACATATTTTCGAACAAATGCGAAATATTGCTTGACAAAATGTCGGGGGTGGTTTGTATTCTTAGTTTTATACGAACAACTGTTCGAAATAGAGATTCGAAGAGCTACACCGATTTAGAAGAGAAAGGCATCAAGATGTCAAACACCATCACCGTCGAGGCACGCAAGTTCATTCGTCAGGCAATCGTGGTTGCAGTTGTCACAGCATCTGCCATCGGTTTCATTTCGGGCCAGGCTGCCACCGCAACCAACCAGGCTGGCAAGGTCTCATTCCAATACGTCACCGTGCAGTCTGGGCAGAGCCTCTGGTCACTAGCTTCCGAGCTAGCGCCTAATCAAGACCCACGCGACTGGATCGCCGATGTGGTCTCGCTAAACGCGCTTACTTCTGCTGAGGTTCAGGCCGGCCAACGGATCGCTCTTCCATAACCGATAAAGTTGTGGGGTGGCTAATCTTCAAGACCTTCCCCTTCGCGATGACCTTAAGGGCAAAGAGCCTTACGGTGCGCCCCAGCTGACTGTTCCGGTTTCACTCAACGTAAATGAGAACACGCACCGCATTCCTGAAGAGGTCGCAGTCGACATCATCGGCCGCTTGGCGGCTGCTGTTCTAGACATCAACCGCTATCCAGACCGTGAATTTCTGGGCCTACGCCAGGCGCTAGCTAGTTATCTCAATGCCCAGGTTCTTCCTGGCGCAGGCCTCACTACCGAAAACATCTGGGCCGCAAACGGTTCCAACGAGGTGCTGCAACACATCTTCCAGGCGTTCGGCGGCCCCGGTCGCTTGGCCATGGGGTTCGAGCCCACATATTCGATGTATCCACTTCTTGCTAAAGGCATGGGCACCGACTATGTCGCAGCCGGTCGAGGTCACCGCTACGAGCTAACTCCGCAAATCATTCGCGATGCAATTCTTGCTCACAAGCCAAATATCGTTTTGCTCTGCTCGCCAAACAACCCAACTGGCACACCGCTCAGCCTCGAGTGCATCGAGGCTGCCTACGAGGCAATCACCGAGGTTACGGGCGGAGTAGTGGTGGTTGACGAGGCATACGGTGAATTCGGCTCGGTCACCGAGGTTAGCGCTTTAGCGCTTTTGGGTGGTCGTGAGCGCCTAATGGTGAGTCGAACCATGAGCAAGGCATTCGCATTTGCCGGCGCTCGGGTCGGCTATCTTGCCGCAGATCCAGCTGTTGTAGATGCGCTTCGTTTGGTGCGCCTTCCTTACCACTTGAGTGCCTTCACCCAGGCGGCAGCCCAGGCCGCACTCGACCACAGCGAGCTCATGCTGTCGACGGTTGCCGACATAAGTCTTCAACGCGACCGAATCGTTGAGTCGCTGCGAGAGATGGGTCTTGACCCATACCGCTCTGATGCGAACTTTGTTTTGTTTGGCGGTCTAGAAGATTCCAATCAGGTTTTCGAAGCGCTGCTGGCCCGAGGTGTGCTGATTCGCAACGTTGGAATTCCTTCAACTCTTCGAGTAACTGCAGGTACCGAGGCAGAGACAACCGCTTTCCTCAGCGCCCTTCGCGAGGTGCTAGGTCGCTGATTTCTAGCCAGTTGGCTAGACTTGAAACATCCCAATGTCGCTTTTTGGCGAAAGGCAATTACATGAGCCGTACTGCAACGATTAATCGCAGCACATCAGAGTCGACTATCGAACTAACCATCAACCTAGATGGAACCGGTCGATCAGACGTCTCAACTTCGGTGCCATTCTTTGACCACCTGCTAACTGCCTTTGCAAAGCACTCATTGGTTGACCTCGGTGTTCGCTCAACCGGCGACACCCACATCGACGTTCACCACACGGTCGAAGACACCGCAATTGTTCTTGGTCAAGCCATCAAGCAGGCCCTCGGTGACAAGTCGAAGATTGGTCGTTATGGCGACGCTACGGTTCCACTCGACGATGCACTAGCTCGCGCCGTGGTCGATGTCTCGGGTCGCCCATACCTGGTTCACTCTGGCGAGCCTGCAGGTTTTGAATTCCACCTAATCGGTGGTCACTTCACCGGTTCGATGGTGCGCCACGTGTTTGAGGCAATCGCTTTCAACGCTGGCATTACCGTGCACGTAACCTTGCTCGACGGGCGCGACCCGCACCACATTGCCGAGGCCGAGTTCAAGGCCTTTGCTCGGGCCTTCCGCAAGGCGGTTGAGCACGATGCTCGCGTCGACGGAATTCCTTCAACCAAGGGCGCTCTGTGATCGCACCCCGCGTCGTCGTACTCGATTACGGCAGCGGAAATGTTCACTCTGTCGCCCAGGCTTTGCAGGTTGCCGGTGCGAACGTCGAATTAACTCGCGATCGCGATGCGGTGCTTGCAGCCGATGGGCTTGTAGTTCCCGGCGTGGGTGCCTTCACCGCTGTCATGCAGCAACTAACTGCTGTCAAGGGTGGCGAGCTGATAGACAGGCGTTTGGCTGCCGGAAAACCGGTCATTGGCATTTGCGTTGGTCTTCAGGTGATGTTTGAAAAGGGAGTCGAGCACGGTATCGAAACCAACGGCTTAGCTCAGTGGCGCGGAACAGTCGAACTTCTCGACGCGCCGCTAGTGCCACACATCGGCTGGAACACGGTAGAACCTCCAAAAGGCTCAAGGCTCTTCGAAGGCATCGCCGACGAGCGCTTCTATTTCGTGCACTCCTACGGAGTTCAAGATTGGCAGTATGACGGTCTAGGCCCGATACCGTCCCCAGTGCCTACCTGGGCAGAGTACGGCTCAAGATTTGTAGCTGCAGTTGAGCACGGCCCGCTCTCTGCAACCCAATTTCACCCAGAGAAGTCTGGTCAGGCAGGCATCAAACTGCTTGGCAACTGGCTAGGCACCTTCTAAAACTTAGAACCAAAAGAAAGAGATCCAATGGCAAACTACCTAGAACTTCTGCCTGCCGTCGACGTTGCCGACGGCAAAGCAGTTCGCCTAACTCAGGGCGAGGCCGGCTCAGAGACCGACTACGGATCTCCGGTCGAGGCAGCCCAGACCTGGATAAACGCCGGAGCCGAGTGGATTCATCTGGTTGACCTAGACGCCGCCTTTGGTCGCGGTGACAACCGAGCAATCATCCGTGAAGTTGTCGACTCTGCGAAAACCGAACTTGGTCGCGGGGTAAAGATCGAACTATCAGGCGGTATTCGTGACGACGCCTCGCTCGAGGCAGCGCTCGAAGCCGGCGCAACCCGAGTGAACCTTGGCACCGCGGCGCTAGAAAACCCTGAGTGGACAGAGCGCGTGATCGCTAAGTTCGGCGACGCCATTGCGGTAGGTCTAGATGTGCGTGGCACGACTCTTGCTGCACGCGGCTGGACCCGTGAAGGTGGTGATCTCTGGGAGGTTCTTGCTCGCCTCGAGGGCGCGGGTTGCGCGCGCTACGTGGTCACCGACGTGACCAAGGACGGAACTCTAAAGGGTCCGAACATCGAACTTTTGCGTGAGGTCATGCAGCGCACCAAGAAGCCCGTGGTTGCATCAGGCGGAATCAGTTCGCTGCAAGACATCATTGACTTACGTGCCCTGGTTAGCGAAGGTCTAGAGGGTGCCATTCTTGGCAAGGCGCTATATGCCAACAAGTTCACTCTTGAAGAGGCATTGGCAATCGCCAACGCGTAATCATGCAAAGCCACGACCACAAGCACATCAACCAAGACAAGTTCGCTGACTCTGCCGGTGTGCCCTGGGCTGGCCGCTCGTTCGAATCGAATGGCTACGCCGACGACGATGGCTCGGCCAACCCCGAGCTGATCAAAGCGCTCGCGGCATTCGCAGATGGGCAAGTAACAATCGATCAGGTGATCGATCGAATTCGTGAATCTAGGTTGCTGGTTCCACTCGTCGCTAACCTTGGCGAGTCCGAAGTCGGAGCCCACGGGCAAGTCGTCGACAAGAGCGCAGATCTGGCAATCGTCACGGTCAAAGGCCCCGATGGCCAAACCGCGATGCCGGTATTTTCTTCGGTCGACGCTATGAAACGTTGGAACCCCGAGGCTAGACCGGTTCCGAGTGAACCAGTAAAGATTGCCCTTGCAGCCGCCTCTGAACTCACCAATCGAATCGTACTTGACCCGGGCAGTGAAACCGAGTTTGTCATTCGACGCCCAGCCATTGCTGCGATTGCTCAGTCGATTGCTTGGAAGTCGCCCGAAGAAATCCCCGCCGTCCACGAGGCCTTTTCAAACAGCATCAAGCAAGAACCAGATGTTTTCGCTTTCGCACTAATGCAGGGTGATCCGCTGGCCCGATTGTTGTCTGCTGAGCTGGTTGTTCTGCTTCGAGTTCGTGAGGGCCTCGACAAGCAGGTCGTCGAAGAAATGCTTGAACGTGTAACGACACGATGGAGCGATTCAGAGGTGCTTGCCAAGCTGGTCGACTCGATGACCCTGAAGCTCGTGCCCGCCGCCAAATAGTTCTGTTTTGCGGGCCAGATGTTCTGACTAGTTAACCGGCCCGGTGAACTTCTCACCAGGGCCAGCGCCTGGCGCATCCTTGATTGCTGATGCCTCACGAAAAGCCAATTGCACCTGACGCAAAGCATCGCGAAGTGGACGCGCGTGGTGGTCACCGAGGTCAGCGGCGGCGGCAGTGATGAATCCTGCGGTCGCATTGATCAGCTTGCGGGCTTCATCCAAGTCACCCCGGCGGCCGTCTTCGGCCAAACCACACTGCACCGCAGCAACGGTCAATAGATCAACGGCATAACGACCGATAACCTCTACCGCCGGCAAATCGGCGATATCTTGCAGCTGCTGCTCTGGTGCCTGAGGTTCGTTCGAGGCTGGGTTTGACGCGTCAACTGACAAGGGGCTTCTCCTTTTGAAATCTTTCTGCTAGGCTAACCCATGGCTCCGAGGTTTATCCTCGGTCAGAAGTGGATTAATTTCCCACCCGCGATCACCGATTTATAGGTGGCCGGGTAAAGCTTAGAAACTTTCCGTTTCTGTACGCTCGAAGGCATTTGCCCTCGACGTGGCCACTAATGTCACGTCTAGAGGAGCTACAGATCAGCGATCCCCGTATCAATGAGCGCATCCGCGTGCCAGAGGTTCGCCTCGTCGGCGCAGCTGGTGAGCAGATTGGCGTTGTCCGCATTGAAGATGCACTGCGCATGGCCCAAGAGCAAGACCTCGACCTCGTCGAAGTTGCGCCAACTTCAAAGCCGCCAGTAGCCAAGCTAATGGACTTCGGAAAATTCAAGTACGAAGCAGCCCAGAAGGTGCGCGAAGCTCGCAAGAACCAAGTGAACACCGTCCTCAAGACAGTTCGCTTCGGTCTAAAAATTGACGATCACGACTACGGCACCAAGCGCGGTCAGATCGAGCGTTTCCTCAAGGCTGGTGACAAGGTCAAGGTCATCGTTGTATTCCGCGGCCGCGAACAGTCTCGTCCAGAAATGGGCATCAAGTTGCTTCAGAAGCTTGCCGAAGAAGTAGCCGAGTTAGGTGCAGTCGAATCGAACCCTTCGATTGACGGCCGAAACATGGTTATGGTCATCGGCCCGCTAAAGAACAAGGCAGACGCCAAGGCCGATGCCAAGAAAGCTGCAGAGAAGGCCGCCAAGGCTGCCGCTGCAGAAAAGCCAAACGAGTCGGCAGCAGCAGAAGCTGCCGAGTAGAAACAGGAGAAAGCAATGCCAAAGCAGAAGACCCACTCGGGCGCCAAGAAGCGTTTCCGCTTCACCGGTAGCGGCAAGATCATGAAGCAGCAGATCAACATGCGCCACAACCAGGAGCACATGTCGAACCGTCGCAAGCGTCGCCTTAACGTCGACCAGGTTGTTTCGCCAGCCGACTACAAGACCCTCAAGACCCTTCTCGGCAAGTAAGCCCGAACCGACAAAATTCTGAGGGTGCCCAGGCACCAATCAGTGAACTTTAGGAGCAACAAATGGCAAGAGTAAAAAACGCGGTCAACGGTGCCAAGAAGCGTCGTACCGTACTAGAGCGCGCCAAGGGCTACCGTGGCCAGCGTTCACGTCTATACCGCATGGCAAAGCAGCAGATGCTGCACTCGTTGGTTTACGCATACAACGACCGCCGTGCCCGCAAGGGTGACTTCCGTCGCCTATGGATCCAGCGCATCAACGCAGCATCTCGTGCAAACGGCCTAACCTACAACCGCCTTATCCAGGGTCTAAACCTTGCTGGCGTAGGTGTTGACCGCCGCATCCTTGCTGACCTAGCAGTTAACGACGCAAAGACTTTCGCAAGCCTTGTCGCGACCGCAAAGGCAGCATTGCCAGCTGACACCTCAGCACCAAAGGTCAAGTAAGACCTTGCTAATCGATCCCAAGGCCGCAAAGGTTCGTGGGGTTGCCAAGCTCACCAAGAAAGACGCCCGGTCATCGACCGGGCTCTTTCTGCTTGAGGGACCACAGGGGCTAAAAGAGGCGTTAGAACGCCCAAAGCTAATCGTCGAGCTCTACGCCACCGAAGAAGCCGTCGACCGCTATGCAGAGCTATTCGATCGCGCCCGCACGGCTCGAATCGAAGTTCAACTGGTCACCGAACCGGTCTTGAAGGCCCTCAGCGACACCACTACGCCTCAGGGAGTGGTTGCAGTCTGTGAACAGCTCGATGTTTCACTCGATGAAATCATCGCTGCCAAGCCTCGGCTTATTGCCTTGCTGGCGAATATTCGCGACCCGGGCAACGCCGGAACAGTGCTTCGCGCGGCAGATGCGTCTGGCGCAGATGCGGTCTTGTTCAGTTCAAACAGTGTGGATGTATACAACTCTAAAGTTGTGCGTTCAACCACGGGCTCAATATTCCACCTGCCATTTGCGGTCGATATCGACATCGAAGCTGCCGTGACAAAGCTCAAAGCCGCGGGGCTTCAGGTTTTTGCCGCCAACGGCGGGGGAGACGCCATCCCTAGCCTTGGTGATGAAACACTGTCAAAGCCCACCGTTTGGGTATTCGGCAACGAGGCTTGGGGTTTTGAACCTGAAACTATCGAACTAGTCGATCGTGAAGTTGCGGTTCCAATTTATGGAGCAGCCGAATCGCTCAACCTTGCCACTGCAGCGAGCATTTGCCTCTACGCATCGGCGTTCGCCCAAAACCAGTAGGGCGTTTTAAGCCAGCTAATCGGCTGCAAATCGGTAGACTTAGAGGCATATGTCTGCTGAAAATCCAATCACACAATCGGCCGTAGATTCAGCCGTTGCAAGTGCGCTTGCCGCCATCAACGAAGCCTCAGATCTTGCCGCGCTCAAGGCTGCTCGAGCTACCTCGGTAGGCGACCAGTCTGAGATTGCCAAACTCAACGCCTTGGTCAAGAACCTACCGAATGAATTCAAGGCATCGGCCGGTCAATTGATTGGTAAAGCTCGAGGCGAATTAAATTCGGCTTTTGCGGCCCGCGAAGCAGAACTTTTCGCCGTCGAAGAGCGTGCCAAACTGGCTGCCGAATCCGTCGATGTCACCTCGGCTGCAGCGCCTACCCGCCTTGGCGCTCGTCATCCGCTGTCGCTTTTGCAAGATCAAATCTCGGATGTGTTCGTGGGCATGGGTTGGGAAATTGCCGAAGGCCCTGAGGTCGAAAGTGAGTGGTTCAACTTTGATGCTCTCAATTTTGATGCAGACCACCCAGCCCGCGCGATGCAGGACACCTTCTTCGTTGACCCGGTCGAGTCACACCTAGTTCTGCGCACCCACACATCGCCGGTTCAAGTTCGTTCAATGCTCGAACGCGAAGTGCCTATTTATGTTCTCTGCCCGGGTCGAGTTTTCCGCACCGACGAGCTAGACGCCACTCACACGCCGGTCTTCCACCAGGTTGAGGGGCTGGCCGTCGACAAGGGCCTAACCATGGCTGATCTTCGTGGCACACTCGAGCACTTTGCTCGAATCATGTTCGGCGACGATGCTCAAATTCGCCTGCGTCCTTCATTCTTCCCGTTCACCGAGCCTTCGGCTGAGCTGGATGTCTGGCACCCCGGTGCCAAGGGCGGTGCCCGCTGGGTCGAGTGGGGTGGCTGCGGAATGGTAAACCCAAACGTTCTAAAAGCCGCCGGCATCGACCCTGAGGTTTATTCGGGCTTCGCCTTCGGCATGGGCATCGAGCGCACGCTCATGTTCCGCAACGATGTTCGTGACATGCACGACATGGTCGAATCAGACGTTCGCTTCAGTGAGCAGTTTGGAGTGAATCTCTAATGCGTATTCCACTTTCTTGGTTGGCTGAGTATGTCGACCTGCCAGCAGATGCCACCCCTGAATCGGTGATGGCAGACCTAGTCAAGGTCGGCCTAGAAGAAGAGGGCGTGCACAACTTTGGTGTGACCGGCCCAGTGGTTGTCGGGCAGGTTTTGTCTTTCGAGCCTGAACCCCAAAGCAACGGCAAGACCATTCGCTGGTGTCAGGTTCGCGTCGCGGCCGAAGGAACCCAGGCGGCAGATGGTGGAGCAGATGTTCGCGGAATCGTTTGTGGTGCTAGCAATTTTGAGGTTGGCGACAAAGTCGTGGTCTGTCTTCCAGGTGCAGTCTTGCCCGGCGATTTCAAGATCGCAGCAAGAAGCACATACGGCCACGTAAGTGACGGCATGATGGCTTCGGCTCGCGAGTTAAACCTCAGCGACGACCACGCCGGCATCATTCGTTTGCACACCATGGGTCTCGACCCAAAGGTGGGCACCGATGCGCTTGAGTTGCTTCACCTAAATGAACAAGCTGCCGAGGTCAACGTCACGCCAGACCGAGGCTATTGCTTCTCGATTCGAGGCATCGCACGTGAGTTGTCGCACGCCACCGGTGCTGACTTCCGTGATCCAAAAAGCAACGCGCACATCGAACGTGCCGAAGGATTCCCACTAACTATCAGCGACAAAGCGCCGATTCGCGACACCGCTTGCACTCAGCGCGTGGTTTTGAGGGTCGTGAAGGGCATCGACCCAACCAAACCAACCCCACCATGGATGGTCGCCAGGCTCAAGATGGCGGGCATGCGTTCAATTTCACTCGTTGTGGACATCACGAACTACACCATGCTCGAGCTCGGACAGCCGACGCACGCATATGACCTAGACAAGTTCAAAGGTGGAATGACGATTCGTCGAGCTTTGCCTGGCGAGACTTTGAAAACTCTCGATGGTCATGAGCGAAAGCTCGACATCGAAGACTTGGTCATTGCCGATGAAAACGGTGCGGTTGGTCTTGCCGGTGTAATGGGCGGAGAGTCAACCGAAGTCAGCGACTCGACCGTAAACGTGCTAGTCGAGGCCGCACATTTTGAACCGATTTCCATTGCCCGTTCTGCTCGTCGCCACAAGCTGACCTCTGAGGCCTCAAAGCGATTCGAGCGTGGAGTAGACCCACGCATGGCTGACAACGCCGCCGCTCGGGTTGTGCAGCTGCTCGAGGTGCACGCAATGGGCGCGGCCGACAGCCTCGGTGCCGACTACCGTGCCGAGTCTCCGATTAGCCCAATTTGGCTTCCAGCCGAATTTGCCACCGAACTTGTCGGTGTCGAATACAGCGCCGATGAGATCACCGACATTTTGCAGCAGATTGGCTGTGTGGTTGCCTCTGTCGACGGCGGCTTCGAGGTCATCGCGCCAACCTGGCGACCAGACATCACTCACAAGACCGACCTGGTCGAAGAGATTGCGCGAATTGGTGGCTACCACCGAATTCCATCGCGCCTGCCGGTGGCCCCTCCGGGCCGCGGTCTCTCAACAACCCAAAAGCGTCGCCGTGCGATTGTCAATTCACTCGCCGCTTCGGGTCACGTCGAGGTTTTGACCTACCCATTCTTATCGAGCCAAGCCAATGTCTGGTTTAGCGAGAACAAATCTCGCCCAGTTGTAAAGCTGGCTAACGCACTTCAAGAAGAAGCCGCCGAGATGCGAACCGCGATCTTGCCTGGTCTAATCGAGGCTGCAAAGCGAAACTATTCTCGTGGTCTAACCGACCTAGCCATTTTTGAAGAGGGTTCAGTCTTCGAGCCGATTTCCATGATTGGCAAAAACCAACCCCTCCCAGTTGGCAACCAGCTTCCTACCCCCAGTGAACTCGCGGCCCTAAAGGCAACTATCCCGGCCCAGCCGAAGCACTTGGCAGTTCTATTTGCTGGCAATCGCGTGGCTGATCAAGTGGGCTTGTCTGCGAGGCCAGCTGATTTCAAGGATGCAATCCAAGCCGTTCGAGTGGTCGCGCATGCGGTTGGTGTAGAGCCGATCGTTCGTCAGGCATCACCTGAAGGCTTCCACCCGGGTCGCACCGCCGAAATATTGGTTCCTACCGCGTCGGGTGAACTCTCGATTGGTTTTGCCGGAGAGCTCGATCCTCAGCTCGCTCTCGACAACAACCTTCCTCGAAGAATCGCTGCGGTTGAAATTAATCTTGACCGACTTTATGCGGCGGCTCCAAAAGTGGTTCAAGCCTCTGAAATCGGCACAATGCCGGCGGCAACACAAGACCTGTCGCTCGTCGTAGACGCAAATCTACCGGCCGCCGAAATTTTGACCACCATCAAGGTCGGTGCAGGCGATTTGCTCGAAAACGTTGTTCTCGTCGATGACTACCGCGGCGAAAATGTCGAGCCAGGCAAGAAGTCGTTGACTTTTGCTCTGAGATTCCGCGCTGCCGATCGCACGCTCACTCAAGCCGAAGCCAGCGAAGCTCGAGATTCTGCCGTGGCGCTAGCCAACGACAAATTTGGCGCAACCCTCAGGGCTTGATTCGCAATCTTTCAATAGTTAGGAACCCCCGATGACATTCTCAGTAGCCGTCGCAGGCGCGAGTGGCAACGTTGGTGGCGAACTGTTGCGCTTGATTGCCAAGCATCCACAGCTTGAACTCAAGACGATAACCGCCAGCAGCATGGTGGGCGAAAAAGTTTCAAAGCTTCACCCCGGCGTAGGCAAGTATGCCGATTTGGTTTTCTCATCTAACGATGCTCAGTCGCTAAGCGGGCACGACATCGTATTTCTCGCTCTGCCGCATTCAAAATCAGCCGAGGTGGCAGCTTGGCTTTCGCCAGAGACCTTGGTGCTTGATTGCGGTGCCGACTTTAGGCTCGAACGTGAGTCCGACTGGCAAAAGTTTTACGGGGGAGAACACGCTGGCAGCTGGGCCTATGGCATGCCAGAACTTTTGATTAGCCCAAGCGGAGCCAAGCAGCGCGAGATTCTCAAAGATACCAAGCGCATCGCTGTGCCTGGTTGTAACGTAACCGCGATCACTTTGGGGCTAGCGCCAGCACTCGCAGCCGGTCTAGTCGAAGTTGAAGACATAGTCAGCGTTCTAACGGTTGGCACCTCTGGTGCCGGCCGCGGTGCAACAGAAAAACTATTCGAGGTTGAACCAACTGGGTCAGCAAATGCCTATCAGGTTGGAGGCATTCACCGTCACACTCCCGAGATTGAGCAGAATTTATCAAAATCCGCGGGTGCTCGAATTCAGGTTTCATTTACTCCCGTATTGTCCTCACTCGAGCGAGGCATCTTGGCAGTAAACACCGCCAAGCTGAAGGCGGGGGTAACCATCGAAAGCCTTCAAGCGGCTTACGCAAAGTTCTACTCAGACGAGCCATTCATGAAGGTTTTGCCGCAGGGGCACTTTCCATCTACGGCCGACACAATTGGTGAAAACTTTGCAATAACCGGCATCGCAGTCGATGAACATGCCAACCGTCTGGTGGCGGTCTGCGCGATTGACAACCTAGTCAAGGGCACTGGCGGGGCAGCTATCCAGTCGATGAACATCGCACTAGGTCTTCCTGAGGCTACCGGCCTCGACAACATTTCACTCGCAAAGAACGGCGGCAATAAATGACCGTAACCACTGCCAAGGGTTTCGCAGCAGCCGGGGTTCACGCCGGTCTCAAAAAGTCAGGCAATCGCGATCTAGCCTTGGTGCAAAACCTTGGTCCGCTCAATGCCGCGGCCGCAGTTTTTACCACCAACCGTTGCCAGGCAAACCCAATCATCTGGAGCAAGCAGGTTATCGTCGATGGCGAGGTGTCGGCGATCGTGCTCAACTCGGGTGGCGCCAACTGCTACACCGGAGCGCAGGGTTTTCAAACTACTCACTCGACCGCCGAGGCCGTTGCCGAAAAGCTCGGTGTCTCTGCCGGTGACGTTTTGGTTTGCTCTACAGGGTTAATTGGAGAGCAGCTCGATCTTTCTAAACTCATCGCGGGCGTGGATGCGGCTGCTAGCGAACTGAGTGATCAAGGTGGCCAGCTAGCTGCCGAGGCAATCATGACCACCGACTCCGTTTCTAAAACCGCAAGCCACATCAGCAAAGATGGTTGGTCGATCGGTGGAATGGCCAAGGGTGCTGGCATGCTTGCTCCGGGGCTAGCCACAATGCTCGTTGTAATAACCACTGACATCGTTGCCGACAGTCAGTTTCTGGATCGAGCCCTTCGAGCTTCAACTCGCGTCAGTTTCGATCGCCTTGATTCCGACGGTTGCATGTCGACCAATGACCAGGTGACTCTCATGGCTTCTGGCGCCAGCGGCGTTTCGCCTTCTGAGGCAGATTTCACATCTGCTCTCACCGAGGTCGCGATGAGCCTTGCTCTGCAGTTACTTCGCGATGCTGAAGGTTCGAGCCACGACATCGCCATTCAAGTCGTTAATGCTGCTTCCGAAGAAGACGCTGTTGAGGTTGGGCGTTCAGTTGCCCGAAACAACTTATTCAAGGCGGCAATATACGGAAATGATCCAAACTGGGGTCGAATCCTTGCGGCGGTGGGTGTAACCAAGGCTGCCTTCGACCCCTACGACATCGATGTCGAAATCAATGGCGTGAGCGTTTCGCGCAAGGGTCAGCCTGACCAGTCACGCGACCTCGTCGACCTAACCCCGCGCGAGGTGGCAATCAAGATCTCCTTGAACGCCGGCATTCATGCGGCTACCGTTTTTACCAACGATCTAACCCACGAATACGTCGAAGAGAACAGCGCATACTCAAGCTAATGATTCCTTCAGCAGAACAAGACCACTCACTGGCACGCATCAAGGCCGAGACTCTAATTGAGTCTTTGCCTTGGCTCGAGGCGTTCCACGGCAAGGTGGTTGTGGTCAAGTTTGGCGGCAACGCCATGGTCGACGAAGAGTTGCAGCGTGCTTTCGCTCAAGACATGGCCTACCTTCGCTGGGTTGGCATCAAGCCAGTCGTGGTTCACGGTGGTGGCCCTCAGATATCTGCGCGACTTGCCGAACTCGGCATCGAAAGCGAGTTCCTTGGGGGCTTTAGAGTAACCACCGATCAAACCATTAGCGTGGTTCGCGATGTCCTTCGTCATCAAATCAGCGCACAGTTGGCCGACTTGATTCAGCAGGCTGGTGCCGAGGCGACGATTATGTCGGGCGAAGACGCCAATCTATTCAAGGCCGAAAAAACGACCCTCGATTCACCAGATGGTCCGGTCGACATCGGTTTGGTTGGAGAGGTCAACGTAGTCAACCCGCGCATCGTTTTCGAGGCGCTCGACGCCGGTCGAATCCCTGTGGTTTCAACCGTTGCTCCGAGCGTTCAGGGCGAACTTCTCAACGTCAACGCAGATCTTGCAGCCGCGGCGCTTGCCGTGGCGCTGGGTGCCGAAAAGCTTATGGTGCTCACCGATGTTCCCGGCCTTTATAGTGACTGGCCAAATCGTGACTCTTTGGTGTCTGAGATAACGGTCAGCGAACTCCAAGACCTATTGCCAAAACTCGAGTCGGGCATGATCCCAAAGATGCAGGCTTGCCTGCAGGCAGTTCAGGGTGGTGTTCCGCGTGCTCACGTTATAGACGGCCGCACGCCGCACAGCATCCTGCTTGAAATTTTCACCGTGACCGGCTTCGGAACCATGGTTCAACCCGACTAGGCCTTTGGCTTAGGCTATTTAGCTCAACTAAGAGAACGGAACGAAAATGGTTCGCCACTTTCTAAAAGACGACGACATCACTGCTAAAGAACAAGCAGAGATTCTTCGCCGCGCTCTTGAGATGAAGAAAGCGCCGTACTCGGTAAGGCCGTTCGAGGGGCCAAAGACCGTTGCGCTTATTTTCGACAAGACCTCGACTCGAACCAGGGTTTCATTCGCCGTTGGCGTCGCCGACCTGGGTGGCATTCCGCTGATTATCGACAGCCAGACCAGCCAAATGGGCGGCAAAGAGTCAGTCGCCGATACCGCCAAGGTTCTTGGCCGTCAGGTTGCCCAGATTGTTTGGCGCACCTACTCCCACGCTGGTCTTGAAGAGATGGCGGCGAACGCAGGTGTGCCCGTGATCAATTCGCTTAGCGACGACTACCACCCGTGCCAAATTCTTGCCGACCTGCTCACCATCAAAGAGCACAAGGGTGAGCTTA
>JBEGSA010000020.1:0-19061 GCA_041180145.1 Actinomycetota bacterium | reverse complement strand
CGTTTAGCTCTTCTTTGAGTGTTCTAGCGTCACGTGGGGCGGCGATGCGAATACCTGGCACTAGTTGCAGCAAAGAAAGATCCCAGACACCGTGGTGACTTGGTCCATCTGGTCCGGTTACGCCTGCACGGTCGAGAACGAAAGTTACACCTGCCTTGTGCAGAGCAACATCCATAAGAACTTGGTCAAAGGCTCGATTCATGAAGGTGGCATAGACGGCTACTACTGGGTGCAATCCCCCAAAAGCCATTCCGGCAGACGATGTTACGGCGTGCTGCTCCGCAATACCGACATCGAAAACTCGCTTCGGAAAAACCTCGGCAAACTTCTTCAAGCCGACTGGAATTAGCATCGCACCGGTGATTGCGATGATGTCATCTCGTTTTCCAGCAATTTCGACTAGCTCGTCGCCAAAAACGTCCGTCCAGCTCTGCTTGGTCTTCAAGTCAAGCGCCTTACCCGTTTCAGGGTCAATCTGCCCCACGGCGTGGAACTGATCGGCCTCGTCACCCATGGCTGGGTCGTAACCCTTACCTTTTTGCGTGATCGTGTGCACAATCACAGGGTTGGCGTATTTTTTAGCCTGCTGCAACGCCTGCTCTAGTGCCTGTATGTCGTGTCCGTCGATTGGGCCAATGTACTTTATGTCTAGATTTGGGAACATGCCCTTGGGTGCAAAAGTACCGAAGATGCCCTTGCCTGCACCACGAGCAGCGGAATAGATCAGGCGCCCTGGAAGACCGAACTTGTAGAAAAGCTCCTTGCTGATCTTGTAGAGGCGCCGATAGTTCTTGTTGGTTCGAACATCATTCAAATAGCGAGCGAATCCGCCAATAGTAGGCGCATACGAACGACCGTTGTCGTTAACAACGATGACCAGTTTTCGATCGTTATCATCCGAAATGTTATTGAGCGCTTCCCAAGCCATACCGCCAGTTAGAGCACCATCTCCAATAACGGCCACTACAAATCTGTCATCCTGGCCAGTTAGGCGATAAGCCTTGGCGATCCCGTCGGCCCAAGACAACGACGATGATGCATGGGAAGACTCGACGATGTCATGAATCGATTCCGAGCGCTGCGGATAGCCGGCGAGCCCATTCTTCTGTCGAAGAGTTTCGAAGCTCTTGCGACCGGTCAGAATCTTGTGCACGTAGCTCTGATGGCCCGTGTCAAAAATGACCGAATCCTTTGGAGAATCGAAAACACGGTGAATGGCCATTGTTGTTTCCACAACACCAAGATTTGGTCCGAGGTGTCCACCAGTTTTAGCCACCTTTGATACAAGAAATTCGCGAATCTCCTGCGCCAAAGTGCGCATTTCTTGGACGCTTAGCGAGTCGAGGTCTCTCGGCCCACTGATGCGCTCAAGGATGCTCATGATTAAGCCACTAGGCTGCGAAGAACATACTGAAGAATGCCGCCATTGCGGTAGTAGTCAGCTTCTCCCGGAGTATCGATACGGACAACAGCGTCAAACTCAACGACCTGCTTACCGGCCGCTGAGTGCTCTGATGGCGTCGCGGTGACCTTAACTGTCTTTGGAGTTTGTCCCTCGTTGAGTTTCTCGACACCGACGATGTTGAAAATTTCGGTGCCATCAAGTCCAAGCGAATCCGCAGACTTTCCAGCCGGGAACTGCAGCGGCAAAACACCCATTCCAATTAGGTTACTGCGGTGAATGCGCTCGAAACTTTCGGTGATCACAGCGCGCACTCCGAGGAGGCTTGTGCCCTTAGCAGCCCAGTCGCGTGATGATCCAGAGCCATATTCCTTGCCACCGAGAATCACAAGAGGGGTTCCTTGAGCCTGGTAGTTGCTTGAAGCGTCGTAAATGAAGCTCTGCGGCGCATCGGCTTGGGTGAAGTCGCGGGTGTAGCCACCCTCAACGTCGTTTAGGAGTTGGTTGCGAAGGCGAATGTTCGCGAAGGTACCGCGAATCATTACTTCGTGGTTTCCACGACGTGAGCCATAGCTGTTGAAGTCCACGCGAGAAATACCATTGTCGGTCAGGTACTTTCCAGCCGGTGAATCGGCCTTGATCGAACCAGCCGGGCTGATGTGGTCAGTGGTTACAGAGTCACCCAACTTTGCCAAGACACGTGCGCCAAGGATGTCCTTTACGGCATCTGGAGTCATCTTCATGCCATCGAAATATGGCGGCTTTCGAACGTAGGTCGACTTAGGGTCCCATTCGAAGACTGCGCCCTCAGGTGTTGGCAATGCCTTCCATCTGGCATCCCCCTCAAAAACACCCGCATACTGAGTCTTGAACATCTCTGAGTTAATTGACTCATCGATGGTCTTCTGAACTTCTGCAGCGGTTGGCCAAATGTCGGCAAGGTAAACGTCGTTGCCGTCAACATCCTGACCAAGTGCGTCATTTTCGAAGTCGAAATCCATGGTTCCGGCAAGCGCGTATGCGATGACCAGTGGAGGTGAAGCCAGGTAGTTCATCTTCACGTCAGGGCTAATGCGACCTTCGAAGTTTCTGTTTCCCGACAGAACCGCGGTCACAGCTAGATCATTGTGGTTGATCGCTTCAGAAATTTCGTCCGAAAGTGGACCCGAGTTTCCGATGCAAGTTGCACAACCGTAGCCAACAAGGTTGAAGCCGAGTGCGTCAAGGTCCTTTGTCAGGCCGGCCTTGTTGTAGTACTCGGTTACAACTTTCGAACCTGGCGCTAGAGAAGTCTTAACCCAAGGCTTGGCCTTTAGGCCCTTTGCAACAGCCTTTCGAGCTACCAAACCCGCTGCCAGCATCACCGAAGGGTTTGACGTGTTGGTGCAAGAAGTGATCGAGGCGATTGCCACGTGTCCGTTGTCAAGAGCGAAGTCCTGACCCTTGACCGCTGTTGGCTTCGACGCCTGCTCTGAATAGCTAGAAATTACCTTCTCAAATGCTTGCTTCGCTTCGCTCAAGACGATGCGGTCTTGAGGGCGCTTAGGTCCAGCGATCGAGGGTACGACCGTTGATAGATCGAGTTCTAGATATTCGCTAAAGCGAGGTTCGATGCTTGGGTCGTGCCAAAGCCCCTGTGCCTTGCTGTAAGCCTCAACGAGGTCAATTTGCTCTTGTGGTCGACCGGTGATGCGAAGGTAGTCCAGCGTCACTTCGTCAATCGGGAACATCGCAGCCGTCGAGCCAAATTCTGGGCTCATGTTGCCAATGGTCGCGCGGTTAGCCAGAGGAACACTGCTTACGCCGGCACCATAGAATTCAACAAATTTACCTACTACACCGTGCTTGCGAAGCATTTCGGTGATAGTAAGAACAACGTCGGTTGCGGTTACCCCGGTAGAAATCTGACCGGTGAGCTTGAAGCCGACTACCTTCGGAATAAGCATCGAAACAGGCTGGCCCAGCATGGCAGCCTCGGCTTCGATTCCACCAACACCCCAACCGAGCACGCCCAGACCATTGACCATGGTGGTGTGTGAGTCGGTGCCGACGCAGCTATCTGGGTATGCCTGCAATTCGCCATTTACTTCGCGCGCCATGATGGTTCGGGCCAAGTATTCAATGTTCACCTGGTGAACAATGCCAGTGCCCGGAGGTACAACCTTGAAGTCATCAAATGCCGTCTGGCCCCAGCGCAGGAACTGATAACGCTCGCCATTTCGGTTGTATTCAAACTCGACATTCTTTTCGAATGCATCTGCACTACCAGCAACATCAATTTGAACAGAGTGGTCGATAACCAGTTCAGCTGGTGCAAGCGGGTTGATGCGCTTAGGGTCTCCACCAAGTTCCGCTACGGCCTCACGCATGGTTGCAAGGTCAACGACACAAGGAACACCGGTGAAGTCCTGCATGATGACTCGGGCAGGCGTGAACTGAATCTCGACGTCAGGTTCTGATGTGGGATTCCAGTTAACCAGAGCGTTGATGTGATCGGCGGTAATGTTCGCGCCATCCTCGGTGCGAAGCAGGTTCTCTAGGAGAATCTTTAGGCTGTAAGGAAGCGTCTTAGCGTCTACAGAGTTCAGTCTGAAGATTCGGTAACCCTTGTTTCCGACATTAAGAATGTCGGCTGAACCGAAACTGTTTACTTTAGACATGCTTGTTTTTCCTTACTTTGCGAGCTTCGTTGCCTAGAACAAAATTAGCACTATTGGCGGTCTGAAAATTCACTTCGGATGGTGAGCCAAGTCAACCAAATGCAGATGGCATAAAGGGGCACTCCCATGCTCACGCGAGCGATTCCAAGGGCTTCAATATTTCCTGCGAAATAGAGTGGTACCTGAACCAAAAGTCGACCGGCGAATAGACCGACCCAAATGAGCGTTGCGCCACTGAACCTGCGCATTTGGGCCTTGTTTTTACGCCAATGGCTTCCGCGACCAGTCAAAAGACCAACCAAAACACCGATGATTGGCCATCTGACTACCCAAGAGATGAAAATCACAAGTAAGTAAATACTGTTTGTAAAGAATCCTTGTAGGAAGTAGTCGGCCGGCTGCCCTCCCTCTCGCAAGGGCAGATACGCGGCAATTGCGATACCAGCCGCACCTACCAAGGCGTTCGCGATTGGGCGCTTTCGAACAACTTGAACAGCGAGCAACGTCAAGGACACAATTGCGGCCGTTACAACACTCGGAACAAGCTGCTTAGTGATCGTGAATACCGTCACGAAAACAGTCGAGGGAAGAATCGCATCGACTATGCCTAGCCAGCCTCCGACTGCAGAAAGCACAGACTGTTTACTCAGTGAATGCTTGCCTTCCACCGTTTCAAGGCCAAGCCTGGCGGCGGCAGCTTTGCGGGCGTCGCTCATTGGGTTGCCCTTGGTGGCGCAACAGTTCCCCCTGGAACTTTGAGCGGAAGGAGATCTCTAGGCGGCAGTGGAGTGTTGTCTCTGACGACAATCAGTGAACGAAAAACATCGTCAATCTCTGCTGCGGCGCGTGGATCATTTATAGCGGCGCCCGCAACTAAACCCCTGAGAAACCAACGAGGGCCATCAACACCAACAAAACGAGCGATCCGAGTGCCCGTTCTGGCACCATTGGAATCTAGGACTGGAACTCTAGCCAGTAATTCTTGCCCGAGCGAGCCTACTCTGCGCTCGACTTCTCCGCCCTGAGCCATCACTGACTGCTCGAGTTCCGCCCTGAGAGTGTGCCAAAGCCCTTCTGATCTTGGTGCAGCAAATGCTTGAACTTGAAGTGACGAGCCACCAACGTCGATGCTGACGGCAATGACTTGCCCACTGGCATCTTCAATTTCAACGCGTATGGCCATGTCTGAACGAGCGGGAACCCTTAGCGAACCAAAATCGATGAATGGCCTCGCATCCTGAATTTCACTCGAATCGAAAGGCCCGGCGGTCTGACGATCGTTTGGTGCGGCTTTGTCGGTAGACGCGTAAATTTCGTTCATTACTGAACCCCTGTTGATCCGAAACCATCATGACCACGCGAGCTCTCGGGCAGTTTCTGCACTCGCACGAAATTCGCAATCTCGACTTGCTGAATGACAAGCTGAGCAATTCGATCACCGAGCTTCACTTCAAAATCCTCGGAAGAACTGTTGAACAATGTGACCGCAATCTCGCCGCGATAACCTGAATCAACGGTCCCTGGAGCGTTTAACACGGTCACCCCAAACTTGGCAGCTAAGCCCGAACGCGGATGAACAAGCGCTACATAACCATGCGGCAGAGCAATTGAGACCCCGGTTTTTACCGTTACCCGCCCGTTTGAGGGGACGGTGAGCGATTCGGCGGAACGCAAATCAGCCCCAGCATCACCAGGTTTGGCATAGATAGGAAGAAACTGCTCATCGCAGGTAATCAGTACGGGCACTTCGTTCACGGTAAGAGCGTAATCTAAATGTGTGATGCAGGTGACTAAGCCAAAGACAAAAACATTTAAAGAGCGAGTGCTGCCGAGCACGGCAAGTTTCTTGCCTCTACTTTTGATTTACCCGAGTCTGCTCTTGGTTTTTCTGCCTGTAAATGAGGGGCTAGGCCATCTGCTGGGGTGCCTTACGACTTTGCTTGCGATTTCTATGCTCGTGCTGAATGCCCCCGTCATTCTCGTCGCCAAGGGTGCGTTGACCGTTAGAAAAGCACGGATTAAGACGTCTGAAATCAGCAAAATAGAAGTTATCGAACGAAATGAAGCTTTCGAGGAACGAACATCAAAGCTAGATTCTCGGGCTTATGTGCTTATTAAATCGAGCGTGCCGACCTACGTAAAGATTTTTTTGAAATCAAACCCGGATGATCAAACGCCTTACTGGCTGATTTCTACTAGGCATCCGGATGAGCTGAAAAAGGCCCTCGACGCCAAGGGGTGACTTGGTTACTCACATTCGACGCAGAGCTTGCCGTACTTACCTTTTTTGGTAGATAGCAGCGAGTGGTGTTTCACAATGAAACACTCGGAACAAGTGAACTCGTCATCCTGAGGTGGAAGAACCACAACGTCGAGGTCCTCAGACACGACGTCTGGGATCGCGAATCCTTCGCCGTGCTCTTCGTCGACATCTACAACGCCCGAGAGTTTGTCAGGAATTCGGTCCTTAATAGCCTCGATGGACTCGGTATCGTCGTCATTTTTCCGAGGTGCGTCGTAATCGGTAGCCATTGCCTACCCTCTCGCTTCATTGTTCTAGGCGTGCATAGTGTGCAACAAAAGAATGCAAATAGCAAACACGCAACGCCGAGTAGCGATAAATCGTCAAGTTCAATGGCAAACTTCAGACAGGAGGTTCGCAAAATGGAAGATATTCGGCTAAGTGGTAACGATGGTGATTACCTGACACTCGAGACCGCCGATGGTGAACAGTATCGTTTGATCAATGACGAAGCCCTTCAAGCGGCGGTAAAGAAATCCAGGTCCGAGTCGGGATCAAGCTCACTATCACCGCGTGAACTCCAAGACGCAATTCGCAACGGTGCGACGCTCGAAGAGCTTGTCGAGTCATCTGGCGCATCCTTTGAGTTTGTCGAGAAATTTGCTGCTCCTGTGATAGCCGAATTAGCCCACATAATCGAATCGGCTAAGACTCTGAGGCTGCCCAATCTCGGCGAAGGTTCCGGCCTGGAATTCGGTGAATTCGTTCAAACCAAACTTGCCGGCCTTAACGCAACAGACATTAGCTGGTCAACCAAGCGCACCGATTTCAACGTATGGCATGTCTCTGTCGCATACCAAACCAATTCATCAGCAGAAATGGCAATCTGGTCTTTTGACCCGAAAAAGCTTGTGTTGTCGCCCGAGAACGAGAGAGCAATCAATCTTGGAAAACGCGACAATGCCCCAGCTGCTTTTCTTGGCGGACTCGTATCAGACACATCGTCCGCGAATGTCGTCCCCGTAGAACCGGCAAAACTGTCGCTGGTCAGTGAACCCACAGCACTCCAGACCTCCGAGGTTGTCGCGAGTTCAAATACTGAACCGACAATCGAGATCGTTGAGCAAGTGTTGGCTGAGTCGACAGCGAAGGATGATGCCCCTCTGAGCGCAACGGCAGATTTGTTACAAGCATTGCGCAAAAAGCGTGCGGAATCGTCGAGCGATACAGAGCCCCGGACCATGCCGATTGAGATCGTTGCCGAGAAAGCGCAGGAAACCGCATCCGCCGCTTCTGTCGATGTTACTGAACAGCAAGAGCAAGCGCCCAAAAAAGGTAGACCGAGCATGCCGAGTTGGGACCAGATAGTCTTCGGCACGAAGACCGACGAATAGTTCTTGGTGCTTCTACGCGTAGCCCTTTAACTTGATAAGCGGAACTCGCGTTTCTGCATCCGAAATAGATCCATGCTGTCCGATCATTTTCATGCTCTGGGGTTTAGAGAACGATCGATGGTAAATGGCTGTCGAAGTCTTCGCTATCAGGAACAGTTGCGGCAGAAGCCGCCTCGCAGCCTCGGTAGGCTTGGCAAGCCAGCCAGCATCAACAAGGTCTTGAACTTCGCAGACAAGCACATCCGAACTGAGCTTCTCGGTTAGATATTTCCTGGTGAAACTCGTAAGCGTTGCGTCTTTGAGGTACAGATATCTTGACCGAGGGTCTCCGCCCACACTTTGCAACAAGTCCCAGTCAAAGTTCAAATCATCTAAGTAAATGTGATTGATCGTGGGTACATCAACAATGCCATGGTCCGCGGTCACCAAGACTCCTGCACGATTTGAGGTTTCTTCAACAAGGCGAGCCAGTTCAGAATCGACATCCTCTGCTCGCTCGAGCCATTTCAGTGATTTAGAGCCATACCTGTGGGCGGCCTGATCAAGTTCGGGAATGTAAAGGTAGATCAAACACGGCTTCTGTGTTTTGAGAAGGCCAACCGCACGTGTTATCCGTTTATGAATTTCATTTTCAGCGATGTATTTCGCGTCCCTCATGGTGGCGTTGGTGAATCCGGAGTTTTCGTACTCACCTGGACCAATGAAGTAGCAGTCCAGTCCAGCCGATGTGGCTTTTTCGGATACCGTTACCCGGTTTTGTAGAACTCTTGCATCACTAGGGGTCAGGCCCGTCAGCAGATTCAAAGGCATTCCGTTTTGTTGAACCTGATAGCCGACAAAGTTGTGAACACCGGGCAGGTCTCCCGTGGCAAAGCTCACCAGGCTGCTCGCGGTTGTGCTGGGGAATGCACACCGAATGGCGTTTAAAGACTGTTTCCCAAGGAACTTCATGTGTCCAGCCGCAAACTTTATGTTGTCTACACCGAGGCCGTCGACCATCACAACACAAGCCGACTCAACCCTGCGAAGACCAAGGCGATTATCAGCGCCTATCACCGAGCCCAAGGCTGAGATGAATACGTCAGAGAGCCTCCCGAAGGATTTTGGAGGTGAGGGTAGCATCGTATTCATCAACACCAGTCTGCCACAGCAGCACGAAGCACCAGAGAGCCCATGACTGAACTACAGCCGAGCCACGACCGTATCGTTGACATTGACTTGTCAGACGAGATGCAAGGTTCATTCCTTGAATACTCCTATTCGGTCATCTACGCTCGCGCACTGCCTGACGCCCGTGACGGCCTAAAACCCGTGCACCGACGCATCATCTACCAAATGGGCGAGATGGGCCTACGGCCAGACAGAGGTCACGTTAAATCGGCCCGTGTAACGGGTGAAGTAATGGGAAAGTTGCACCCACACGGAGACTCTGCGATCTACGACGCACTCGTGCGAATGGCACAGCCCTTCTCACTACGAGTTCCCATGATCGATGGGCACGGAAACTTCGGCAGCCTCGACGATGGTCCGGCGGCAGCTCGATACACCGAGGCGCGACTCTCGCCAGCATCGCTGTTGATGAATGAGGGACTAGACGAGGACGTCGTGGACTTCAAGCCCAACTACGACGCCCAGCTTTCCGAGCCGGAGGTGCTGCCAGCGGCATTTCCTAACCTACTCGTCAACGGTTCCTCAGGAATTGCTGTTGGTATGGCCACAAACATGCCGCCACATAACCTGAGAGAGGTAATCGCCGGCGCCCGTTACCTGCTAGAGCACCCCGAAGCAACGACGGCTGATCTGATGCGGTTTATTCCTGGACCAGATCTTCCTAATGGTGGCATCATCATGGGACTTGACGGTGTTCGTGATGCCTACGAAACTGGCCGAGGCGTTTTCAAGACTCGCGCCAGGGTTTCCATTGAGAGTGTCTCACCTCGCAAGTTAGGCCTGGTAGTTACCGAATTGCCTTACCTGGTGGGGCCAGAAAAGGTCATCGAAAAGATCAAGGATGGCGTAAACAATAAAAAACTCCAAGGGATTTCGGACGTCACTGACCTGACCGACCGGACCAATGGTTTGAAACTCGTTATTGAACTCAAGACAGGCTTTGACCCGCAGGTAGTGCTTGATTTGCTTTACCGATTCACCCCGATGGAAGACAGCTTCGGTATCAATAACGTCGCCCTTGTCGACGGTCGCCCGCTGACCCTGGGACTTCGAGACCTACTGGGCGTTTATCTAGCACACAGGATCACCGTCATCCGTAGGCGCAGTAACAATAGGCTCGGAAAACGGAGGGCTCGACTTCACCTTGTTGAGGGTCTGCTCATTGCCATCTTGTCAATCGACGAAGTTATTCAAGTTATTCGGTCGAGCGAAGAGGTTGATGAGGCACGCTCTAGACTTCAACAAATCTTTGACCTGTCCGAAATCCAGGCCGAATATATTCTCGAATTGAGGCTGAGAAGACTCACCAAGTTTTCGAAAATCGAACTCGAAACCGAAAAATCGAGTCTGCTCGAAGAGATCGCTGCTCTCGAGCGAATCCTCGCCAACGAAAACGAACTTCGCAATCTAGTTTCTGTCGAACTATCCGAAGTCGCAGACAAGTATGGTGACGAACGTCGAACCACTTTAATTAGCGATGTTGAAGAAGTGAAACCTATGACGATGGCTAAGGCCGCGTCGGTAAGCGCAGAACTAGCCGATACTCCATGCGAAATCATTCTTACCTCGAGCGGTCAGTTGGGGCGCTTTACCGAGAAATACGAACCTGGAGCCAAGCGTCTCAAGCACGATGCTGTTAGAGCGCGAATCAGCACGACTACCAGAAAAGATCTCGGCTTCGTCACAACTTTTGGCCGGATGCTTCGCATTCACGTGGGAGACGTACCGAGTTTCGGAGACTCTTTTGACTCGGCTCAATCTGTGAGTGTGAACGAGTTCTTAGGTCTGAGTGGTCAAGAAATGGTTCTGAACGTCGTCGAGATCAACGACGAAACGAGTTTGGCCCTTGGCACCAAAATGGGTGTGGTCAAGCGGGTGCTAGCCGATTACCCGCTAAAAGACGAGTTTGAGCTCATCAGTCTAAGAGAGGGTGATTCGGTAGTTGGAGCATGGGCTGCAGTCGATTCAGACGAAATAGTTTTCGTGACAAGTGACGCACAATTGCTCCACTATTCTGCTGCGCAGGTTCGACCCCAAGGTCGTCCGGCTGGCGGTGTTGCTGGAATCTCCTTGAGCGAAGGCGCCTCGGTAATCGCGTTTAACGTTGTTGGCAACATTGCCGAATCCGTGGTTTTAACTGCCGCCAATAGCTCGATGGCTTTCGCCGGCACCGATCCGGGTTCTGCAAAGCTTTCTGCTCTTTCCGAATTCCCTGGAAAGGGACGAGCCACCGGCGGCGTGAGAGCCCAGCGTTTCATCAGGAACGAGGATCAGCTTTACTTCGCACACGTGGGGTCTTCGCCGATTTTCGCGTTGTCAAGCGATGGAAAACCCGCTGCTTTTGAAGAAGAGCTGACTAAGCGTGACGCTTCGGGGTCACCGGTGTCAACTGCCTTCGGATCTGCAGGAACGGCTAACTAGATTTCGTTCAAGAAAAAAAGAACGTTTAGGCGTCAATCCTGTCGCGTTCGAAGCTGTCGGCCGAATCGATGATGAAATCTCTTCGCGGTGCAACGTCGTTTCCCATCAACAACTCGAATACGTTATCCGCGGCCGCACCATCAACCACTCTTACGCGGCGGAGACTTCGGTGAGTAATGTCCATAGTTGTCTCGGCTAGCTGATCCGCGTCCATCTCACCAAGTCCCTTGTAACGCTGAATGGGCTCCTTGTAGCGCTTGCCGGACTTACGAAGCTTTTCGAGCAGCTCTTCGAGTTCGCTTTGCGAATATGTATAAATGACTTGGTTGGCTTTAGAACCAGCGTTTATAACCTCGACACGGTGCAGAGGTGGAACAGCCGCATAGACGCGCCCGGCCTCAACTAGAGGTCGCATGTATCTGAAGAATAGGGTCAAGAGCAGGGTGCGAATGTGAGCTCCATCGACATCGGCATCGCTCATCAGAATGATTTTTCCGTAGCGTGCTGATTCGAGATCGAAGCTTCGACCAGAGCCAGCACCAATGACTTGGATGATTGATGCGCATTCGGCGTTCGAAAGCATGTCAGACACAGACGCCTTTTGGACGTTCAGAATCTTGCCTCGGATTGGCAGAAGAGCCTGAAACTCGGAGTTTCTGGCGAGCTTGGCGGTACCGAGAGCCGAGTCTCCCTCGACGATGAATAGTTCAGAGGATTCGGTCTCTTGAGTGCGGCAATCGACCAACTTGGTTGGCAGCGAAGAGCTTTCAAGGGCATTTTTGCGTCGCTGGGTCTCTTTGTGAGTGCGAGCAGAAATGCGAGATTTCATCTCGGCAACGACCTTTTCGAGAAGCAAGGCTGATTGAGATTTGTCATCGCGCTTTGAGCTCGTTAGGCGCTCGGTCAGTGCCTTTGAAACAACGTTCGAGACGATGTTTTTGACGGCCGGTGTTCCCAGAATCTCTTTGGTTTGGCCCTCAAATTGTGGCTCCGAGAGTCGAACCGTGACAATCGCCGTAAGACCGGCGAGAACATCCTCTTTTTCGATCTTGTCGTTGCCAAGTTTGAGTTTTCTAGAGTTTGCGTCTATTTGAGACCGCAAAGCTTTGAGAACTGCAAGCTCGAAACCGGCTAGATGCGTTCCACCCTTTGACGTAGAAATGATGTTGACAAACGAGCGAACCTCAGTGTCGTAGCCTGTCCCCCAGCGAACTGCCACATCAACAGCGCAGCTGCGTTCAACATCCCGGGACACCATATTTCCAGACTCGTCGAGAACAGGAATTGTCTCGGTGAATTTACCTTCGCCGGATAACTTCCAGGTATCGGTAAGTGCAGCGTCCTTAGCGAGAAACTCAGCAAACTCTACGATTCCGCCATCATATTTGAAGACTTGCTTTGAGATTTCATCGCTTCGCTGATCCTCAATACTGATTGCTAGGCCAGGCACAAGAAAAGCTGTTTGCCTCGCGCGTCCAACCAATTCGTCAGCAGAGAAAACGGCATCCTTGATGAATATCTGAGGGTCGGCCCAATACCTGACTCTGGTGCCGCTGACGCCCTTGGCTACTTTGCCAATCTCTTTCAGCGTTGATGAATCTTCGAAGGCTTTGAATGGGTTATTTGGCTTTATGCCAGTTGAGTCGTCGAAGAAACCCGGTTCGCCACGCCGAAACGACATTGCCCAGGTCTTGCCATCGCGATCGACCTCAACGTCTAACCTTTCTGAAAGCGCATTGACCACGGATGCACCTACACCGTGCAAACCTCCAGACGCAGCGTATGAGCCTGATCCGAACTTTCCACCGGCGTGCAATTTCGTAAAAACAACCTCGACGCCAGATAGGCCCGTTTTGGGCTCAATGTCGACGGGTATGCCGCGGGCTTTGTCAGACACGGAGACGCTACCGTCTTTGTGCAGAGTGACACCGATTGCGTCGCCATGGCCGGCCAACGCCTCATCGACCGAGTTATCGATGATTTCCCACAGACAGTGCATGAGACCGCGGCTATCGGTTGAACCGATGTACATTCCGGGACGTTTGCGAACAGCCTCAAGCCCTTCAAGGACTGAGAGGTGACGGGCGGAATACTCGGTGTTAGGCACCAGAGAATGCTAACCGCTAGGCACCTGATTGCCCTGTTCTGACACGGATTGCGGCGAATGGGAAAACTTTATTCGCAGTTAGCGAAATGCGGTCCGATTAGAGTATTTCCTTCCGACTTGTGTGTTCAGATAGAGGGAAGGAAAGGAAACACCATGCACGCACTTGATGATGAAACGACAGAGACTCCGGCAGATGTTCACGAGTTGAACGCAAACGACCGTTGCGACATCTGCGGTGCTCAGGCTTATGTTCGAGTTGAGCTTGCAACCGGTGAACTAATCTTTTGCTCGCACCACGGAAACGAGCAGCGCGCAAAGCTAGAGGCCATTGCACTTTCATGGCATGACGAGACTGAGAAGTTACTCGCCCGCTAAAGGTTTTTCCAACACCCAAACTTGCTGAACGAGGCTGGCCAATTGGTCGGCCTCGTTTTGCATTTCCAAAGGTCTTATCTGTTCACCACGGCGCGAGCAGATGTTGGCGATGAAATCGCTGATCAGTTGAGGATTCTTGGCCAAAACCGGTCCGTGAAGAAGAGTTCCAAGGATATTCTTTGACCAAATTGCTAATGGCAGATCTGACTCCGAGTTCACATAACCGAGCACTTCATGCCCACCAACCTCGGCGATGGCAAACTCTGAACGCCTGCTCTTTGTCGACGACTCGAGCCCAAACAAGATCTTGGCACTGTTTTCAAAACCGGAAGCCACAACCAATCCCGAAGCCAACCGATCGGTGGCACTCTTGAGAATCGGCAAAACTCGCGTCAGATCATCGCTAATGTCTTGCCAGGCGGCTGCTGAACCATGACCGAGCAGGAAGAAATCAAACGATTCAGGCAGAGGGTCGCCCTTTCTGATCGCCTGGACTTCTACTTCATAGCCCCGCATCTCGAACTGACGGCGTAAAACTAGAACGTTAGCGAGGTCGCCATTCAGGTTTAGGTGTTCTGGATAGAGTTCAAGAAATCTAATCATTCGCGTTCGACAGCCTCTGGATCGGTGAATCCGAGAATTCTGCGGCTGCGGCGCATCGCATCTGCGGAAAAAATCACTGTTTTGATTCCCTGACTTGGCTTCGCGCGCTGGAAGAAATTCTCAAGAGCAGCCTCTAAGTCTGGCTCGACGCTTTCGATCGGAATCCCGGCGTAAACCAAACGAAGACCCATCTCTGCATAGTTGTAACCACTGAGCACGTTTACGTGGTCTATGTTTTTCAGGTCAACTGTCCATAGCCAAGATGGATCATGCACGTCACGCCCAATTGCCAACATCAGCTGTTCAGGTGAACTCGCTAGGTTGTCGATGTTCAATTGAAATGACATTGGGTTTTGAACCAGGATGAATTCAACATCCTCCCCATTTACCTGGGCAATTTCACCACGCGCAAATACCGGTGGCAATTCGTTCAGCGTTCGAGCGGACAAGCTAGCATCGAAGCTTTCGCCCAGATACATGCGGGCGGTAGTCAGGGCAGCGACTGAGTCCAACGCATAGTGGACACCACGATTAGGTAACTCAAAATCGACAAACTGACTTTCTAGTCGAACTTGTGTGTGCTTGCCGTTAAGTGAGACCACTTCATTGGCAACGTTTGGCCGATCAATTTCTTTCAAGTACGTTGGCGCGGAACCAAGCCCATGTTCGAAATCGTCAATTATTTTTGGCGAGACCCCAAACCAGGTGACATCGCGAAGGTTAGACCCGCGGTTTAAAAGCAAGAGGTTCTGGTCATCGGCGTTTAGTGCCACTCCCCTAGTCGCCCTCGCTGCAACAAGTGCAAGTTTGTCGCGCACCAAAGCAGGATCCACAAATCGATCCAACTGGTCTTCGAGAACGTTCAAAACAGTAACGAGTGTCGGAGAAATCCGCTGCGTAATCTCGGCAGCGTGCCCTTCATCCATCTCCAGGATTGCGACATTGCCCTCAATGCGACCAAAGAGGTTGGCTCGCTCGATGATCGCTGAATAGAAACCCTGCGCGATATTCGCAGTCGAGGGATTGGTGAAGACCACCTTGCCGTGAGCTCGGGCAATAGCAACAACCATCTTGGTAGTTGTGGATTTACCCGCTGAGCCGGTAATTACGACTAAACCATCACTAAATGAACTGAGGGTTTTAGAAAGTAACCCCGGCGCAATTTTACTGAGAATAAGGCCAGGTAGAGCTGATCCCCCGCCAGGTCTGAACTTACGAATAAGTATTCGAGCTAGGCGCCCGATCAGAATGGCCAGAGAATACTTCAAATTAGTTCTCTAGATAGTCGCGCAGCATCTGTGAACGAGACGGGTGACGAAGCTTAGACATAGTCTTTGACTCAATTTGGCGAATTCGTTCACGAGTCACGCCAAACTCTTCACCAATTTGGTCAAGAGTCTTCTGTACACCGTCGCCTAGACCAAAGCGGCTACGAATTACGCCCGCTTCACGAGGGTGAAGAGATTCTAGGATGCGCTCAAGCTCGCGCTGCAACATGGTGAATCCGACTGCATCCGCGGGAACGACTGCCTCAGTGTCTTCAATAAGGTCACCGAATTCGCTATCGCCATCTTCACCCAAAGGTGTTGAAAGTGAGATAGGTTCGCGACCATACTTCTGTACCTCGACTACCTTCTCAGGAGTCATGTCCAACTCGCGAGCTAGTTCTTCAGGGGTCGGTTCGCGACCAAGATCCTGAAGCAACTGGCGCTGAACTCGAGCAAGCTTGTTAATTACCTCAACCATGTGTACAGGAATACGAATGGTTCTAGCCTGGTCGGCCATTGCGCGAGTGATCGCCTGACGAATCCACCAGGTTGCATAGGTTGAGAACTTGTAGCCTTTTGTATAGTCAAACTTCTCAACGGCACGAATTAGACCCAGGTTTCCCTCTTGGATTAGGTCTAGGAATTGCATGCCGCGACCGGTGTAGCGCTTCGCAAGGCTAACCACGAGACGAAGGTTCGCCTCTAGTAGGTGGCTCTTGGCACGCTGTCCGTCTTTAACAACCCACTTGAGGTCACGAGCAAGCTCAGGTGAGATCTTTTTGTCGGTGGCAATCTTTTCTTCGGCAAACAGCCCAGCTTCGATGCGCTTGGCCAGCTCAACTTCAAGCTCAGCATTTAGAAGAGCAACCTTACCGATTTGCTTTAGATAGTCCTTTACCGGGTCGGCGGTTGCACCTGTAATAGTGGTTGTCTGTACCGGAATGTCGTCTTCTTCACGGTGTGAAAGAACTAGTGCGCCTTCGGGAACGATGATCTTTTCTGCTTCATCGTGTTCTTCGTCGTGCAGCTCTTCGTCGGCAGCGGCGATGTCAACCACCGCTGCGGCTTCGGCGACGATCTCTTCAACCGATTCAAGGTCGTCAACCTCGTCTAGCTCTTCGTCGTCTTCAGACGAAACTTTTGATGCCTTAGCCGCCTTTGCAGGACTGACCTTTGCAGCCGAGGCAACCTTAGTGGCAGCGGGCTTCTTCGTAGCCTTCTCGGTCTTTTCTGATTTCTCGACATCCTTGGTGGCTGCGCTCGAAGCGCTTGCCTTTGCCTTGGTTACCTTTTCAATTTTTACGTCTGCGGTCTTTGCTTCAGCCTTGGCGCCTGCCTTAGCGGCGGGTTTAGTGGAGGGTTTAGTGGCCTCTTTTGCCTCGGTCTTTGTTGCTGGCTTTGACGCAGCCTTAGTTTCAGTCTTTACTTTGGTGGCAGACTTAACGACCTTGTCGGCAGCTGGCTTTGCAGCTGGCTTATCGGCTGACTTTACTTCTTCTTTGGTCTTTGAAGCTTTGATGACGGTTGGTTCCTTTACATCCGATTTGCTTGAGTCCCCCGAGGATTTGTCGACTGGGTGCAAGAAATTGGCTAGGAAGCCTCGCTTCTTAGCTGGGTTTGACTCTTTTGGCTCTTTAGCCATGTCTACCTCTAATGAGCCTCTGGCTCACTTCCCGCCCGCATTTGGGCACGACATAGACCCATGTCAAATCGAGGTTTCGACTTGAATGGGTCTTTGTTCAACCCTATAACAAGCAGGTGATAAAACCTATTTGGCGTAAGAGTGTCGAGGTTGTTAACGTCGCCATGGGCTCAATTATTCCTTTGGTGCGGCAGGAGCACTCAAACGCTTCGATTTAGATTGTGACGAAACTATGAACGCGGCTCCAACCGCAAGAGTTGCAAGCTCAACCCACAATGCAACCCTGAAGCCCTCGAAGGTGAAAACCTCAATCGAATGGTTGGCTAAACGCACCCCGTCCAAAACAAGCCCTGCCACAAACATCATTATGAACGTAGCCGTGAACCCGCCGACATTCACGAAGCCGTTGACAGCCCCCAGCGACTCCTTTGGCACAAATGATCGAGAAAAATCGAACGCGATCATCGAGGTAGGGCTACTGACGCCAAGAACAAAAATCCAAGCCCAGAGCATCCAAGGCGGAGCAGCCTGGGGTTGTATCAAAATGCCAGCCAGGGTTACCCCTAGAGTCAGCATCACAGCTAAAACGAATTGATGTCTGCGCCCTGGCCACCGCGTACAAAACCAACTAACCGCCGGGCCGGAAAAGAAACCGAACACGACGATTGAAGCAAGCATGAGTGAAGCCTCGCTTCGCGATAGACCTTGAGCCGAAACCAAAAAGGGCATTCCCCAGAGCAAGAGAAATAATGAGGATGCTGATTGCACACTGAAGTGCGTCCAAAATGACAGCCAAACCCCCGGATGTTTCAAATTTCTGCGAAGGTTTTTTACGGCCTGGGCCAGGCTACTTGCTCGTACGATTTTTGTCTTGCTTGGGCGATCGTTTGCAATCAAAAACCAACCACCGAATGCAACCAAGACAAGCAAAAAGGCCAGGCTCAGAAATGCGACCGCCCAGCTAGATGTATGGAGGAACCAAGCAAATGGAATAGCCGAGGCGGCTTGGCCCATTTGACCAACGTTGGTTACCAGCTGTTGAACCCTGGTTGCCCTCTTACCTTGATACCACCCGTTAACCAGCCTTACCAGCGAGATGAAAATAAAAGCATCTCCAAGGCCAACCAGCATTCGCCCAAAGATAGCGGGGGCAATTTGCACTGAGAAGCCAACGATCGCCTGCCCAAATGCCATTATTACCGCGCCGATTATCAATAGCCTTCTCGAGCCAAATCTGTCTAGCAAAATACCTACAGGAATTTGCATGGCTGCGTAGACAACTAGTTGCGCTACGGCGAGGCTTGAAAGAAGTGCGGCCGAAACTTCAAACTTCTGTTGCGCATCGATTGCTGCCGCTCCGATGCTAGACCTGCTGACGACAGCTGCAAAATAAATAAGCGCACCAACAAGAATTACTATTGGGCCGCGCTGAACTGTAGGCCTAATTCTTGTCGCCTTGATTCTTTTCTCGGTTGGCTAGGTAATCCTCGAGTTCAGATGCAATTTCATCAGCGGTTGGCACTTTCCTTGCCGGTCTGCGGATCGGAGTGCTGCTTGGGCCAGTTTTATCGAAGCCGGCTTCAAGCGTCTCTATAAGTCGCCGAAGTTCCTCATTCGAGGTCAGCTGCTCTTCAAGCCGAGCGACGAACTCAACACCCTCATCACGCAAACTATCCGTTGGAAAAACTAAGCCGGTAGCCGTAGCCAAGTGCTCAAGTGCCGAAACGGCAGCCTGAGGAAATTCGCTATCGGCCAAGTAATGAGGCACCAATAGTAC
>JBEGSA010000019.1:0-20861 GCA_041180145.1 Actinomycetota bacterium | reverse complement strand
GAGCGCGCGTTCATGCTCGGTGACCTAAGTCCGGATATTTTTGGCCACATTCTCTACTTTGTGGTGATGATTGTTCTCGGTTTGGTGTTCACAACCAAGCGTTTAACCGCCCTGTTTATGCGCTAGAGGCCTTTCGCCTCAAGCGGTGGGGAATAAATTTAGAGAGTAACTCCACCGATCACGGCAACAGAAAGTGCAACAATCTCGAGTGCGCCAATGGTTGGCACTACCCACTTAGGAGTGGTCTCTTTCTTCTGGAAGGTGTAGGCGATGAAAAAAACGCCGGTCAGAGCGAGGCCTTTAATCGCTAGAGTCGTGCCGTTCAGGCTCTCTTCGGGTTCGGCGAATGGCAGCAAGCCTGCCATGGTGAGGCCGGTAATCAAGGCAAGCCAAGAACCGTGAATGATTCCTGAATTTACCTTTGCGCCGGTTTTGAAGTTTTTGGTTTCTGCTAGCACTCCGCCAAGAACGGTGGCAAAGGCAAGCAGGTGAAGAACGAGAACAATATCGAAGGCTAGTTTCATGCCCTCAGTCTAGCCATCAGCACCGCAGCTTCAACTGCTTCGGCACCCTTGTCTTCTTTTGAGCCGGGGAGCCCAGCCCGATCAAGAGCTTGCTGTTCGGTGTTCACGGTTAGCAAACCGAAACCGACCGGAATGCCGCTATCGAGCTGAACGCGGTTTAGGCCGTCGGTTGCAGCCGAGCAAACATAGTCGAAGTGAGGGGTATCGCCCTGGATCACAACACCAAGCGCAATCACCACATCAGCTCCTGCATCAATCGCGTACTGGGCACCGAGTGGAAGCTCGAATGCTCCGGGAACACGCCAAATCTCGTACTCGCTGTTACCGGCTGCCTGCAGAGCGCGCTCGGCACCTGCCAAAAGGCCATCGGTGATGTTGGTGTGCCAGCTGGTTACTACAATCGCAACCTGCAGGTCACTGGCATCGATTTGAAGCTTGGGCGCTCCCGCTCCGCTCATTAATTCTCCCCGGGGATGATGTGCCCCATGCGGGCACGCTTTGTTTCGAGATAGCCAGCGTTCTGCTCGGCCTGGCCAACGATGACCGGCACATAAGAATTCACGGCAATTCCGGCGTCGCGCAAAAAGTCGCCCTTGGCAGGGTTGTTGGTGAGCAACTTTACGCTCTTGACGCCAAGGTCAAGCAAAATTGAAACGGCTGCGCCATACTCGCGGTTCTCGGCTGGCAAACCTAGGGCTAGGTTTGCGTCTACGGTGTCGTATCCAGCCTCTTGCAAAGAGTAAGCCTTCAATTTGTTGAGCAATCCAATGCCGCGACCCTCTTGGCCACGTAGGTAAATAACGATGCCGCCATCTGGGTTGGCATTGATTGTGTCTAGAGCAAAGTCGAGCTGGGGCCCGCACTCGCATTTGAGCGAACCAAACGCCTCGCCGGTGATGCACTCGGAGTGCAGGCGAACGAGAACATTCTCGCCGGTTGGGTTTCCCGAAATAATGGCCACATGCTCGGCGCTGGTCTTGGTGTCGCGATAGCCGCGCATTCGAAATAGTCCGTGGCTGGTAGGAACATTGGTCTCTGCTTCGAAGTGGGCGCGCGCAAGACGCGGGTCTGCAGTTTCGATTGCAGGGTTGGTGTCACGGTGTTTTACAAGTTGTTCGACAGTAATCACAGGAAGCCCTTCTTTTTGACCTACAAGTAATAACTCCGGAAGTCTCATCATTGTTCCGTCTTCGCTGACCATTTCTCCGATGACTCCAACCGGCGATAATCCGGCCAATTTCATGAGATCAACCGCAGCTTCGGTGTGGCCGGGGCGACCAAGCACGCCTCGAGGATCGGCACGCAACGGAATCATGTGGCCGGGGCGAATCAAAGACTCTGGAGTTGAACTCGGATCAGCCAGCACATTTGCCGTGTTGGCGCGATCCTGTGCGCTTACGCCGGTGCTGAATCGGTTCGCAGCATCGACAGAGATTGTGTAGTTCGTACCGTGCGGGTCTTTGTTGTCGTTGGTCATGGCCGGCAGGTTGAGTTGGTTGGCTCGCTGGTCATCCATCGGTACACACAAGAAACCGGTTGTGTTGCGAACAATCCAGGCCATCCACTCCGGGCTAACTAGCTCGGCCGAGATAATGGCATCGCCCTCGTTCTCGCGGTTTTCGTCATCGGCAACAAGAACTGGCTTGCCTTCGCGAAGTGCAAAAATTGCGTCTTCGATGGTTGATAGCTGCATTAAATGTTCCTCGCTTCGAGCAAGCGCTCAATGTGTTTGGCCATTACGTCGGCCTCAACGTTCACTTTGTCGCCTGGTTTCTTTGAACCCAGGGTCGTAAGCGCAAGTGTTTCTGGAATTAGGCTCAAGCCAATGTGGTCAGTGCCCACCTCGTTGACCGTTAGCGAAACGCCGTCAATCGTGATCGAACCCTTGAGCACCACATACTTCATCAAATCAACAGGGATGCGCACTCGCAGCCACTCCCAGTTTTCGCTCGGCTCGCGGCTAATGATTTCGCCAACGCCATCAACGTGTCCCTGCACAACGTGACCGCCGAATCGAGTGGCGGCAGTCATGGCACGCTCGAGGTTTACGTGGTCGCCCACCTTGATTCCATCAAGCGAAGTTAGACGCAGGGTTTCCTGCATCACATCTGCGGTAAACGTGGTTGCATCGTGCTCTACGGCGGTAAGGCAAGTGCCCGAGACGGCGATCGAATCACCGCGCTTTACATCTGAGACCACAAGCGGACCCTCGATGGTTAGTCGAAGGGCATCTGGCTGAATTTCGATGGCCTTCACGCGGCCAAGTTCTTCTACGATTCCGGTGAACATTAGATGCTCCTCTGATCAGGTTGGTTTGGCGAAGCTATTCGGCTTTCACCTGTTTCTGCCGGCGCCGAGCGAATCAACAGGTCGGCGCCCAAAGGCAATACTTCTTTGAAGATCAGGTGTTTTGCGTCGCTAATGGTGTCGATGCCCAGGTTGGTCATGGCTGTTCGCGCACCGCCAAGCAACATTGGGGCAAGGTAGGTCAGATATTCATCAACCAGATCGAGCTTGATGAAGTTGCTGGCAACCCTAGCGCCGCCTTCGACCAAAACGTGACGAATGCCGCGCTCGTGCAGCGCCGAAAGAACACCGTGGATTGAACGGGTCTTAAAGTGAATGGTTTCTGCACCGTCGTTGAAAATGCGTGCCTCACCGGGTAATTCGGTTTCGCCAATCACCACGCGCAGCGGCTGGTGCTCATATAGGCTGCCGTCTGGTCGGCGCGCAGTAAGTTCGGGGTCGTCGATCAAAACGGTTTGAGTGCCCACCAATATGGCATCAATTTGTGAACGGCGAAGGTGCGCGTCAACGCGAGATTCCGGCCCGCTAATCCACTTCGAAGTGCCGTCTTCGGCAGCGTTTCGGCCATCCAGCGTTTCGGCCCATTTCAGCGTCACAAACGGGCGCCCCAACTTTGTCGAGGTCAGCCAGACCCGGTTTTGCTCTTTGGCTTGAATTTCTAGGATGCCTGAAAGCGTTGCAATGCCAGCGGCATTGAGAGTTTCCCCACCGCCCGCGGCGGCTTCGCTTGGGTCGCTGACCGCATAAACAACTTTGGCAACGCCGGCATTGATCAAAGCCTGCGAGCAAGGTCCGGTTCGGCCGGTGTGGTTGCATGGTTCTAGAGTGACTACCGCGGTTAGTCCCTGAGATGAGATTCCGGCTGCAGCCAGGTTCTTTAGGGCGTCGACCTCTGCGTGATCGGTTCCAGCACCTCGGTGCCAACCCTCGGCCAAGATTTGACCCTGGTTGTCAATTAGCACTGCGCCAACCTGAGGGTTGACTCCATAGGCAGGGCCATTTAGGGCAAGCTCAAGCGCGCGACTCATCGCAACTTCGTATTGCTTGATTTGGTGCATCAACCCTGGCTTTCAATTATTAGCCTTCGGGGATGCTGAAATGGATCGCGGTCATCGTTCGTATTGCTACGAGCGTGCACGCGAACACCGAGTCAAAGCCCCGCCCGGATTTCTCTGGCTAAAACTTGACTCGATCAGGTTCTTCTACCATCCGGACTTTAACCGTCGGTGCTGGAATTTCACCAGCTCAACCGCCGAACCGCTCACTCTAGTTGCCCAGACCTCGCTTGCCAATCAAATGGCAGGTTCGTCGGGTCGCGGACTCTAACCGCCGGCTCAGATTTTCACTGACCCCGAAGAACTTTGTTTCATTTGGAACTTATTGCTCTACTATCATCCCAGACAACCGACGGCAGAGGCAAAGTATTCCACTGGATGGAATTTACCCGGCGACCCGAGCCGCCGGTTATTTAGCGGTGACGAAACCGATTCGCTCATAAACCTTGGCCAAGGTATGCTCGGCAAGCTCGTTGGCTTTCGCAGCGCCACGAGCTAGCAAGCGGTCTAGCTCGGCAGGGTCGCTTAGTAATTCTTCGGCACGATTTCTAATCGGTTCGATCGCCGCAACAACAACTTCGGCAAGCTCGGTTTTCAATGCACCATAGCCGGCACCGTCGAAACGAGCCACAAGTGAATCGACGCCCTCGCCGGTGATTGCCGAGTAGATGCCGAGAAGGTTTGAGATGCCTGGCTTTTCTTCGCGGTCAAAACGAATCACGCCATCAAGGTCGGTAACTGCACTCTTGATCTTTTTTACTACGACCGAGGTGTCATCCATGATGTTGACCAAACCCTTGGGATCGCCAGATTTCGACATCTTGGCGGTTGGGTTTTGAAGGTCAAAAATTTTGGCTGTTTCTTTGAGAATGACGGCCTCTGGAATTACAAAAGTTTCGCCGAAGCGCGAGTTGAAACGGGTGGCTAGGTCGCGAGTCAGCTCTAGGTGCTGACGCTGGTCTTCGCCGACCGGAACCGCCTTTGGCTGGTAGAGCAGAATGTCGGCAGCCTGCAAGACCGGGTAGGTGAAAAGACCGACGGATGCTGCATCGGCGCCGGCTTTTTGCGACTTGTCTTTGAACTGGGTCATGCGACCCGCCTCGCCAAAGCCGGTCAAGGTCATCAAAACCCAGGCAAGTTGTGCGTGCGCAGGAACGTGCGACTGAACAAAAAGCGCCGACTTGTTTTCGTCGATGCCTGCTGCAAGATACTGGGCTGCGGTAACCCGAGTGTTGCGTCGAAGTTCATCTGGGTTCTGCGGAACCGTTATCGCGTGCAGGTCGACAACACAGTAGTAGGCGTTGTAGTCATCCTGCATCTTGGTCCAGTTGACCAAAGCCCCAAGGTAGTTGCCGAGGTGGAGCGAGCCGGCAGAAGGCTGCATGCCGCTGAGCAGGTTTGGCTTAGTCATGGGTCAATCCTAGAAGGTGCTAATTGGTTTGGGTTAGATCGAGTAGTTCACGACCACAGGGGAGTGGTCGGTCCATCTGGTGTCATAGCTGGCAGCTCGCTCGACCTTGTAGTCGCTGGCAACGGCAGCTAGAGCAGGAGTCGCCAGGTGGTAGTCGATTCGCCAGCCGGCATCGGTGTCGAAGGCCTGACCACGGAAAGACCACCAGGTGTATGGGCCAGGTTGTTCTGGGTGTGCCTCGCGACCTACGTCTACCCAACCTTGCTTCTTCATCAGGGTGTCAAAATAGGCCCGCTCTTCAGGTAAGAAGCCGGCATTCTTGAGGTTGCCCTTCCAGTTTTTAATGTCTAGCTCGGTGTGGCCAACGTTTAGGTCGCCCACCACAACGGCAAGGCCGCCGGCTGCGATTAGCTCTGCCATGCGAGCTTGCATGGCCTCGAGAAACTTGTATTTCTCGACCTGCTTTGGTGTGTCAACCTCGCCCGAGTGCACGTAGGTGCTGATCACTGTCAGAGTCTTGACGCCGACGTTAAAGTCGACTTCGAGCCAACGGCCGGCTGAGTCAAACTCATCTGGTCCGAGATTGGTGCGGTGAGCCGAAGGTTCCAGCTTGCTGGCAATTGCTACGCCGGCACGGCCCTTGGCGGTCGCTGCGTCGTGCAAAATGTGCCAGTCGCCGGTCGTGGCAAAAAGGTCGACTAGGTCTTTGGTCTCGGCGCGCACCTCTTGCAGTGCAATGATGTCGGCATTAGCCTCGGCAATCCAATCGGCCATGCCCTTTCTAAAGGCAGCGCGCACGCCATTGACATTTACCGTGACCACTTTGATTGACATGAATCAAGTTTAACCGCGCGTTTAGACTCGTTTCATGGCAGAACGCGTGTTGGTTGGTGCGGGGGTGGGCTCGGGCGTTGCCTCGGGGCCAGCTTTTGTGCACCTTCGCGCCGTTGAAGCGCTCGCCGAAATTTCTAAACCCGGTGCCCGCATTGGTTTGATTGCCATCAAAAAAGCCATGGATGCAGTCGCGCACGAACTCGAAGGGGTTCAAACCGCAGGCGAGGCGCTTGAGGTAATGCAAGCCCTGGCCATGATTTTGCGAGATCCAGCGCTTTTTGATGCGGTTAAGGCGCACCTCTCTGAAGGCCACGATGCCTCACGCGCAATTCGCGGAGCGTTCAATCAATTTGCTCGTCAACTCGAGGCGTTGGGCGGCTATTTTGCTGCCCGGGCCAGTGACCTTGGCTACCTTGGCAACCGGGTAATCGAAGAGCTCAGTGGTCGGCAGGATGGCCCAGAGTTTCCGGCCGAGCCGTTCATCCTCGTTACTGAAGCCTTGTCGCCCATCGATGCAGCCAAGCTCGACCCGACACGAGTGCTGGCGGTGATTACCGCAGAGGGAACCCCGACCTCGCACTCTTCAATCATCATTCGTGCGGCTCAACTGCCGATGGTGGTTGGTGTGGTTGGTGCCCCGGTGATTCGTCAGGGGCAACAACTTCTCGTCGATGCAAGCTCTGGGCAGGTGTTTGTCGACCCAACAGCCGACCGTGAACTTCAATATGCCGCTGCGGCAAACCCGCCGACAGAGGCCCTCGAGCTTGCCCGGCACCCTCAAGAGAACCCGCTTTCAATCAAACTCTTTGCCAATCTGGGGTCAAGCATCGAGTCGAAAGTAGCGCTTCAATCGGGTGCCGACGGCGTTGGCTTATTTCGCACCGAACTGCTCTATCTGGGGCGAAGCGAACCGCCTTCGTTTGGCGAGCAAGTTAGTGAATATGCCGAATTGCTTCGTCAGTTTGGTTCACAGCGAGTCATCGTTCGAGTGCTAGACCTTGATTTTGATAAGCCGCTGCCGTTTTTAGTGCCGGCGGGAGAGGGCAATTATGCCAACCGCGGCTTGCAAGTTTTGCTGGCCAACCCACAGGTGCTCGAAACTCAACTTCGAGCCCTCGCCGAGGCGCGAACAATTGCCCCGATGGCTGACCTTTGGGTTATGGCGCCTATGGTTCTAAATGTTGATGATGCCGCGACTTTTGCTGGCATGGCCAGACGGGCAGGTCTTGAACGGGTCGGCATCATGATTGAAGTGCCCGAAATCGCTCAGCCAGAAACCATTGCCCAGGTTTTACGTCATGTAGATTTCCTAAGCATTGGCACCAACGACCTCACCCACTACACGCTGGGCTTAAGCCGTCAAAGTGGGCTGGCTACACTCGCCGATACGCGCAAGCCAGAGGTGCTCGAGCTCATCCGTGGGGTAGTAGAAGCGGCTAAGACAGCGGGCAAACCGGTTGGTGTTTGTGGCGAGGCAGCCAGCGACCCCGAGACCGCGCGGCAACTGATAGAAATGGGCGTAGACAGCCTTTCGGCTTCGCCATCGCTGCTGCCTGGGTTGCGCCTAGAGTTACAGAACTAGAGAGTTACTCGAACCGCAGTCTTGGCGACGGCGACTTTGATTTTCGTGAGGCCCCGTAGCACTGGCCCGCCAGCCGCAGCTCCGGTGTCAAAATTGAATTGGCCACCGTGACAGTTGCAGACCAATTTGTTGCCTAGAAGTTCAGAAACCGCACAACCCTGATGGGTGCAGGTGGCGTCGAATGCCCTGAAAACGCCTTTTCGCGGCTGGGTGATCAAGAGTTGCTTGCCCGCAACCGAAACCTTCTTCATTCCGCCGACTTTCACCTCGGAGGTCTTGCAAGCGGTATAGGTTTTAGCCGCTGCAAGTGCGCTTTCGGCGGCCGAACCAAAGCCAATGGTGGCCAAGCCAGCAGAGACCAACAGCAACGCTTTGCGCCGCGTGAGGTCAAAGTTGGTTGGAGTGTTTATGGCTTGCCTCGCAAAATAGCCTGCTTAACCTCGGCGATTGCCTTGGTTACCTCAATGCCGCGAGGGCAGGCCTCGGTGCAGTTGAAGGTTGTGCGGCAACGCCAAACGCCTTCTTTGTCGTTCAAGATGTCGATACGAACTTCGGCTGCCTCATCACGTGAGTCAAAGATGAAGCGGTGCGCGTTAACAATCGCTGCCGGGCCAAAGTACTGACCGTCTGTCCAGAAAACTGGGCAAGAGGTGGTGCAGGCAGCACAAAGAATGCACTTGGTGGTGTCTTCGAACTTCGAGTGCTGAGCGGCGCTCTGCAGACGTTCTTTTTCGGGCTTGTCGCTGGCAATCAAGAACGGCTTGATGTCGCGGTATGCCTGATAGAACGGGTTCATGTCGACCACGAGATCCTTCTCAACGGCAAGGCCCTTGATTGGCTCTACATAAATCGGCTGAGTGATGTCTAGGTCTTTAACCAGGGTCTTACAAGCAAGACGGTTGCGGCCGTTGATGCGCATTGCATCCGAACCACATACGCCGTGCGCGCAAGAACGACGGAAGGTCAGCGAACCATCCATCTCCCACTTGATCTTGTGAAGTGCGTCTAGAACTCGGTCGGTGCCGTGAACCTGCACGTCAAAGTCTTGCCAGCGCGCCTCTTGGCCATCTTCGGGGTTGAAGCGGCGAACAAAGAGGGTAACTGTGAAAGACGGGACTGCGCCTAGTTCTTCAAATTCGGTTGCCATTAGTACTTACGCTCCATCGGCTGGTAGTTAGTAATAGTGACTGGCTTCCAGTCGATCTTGATGTTGTCGCCAGGTTTCTTTGGCTTCTTGTCGGTCAAGTAGGCCATCGAGTGAACCATGAACTTCTTGTCGTTACGAGTCTCGTAATCTTCACGGAAGTGGCCGCCGCGAGATTCGCGACGCTCACGCGAGGTGAAGGCCAGAACTTCGGCTAGGTCTAGCAAGAATCCAAGCTCGATTGCTTCGAGCAGGTCGGTGTTGAAGCGCTGACCCTTGTCTTGAACCGAGATGTTCTCGTAGCGACCGCGAAGCTCAGCGATCTTCTCGAGCGCCTCGTTTAGAGAATCTTCGGTGCGGTAAACCTGGGCGTTCTTGTCCATGGTGTCTTGCAGCTCTTTGCGAAGCACGGCAACCTTTTCGGTGCCCTTCGAGTTGCGAACCTTCTCGATCATCGAAATGACCTCGTCGGCGGCATTAGCCGGAACCGGAACGTGCTTGGCAGTCTTGGCGTATTCGACGGCGGCGATGCCGGCGCGCTTGCCGAACACGTTGATGTCTAGTAGCGAGTTGGTGCCAAGGCGGTTCGCTCCGTGAACCGAAACACAGGCACATTCACCGGCGGCATACAAGCCAGGAACCACGGTCTTGTTGTCGCGAAGAACCTCGGCCTGAACGTTGGTAGGAATTCCACCCATCGCGTAGTGCGCGGTCGGGAAAACTGGCACCGGCTCGGTGTAAGGCTCGACGCCTAGATAGGTGCGAGCAAACTCGGTGATGTCTGGAAGCTTCTCGTCGATGACCTCTGGCGGAAGGTGGGTTAGGTCGAGAAGAACGTAGTCCTTGTTTGGGCCAGCACCGCGACCCTCGCGAACCTCGTTAGCCATTGCGCGAGCAACCATGTCTCGTGGCGCGAGGTCTTTGATAGTTGGGGCGTAGCGTTCCATGAAACGTTCGCCAGATGAGTTGCGCAAAATGCCGCCCTCACCACGTGCCGCTTCTGAAAGCAAAATGCCAAGGCCAGCAAGACCAGTTGGGTGGAACTGGTAGAACTCCATGTCTTCTAGAGGAAGACCCTTGCGGTAGATGATGCCAACGCCGTCACCGGTGAGGGTGTGCGCGTTTGAGGTGGTCTTGAAGATCTTGCCGAAACCGCCCGTTGCAAAAACAATCGACTTGCCCTGGAACACGTGTAGTTCACCGGTTGCAAGTTCGTAGGCAACTACAGCGGATGGGCGCTCGACGCCGTCGACCTTAGTCATGACTAGGTCAAGAACATAGAACTCGTTGTAGAACTCGATGCCTAGCTTTACGCAGTTTTGGTAAAGGGTTTGCAGAATCATGTGGCCGGTTCGGTCGGCTGCATAGCAAGAACGGCGAACCGGTGCCTTGCCGTGGTCGCGGGTGTGGCCACCGAAACGACGCTGGTCAATCTTGCCGTCTGGGGTTCGGTTGAATGGCAGACCCATATTCTCTAGGTCGATGACGGCCTGAACCGACTCCTTAGCCAAAATCTCAGCTGCATCCTGGTCAACCAGGTAGTCGCCACCCTTGACGGTGTCGAAGGTGTGCCATTCCCAGCTGTCTTCTTCAACGTTGGCAAGTGCAGCAGCCATGCCGCCCTGAGCTGCACCGGTGTGCGAGCGAGTTGGAAAGAGCTTCGAGATAACCGCGGTCTTGGCGTGTGGGCCAGCCTCGATTGCCGCGCGCATGCCAGCGCCACCGGCGCCAACGATGACTACGTCGTACTCGTAGTGATGAACCTTTGGAGTTGCTTTAGACAATTTTCAGATTTCCTTAGGGCTACTTTGCCGGGCAGAACGATGGAAGAAGCTCTGCGGCTGCGCCGGCAGGGCATGGATCAAAGGTGAAGACAACGAGGGTGCCAAGAATGATTAGAACCGCGCAAATCGACCAGAGCGCCCAAACCAATGTCTTGCGAATTGATTCGCGCTCGGTGTAGTCGTTCACGATGGTGCGCATTCCGTTGGTTCCGTGAATTAGCGCAAGCCAAAGCATTAGTAGGTCCCACACCTGCCAGAACGGGTCAGACCACTTGCCACCGACAAAAGCAAAGTCGATTGCCTTGATGCCCTCACCCAAGAACAGGTTGGTGAAAAGGTGGCCGAAGATCAAAAAGACTAGAACCACGCCTGATGCGCGCATGTAAAGCCAGCCATATTTTTCCCAGTTAGCGGCCTTACGGCTGCGTGGGCTGCGTGGTTGCTCAATAACGATAGACATCCCCGGCTCCTTAGATCTCAAAACCGAATACGTGTGAAAGGTGGCGAGGTGCAAAGCCGATAAAGATGATGGCCGCGATCGCAATGACAATCCAGAACATGACGTTCTGGTATTTGACGCCCTTGCGCCAGAAGTCAATCAAGATGACGCGCAAACCGTTGAGTGCGTGGAAGAGGATCGCAGCGACCAGGCCAAGTTCGGCAAGGCCGATAAGCGGGGTCTTGTAGGTGCTGATAACCGCGTTGTATGCCTCTGGGCTGAGGCGAACCAAGGCGGTGTCGAGAACGTGAACTAGTAGGAAGAAGAAAATCGCCACTCCGGTGATGCGATGCAACACCCATGACCACATTCCAACTTTGCCTCGGTACAAGGTACCTGCTGGTTTTGACGGCACGAAAAATCCTCTCGATTCGGCTACTTCTTCGAAGACGAAAACAGGTCAAGTCTATTCCCTGTTTTATTGACATATCGCCCAAAAACGAACCATCGGCTAGGGTTTTTCTTGATATGAGCATTCAGCGCGAACCACTTGACCGTTTCTTCAGCATCATTCCAGCCGGAGGAATCGGTAGCCGCCTCTGGCCTCTTTCGCGAGCCTCGGCACCGAAGTTTTTGCACGACCTAACCGGCTCGGGTCAAACCCTTCTGCAAGACACCTGGGATCGCCTCACTCCAATTGCCGGCAAAGACCGCATCCTGGTTGTCACCGGCAAGGTTCACAAGGCAGCAGTGCTCGAACAAATCGAAGACCTGTCGACCGAAAACCTAGTTCTTGAACTTTCACCAAAAGACTCGACGGCGGCAATCGCGCTCGCCGCGGCAATTTTGATGCAGCGCGAACCAGATGTGATCATCGGTTCATTCGCGGCCGACCACGTGATCAACGAGGATGCTCAGTTTCGCGCAACAGTTATCGAAGCCGTCGAAGTGGCTGCAACGGGCAAAATCGTGACCATTGGCATCGAGCCAACCGAACCATCGGTAGGTTTCGGTTACATCAAGACCGGTGAGCCGCTCGGTTTGGCCAAGGCGCCAAACGCGCGCCACGTGGTCAAGTTTGTCGAGAAGCCAAACATTGCCAAGGCTCGTCGCTATGTAGAGTCGGGCGAATACCTTTGGAACGCGGGCATGTTTATTGCCCCGGCTTCGGTTTTGCTTGAGCAGTTGGCAAAATCTGAGCCAGAACTGCACGCCTCGATTCTTGAATTGGCTGCCGCCTGGGACACCGATGGCCGCAAGGCCGCTTTCGAGAAGACCTGGCCAAAGCTAAAGAAGGTGGCAATCGACTATTCGGTAGCCGAGCCTGCAGCCGCAGCCGGCTTGGTGGCCGTAGTGCCAGCAAACTTCACCTGGCACGATGTTGGTGACTTTGCCGCTATTGCCGAGCTTCAGTCGCAGGGTCGTCGCGGCAACTTGGCGGTGCTCGGCAACGCCAAGGTCTTGGCCGATTCTTCGAGCGGCATTTTGGTGAGCGACACCGATCGCCTGATTGCACTAATCGGCGTCGAAGACATCATTGTGGTTGATACCCCGGATGCGCTTTTGGTTACCACCAAAGAACACGCCCAGCGGGTAAAAAGCCTGGTTGATGCGCTTAAGGCAACCGGCCACTCAGACGTTTTGTAGGGCCAACCGTCTCAGTTTTAAAACGCTTCTGTAACGACTGGGTTAATAATTTCCTCTAAACCCTAATCTGCCGTTTTTGGTTTGTTTTCGAGGTCTAGGCTGAAGGTGCAAACCGATTGGTGAAATCCACCGGTCGTTTTTCAGGAGGAAACAAGTGAAGATTTCACACACCGCTCTTAAGGGCCTTGCACTTGCTGCCGCAGCAAGCATCGCTCTAGCAGGTTGCGCCGCTGCACCTGCCGAGCCAACCGCAACCCCAGTCGACTACAAGGCCTGCATGGTTTCAGACTCTGGAGGCTTCAACGACGCTTCATTCAACCAGGAGGCCTACGCAGGTCTTCAGGAAGCTAAGGCAAGCCTTGGCGTTCAGACCGCAGAGGTCGAGTCTCCAAACACCGCGACTCAGACCGACTACACCTCAGCCGTTGACTCAATGATTGCCGAGGGTTGTAACTTGATCATCAACGTTGGCTTCGCTCTAGCGGCAGCTACCCGCGATGCAGCTAAGGCAAACCCAACCGTCAACTTCGCGTTGATTGACTCAGCTCTATCAAACGATGACTTCTCGCCTTTGTCTCTAGACAACGTGAAGCCAATCCAGTACGACACCGCTGAAGCAGCGTTCCTTGCTGGTTACCTAGCGGCAGCTACCTCGAAGACCGGCAAGGTTGCTACCTACGGTGGCATGCTGTTCCCTTCAGTAACCATCTTCATGGATGGCTTCAAGCAGGGTGTTGAGCACTACAACACCGCTAAGGGCAAGAACGTTAAGGTGCTTGGCGCCGATGGCACCGACAGCTCAAAGTGGGCTGCAACCGGTGACTTCAACGACCAGGCCAAGGGCAAGACCCTAACCGAGCAGTTCTTCTCACAGGGCGCAGACATCGTTCTTCCGGTCGCTGGTCCAGTAGGTATCGGTTCAGGCCAGGCAACCCTAGGCAAGAAGGGCACCTATGTTATCGGTGTTGACTCTGACTGGTACGGTCTAGCTACTCACGCCGAGTACAAGGCGAACATTTTGACCTCGGTTGAGAAGAAGATGGCTAAGGCTGTTCTAGAGATCATCAAGTCGGGCGTTGACGGTGCATTCACCGGTGGCGACGCAAACCAGTATGTTGGCACCCTTGCCAACGGTGGTGTGAAGATCTCGGCTCAGCACGACGCAGCTTACCCAGATGGCATCCAGGCAGAGCTTGACGCTCTTCAGGCTGACATCGTGGCAGGCAAGATCGTAGTTAGCTCGATCTACAAGAAGTAATCGCCTAAACAGCGGTCGGGGGTTGTGGTTCGCCACAGCCCCCGATTTACTTTTTGGCATGTTGAATTGGGCTGCTCAGGCGGGGTTAGACTGAATTTGAGCCCACAAAATGGGTGCATAAACGAACGGGAACGGCAATGAAGCTAGAACTCCGGGGCATCACAAAGCGCTTCGGCGCGATGACCGCTAACGACAACGTGAACCTGGTTGCCGAAGGTGGCCAAATCCATTGCCTGCTGGGCGAAAATGGCGCCGGCAAGTCGACTCTCATGAATGTCTTGTACGGCCTCTACCAGGCCGACGGCGGCGAAATTCTTCTAGACGACAAAGTCGTCAAATTCTCTGGACCGGGCGATGCAATGGCCGCGGGCATTGGAATGGTGCACCAGCACTTCATGCTCATCCCGGTATTCACCGTTGCCGAAAACGTGATTCTCGGGCACGAGCCAACCAAGTTCGGTGGCATTCTTGACCTCGAGTCGGCACGAGCCAAAGTGCGCGAAGTTTCGGCAAGATTCGGTTTTGAAATCGACCCCGATGCAATCGTTGGCGATTTGCCGGTCGGTGTTCAGCAGCGAGTCGAAATCATCAAGGCCCTGATTGGCGACGCCAAGGTGCTGATTTTTGACGAGCCAACCGCGGTATTGACCCCCCAAGAAACCGACGAGCTGATGGAAATCATGAAGCAGCTGAGGGCTGCGGGCACTGCGATTGTTTTTATCACTCACAAGCTGCGTGAAGTAAAAGAGGTTGCCGACAAAATCACGGTGATTCGCCTCGGAAAGATCGTTGGCGAAGCAGACCCCGGTTCGACCGCAAGCGAGCTTGCCTCGATGATGGTTGGCCGTGCGGTTGACCTAGACGTAGAAAAGTCGCCTGCCAAGCTGGGCAACGCCACCTTCAAGATAAATGGCTTGAGCGCTTGGAACCATGCGGGAACAAAAGTGCTCGACGACATCAACCTCGAGATTCACCAAGGCGAGATTTTGGTAATCGCCGGAGTTCAGGGTAACGGGCAAACCGAGCTGACCGAGGCAATCATCGGAATGCACGGTAAGACCCACGGTTCGATCGAGCTAAACGGTCAACAGCTGATCGGCAAGAACGTCAAACAGGTTCTTGACCTGGGTGTTGGCTTTGTGCCCGAAGACCGAACCGAAGACGGGCTGGTCGCCGAGTTCACCATCGCCGAAAATCTGATGCTTGACCGAAGCGACCGCAAGCCATTTGCGAAGGGCATTAGTCTTCAGCTCGAGGTTCTCAAAAAATTTGCCGAAGAAAAACTGAAGCAATTCGACATTCGCGCCCAGGGAATTACCTCGAAGGCATCCGAGCTATCCGGTGGAAATCAGCAGAAGGTTGTGCTCGCTCGCGAGCTCTCTCGTGAGCTGAGCTTATTTGTTGCATCTCAGCCGACTCGAGGTCTTGACGTTGGTTCGATTGAGTTTGTGCACGAGCAGATTGTGGCCACACGCGACCGGGGCATCCCAGTTTTAATCGTTGCCACCGAACTCGATGAGGCAACACAGCTTGGCGACCGAATAGCGGTCATGTATCGAGGGAAAATCGTGGGAGTCGTGCCTTCGGACACCCCGCGATCGGTTCTAGGTCAAATGATGGCGGGTATCAGCGCATGAACAAGGTAATCAAGGAAATCTTCTCGGCGAGCACGCTAAACACGGTTCTTGCCGTGGTTGCATCGTTCATTTTTGGTGGCGTTCTGATCGCATTCGCCAACGAAAACGTGCAGGTTGCAGCCGGTTATTTGTTTGCCCGACCAGCCGACTTTTTCTTGGCAATCTGGAACGCGGTTTTCGGTGCCTATGACGCGTTGTTCCGCGGTTCAGTCTTCAACTACAAGCTCGATGGCATCGTTGCGATGGTCAAGCCAATCACAGAAACCCTTGCCTACGCCACCCCAATCACACTCTCTGGTCTGGGTCTGGCCGTAGCTTTCCGATCTGGCCTATTCAACATCGGTGCCCCGGGCCAAATCATGTTCGGTGCAATGTTTGCCGGTTGGGTCGGCATCAACCTCGACCTTCCGTTCTACATTCACTTTCCACTTGCGGTTATCGCCGGTGTTATCGGTGGCGCGCTGTTCGGTGCTCTGGTCGGCTTTCTAAGAGCCGCCACAGGTGCCAACGAAGTCATCGTCACAATCATGTTTAACTACATCGCGGCGCTATTGCTCGGATGGTTGCTGAAGACTCCAATTCTTCAGGCACCGGGTGCCGTAAACCCAATTTCGGCTGCAGTGAACGACTCTGCCAAATACCCTTTCATCTTTGGCGACCAGTTCAGAGTTCACGCTGGCTTCATAGCCATGCTGCTTGCCGTGGTTGCAGTCTGGTGGTTGCTAAACCGCTCATCAATCGGTTTTCAGTTTCGAGCACTTGGCCACAACCCAAATGCTGCCAAAACCGCAGGCATCAACATTGGCCTTACCTTTGTTTTGGTCATGGCAGTTTCGGGCGCCCTTTCGGGCCTTGCTGGCACCACCCAAATTTTGGGTACCGAAAAGTTTTTGACCACGGGCGTTGCCGCCAGCTATGGCTTCGACGCCATCACCGTGGCGTTGCTTGGCCGCAATAACCCTTGGGGAGTGTTGGTTGCCGGCATTTTGTTCGGAGGTCTTCGCGCCGGTGCGGTAACCATGCAGGCTAGCCAGGGCGTGCCAATCGACATCGTTCTGGTGGTTCAGTCGATGATCGTCTTGTTCATCGCAGCTCCACCATTGGTGCGAGCCATGTTCAGACTCAAAGACAAGAAGGGAGGTGCCAAGTGAAACAGTCAAAGCGCACCCCTCTAGTGCTTGCGGTTCTTTCGTTTGTTGGCCTATGGCTATGGCTCTCGGCGCCAACCGAAATCACCATGATCCAGACCACCACCGACACCGATATCATCGCTTTGCCTAGCTTTGGCATCGCTGCTTCGCTAATTGCTGCCATCGCCTACTTCGTGATGCTGGCGGCAACCGCTGTCTCGGGTTGGTGGGTATTCAAGCTCAACCACAAGACACCGCGCTGGGCGGTTTTGACCTATGGTCTGGCGCTGGTGCTAACCATCTTGGTGGTTCTGTTTGCCGGCAAAACCATGCCCATCACCTCGCTGCTTCAAGGTTCGCTCTCGCTCGCGGTTCCACTCATCTTCGGTTCGCTGGCAGGTGTTCTCAGTGAGCGAGTTGGCATTGTAAACATCGCAATCGACTCGCAGCTGCTTGCTGGCGCCTTTGTTTCAGCATTCGTGGCTTCGATTTCTGACAACCTGTATGCCGGTTTGCTCGGTGCAATCATCGCGGGTGCGCTGGTTTCTTGGGTGCTTGCAGTGTTCAGCATCAAGTACATCGTCGACCAAATCATCGTGGGTGTGGTGCTCAACGTTCTGATCGTCGGCCTCACGAACTTCTTGTTCTCTACGTTGCTCGCCGACAATATCGCCGCCTTCAACCAACCGCCTCGATTCGAAAAAATCCTAGTTCCGTTGCTCGGTCAAATTCCGGTCGTTGGCCCGGTTCTTTTCAATCAGACTCTGATTGTCTACCTGATGTATCTGGCCGTTGCAGGAGTATTTGTAGCGTTGTTCAAGACCCGCTGGGGCCTACGAGTTCGTGCCGTTGGTGAATACCCGAAGGCCGCCGACACGGTTGGCATCAAGGTATTCCAGACGCGCTACATCTCGGTCATGATCGGCGGTGCTTTGGCTGGTTTGGGTGGCTCGTTCTTTACCCTCGGTCAGGTCGGCGCCTTCGGTAAAGAGATGACCAACGGTGCTGGCTACATCGCACTCGCTGCGCTGATCTTTGGCCGCTGGAACCCTATCTATGCTGCGTTTGCCGCGCTCCTTTTTGGCTTCGCCCAGAACCTGCAATACGGCTTAGCAATCATCGGCTCCGATGTGCCTAGCGAGTTCTTGCTAATGCTTCCTTATGCGCTGACCGTGGTTGCGGTCGCCGGCTTGGTTGGCAAGGTAACCGGTCCGGCAGCCGCCGGCAAGGCTTATATCAAGAGTTAGGTGCACCATGTCTGAAATCAACTGGGATGCCCTTCGGGCTGCCGCCAACTCGGCAATGCAGCGCGCATACGTGCCCTATTCAAAGTTCAAGGTTGGTGCTGCGGCACTAACCGAAGATGGTCGAATCGTGTCTGGCTGCAACATCGAAAACGCTTCTTATGGCCTAACCCTTTGCGCAGAATGCTCACTTTTGAGTGACCTGTTCATGCAGGGCGCCGATGGCGACCAGGGTGCGGCCGGCAATCGCCTTGTAGCTTTCACCTGCGTCGACGGCCACGGAAACATACTGATGCCGTGTGGCCGCTGCCGACAACTTTTGTTCGAGCACTCGGCCCCGGGAATGGTTCTAGAGACCGTTTCTGGCATGAAAACCATCGAGCAAGTAATTCCGGATGCCTTTGGGCCCAGAGATCTCGAAGAGAGAAAATAATGGCGCAATTTGCTGCCCCCGAGCTAATCATTGCCAAACGAGAAAAGGGCGAACTCTCTACCGACCAGATCGACTGGTTGATAGCCAACTACACCTCTGGCGTGGTTGCCGACGAGCAGATGTCGGCGATGGCGATGGCGATCTTGCTAAACGGTATGAACCGCCGAGAAATCAAAGACCTAACCATGGCGATGATTGCCTCGGGCGAGCGTTTGAACTACGACGACCTGGCCTGGCCAACCGCCGACAAGCATTCGACCGGTGGAGTTGGCGACAAAATCACATTGCCCCTGGCCCCTTTGGTGGCAGTATTCGGCGTTGCTGTTCCGCAGCTTTCCGGTCGTGGCCTGGGCCACACCGGCGGCACCCTAGACAAGCTCGAGTCGATCAAGGGGTGGCGAGCCTCGATCAGCAATGAAGAATTTCATCGCCAGCTGGCCGAGGTGGGCGCTGTGATTTGTGCCGCCGGCTCAGGCCTAGCGCCCGCCGACCGCAAGCTCTATTCGCTTCGAGATGTAACCGGAACGGTAGAGGCGATTCCGCTGATTGCCAGTTCGATCATGTCTAAGAAAATTGCCGAGGGCACCAAGTCTTTGGTGCTCGACGTAAAAGTTGGCTCTGGTGCGTTCATGAAGAACATTGATCGTGCTCGCGAGTTGGCAACGGTGATGGTTCAACTTGGCCAAGACGCCGGGGTTAACACCTCGGCACTGCTTACCGACATGTCTACGCCACTTGGCCTCAAAATCGGTAATGCCCTCGAAGTCGAAGAGTCGGTTGAGGTTTTGGCCGGCGGCGGCCCAGCCGACGTTGTAGAGCTAACCGTTGCCCTGGCAACCGAAATGCTTAGGCTGGCAGGCAAAACCGAGGTGGATGTTGCCGCCGCGCTAAAAGATGGCCGCGCTATGGATAAGTGGCGCCAGATGATTTCGGCTCAAGGGGGAGACCCAGATGCTGCCTTGCCTATTGCGAAAGAGAGCCACGTGGTCACCGCGCCAGCCGATGGTTATCTGAGCGAGCTCGATGCACTTGCGCTGGGCACGGCGTCATGGCGCCTGGGAGCAGGTCGAGCACGCAAAGAAGACGCCGTGCAGTTTGGTGCTGGCATAACCCTTCACGCTCAGCTGGGCGACAAGGTGACCGCGGGTCAGCCTCTGTTAACCTTGTTCACAGATGAAGCGGAGCGTTTCGATCGAGCCCTAGAGGCAATCGAGGGGCACGTTCAAGTGAGTAATGAAGCTCAGCCGGCTCGCAAAATTATTCTTGACCGCATCGACGGCTAAAGCGAAACCTAACCTGAAAGGCAACACCCATGGCTAACTTCGACATTCGTTCGCTGCCAAAGATTTCGCTGCACGACCACCTTGATGGCGGCTTGCGCCCGCAGACCATTATCGAACTGGCAGCAGAAATCGGCTATGAGTTGCCCGCCGATAACGCCAAAGATCTAAAGCGCTGGTTCGAAAAATCGGCCGACTCGGGAAACCTTGTCGACTATCTCAAGACCTTTGATGTAACCACCGCTGTGATGCAGACCCGCGAAGGTCTGACTCGGGTTGCCCGAGAATTTGTGCTCGACCTAGCCAACGATGGCGTAATTTATGGCGAGATTCGCTGGGCACCAGAGCAGCACCTGACCAAGGGCCTGACCCTCGACGAGACGGTTGAGGCAGTGCAGGATGGCCTTGAGCAGGGAATTGAAATTGTTGAAGCCCAGGGCGGATTCATTCGCACCGGTCAGTTGGTCACCGCAATGCGTCACGCCGACCGCGCGCTCGAGATAGCCGAACTAGCCGTTCGCCACCGCAATGACGGCGTGGTTGGCTTTGACATTGCTGGTGCCGAAAAGGGTTTCTTGCCAAACCGCCACAAGCTGGCGTTTGACTACCTAGCTTCAGAGCTGTTCCCAGTGACCGTGCACGCCGGCGAGGCCGACGGCATCGAGAGTATCAAGGATGCAATCGTTTCTGGTCGCGCACTGCGCCTTGGGCACGGTGTTCGCCTAATTGAGGACATCATGTTTAGCCGCAGCGAGGGCGAAACCGATGTGGTCGTGCTTGGTCCGGTTGCCGAATGGGTGCACGATCGAGGCATCGCACTCGAAACCTCACCTTCATCGAACCTTCAGACCGGCGCTATCTCGATGCTCGGCGACAAAATGACAGACCACCCAATCGATGTTCTCTACGACCTCGGCTTCAAGGTGACCGTCAACACCGACAACCGCCTGATGAGTGCCACCTCGCTCACTCGCGAGCTTGAACTTTTGGTAGATGCGTTCGGCTACAACCTGGGCGACCTGGAACTTTTCCAGATCAACGCGGCCGAGGCTGCTTTTCAGGCAATCGAAGACCGCGAAGAGCTAATCGAAATGATCACCGAAGGTTTCGACCAAGCCGGTCGCTAACTAAAGATGAGGTTCGAAGCGCTGG
>JBEGSA010000018.1:0-20880 GCA_041180145.1 Actinomycetota bacterium | reverse complement strand
TCTGAAGAGACTCGATCAAGGGCCTTGCAACCGCTTGGTATTCGGCCGCCGTGGATTCATCCGTGATTTCTAACCAGTCGAATAAGTGGTGTTTGACGCCCTGGCGCTCTTCGATGGACAGCTTTGCAGTGCCAATGTTCATGCCGCGATAAAACTGCATCGAATCGGCATTGATGATCTCAGCTTTGACCCCGCGAGCAATGAGGTCGAGGGCGATTTGAATAGCCAAATTGGATTTACCGGCACCGGTAGGACCGACAACGGCGATCAGCTGATTGGCCTTAGCCACAGACATTAGTGACCGGGCTTGCGCAGAGTCGGTAGGCCTAGTGAAACCTGGGATTTGCCTTCAGTCCCGGAATCACCTGTTGGCACAGCGCATGAGGCAGCCTCGGCACGATCCCAGGCGTCGCCGGCACGTGTGCGACGTAGTGAATAAACCGAAGTGTCGTCTGCGAGCAGGTGATACGGAGCTGCCTCGGTGACCTTGACCGTGACCATGTCGCCTGGTCTTGGGCGATCAGCTCCTTCAGGAATCTCGAAATGCACCAGTCGGAAATCCTGGGCTCTACCGCTCATGCGGTTGGTTGCATCGTCTTTTCGACCCTCGTTGATAACCAGAACCTCGACTTCGCGACCAATTTGGGCCTGATTCTCGGACAAAGCAGATGAGTTGACCAGCTCTAGCAAACGTTCATAGCGCTGCTGCACCACTTCTTTTGGCAACTGATCTGGCAAATCTGCCGCAGGAGTTCCTGGGCGCTTTGAGTACTGGAAGGTGTAGGCCACGGTGAATCGTGACTGCTCAACGACACGCATGGTTTCTTGAAAGTCTTCTTCGGTTTCGCCAGGGAAACCGACGATGATGTCGGTTGTGATTGCTGCATGCGGCATGGCAGCGCGAACCCGGTCAAGAATGCCAAGGTATTTTTCGCTTCGATACGAGCGCTTCATAGCCTTGAGGATTCGGTCGCTACCAGACTGAAGCGGCATGTGAAGCTGCGGCATAACATTTGGTGTTTCTGCCATTGCCTCGATGACATCGTCGGTGAAGGCAGCTGGGTGCGGACTGGTGAAGCGAACACGCTCAAGCCCATCAATCTCGCCACAGGCACGAAGCAGCTTGGCAAATGCGCCCTTGTCGCCAAACTCAACCCCATAGGTGTTGACGTTTTGCCCGAGTAGGGTGATCTCGACTACGCCTTCGGCAACGAGTGCCTTGATTTCGGCCAAAATCTCACCCGGGCGACGGTCTTTCTCTTTGCCGCGAAGACTTGGCACGATGCAGAAAGTGCAAGTGTTGTTGCAACCGACAGAAATCGAAACCCAAGCCGCGTAGGTTGAATCGCGCTTGGTAGGCAGATCACTTGGGAAAGTTTCTAGGCTATCGAGGATTTCGACCTGAGCCTCTTGGTTGTGGCGGGCACGCTCAAGCAAGGCCGGAAGGGATCCGATGTTGTGAGTGCCGAAGACAACATCGACCCAAGGGGCACGCTTGATGATGGTCTCTCGATCTTTCTGAGCAAGGCAACCACCCACGGCAATTTGAAGGTTTGGATTCTCTAACTTCTGGGTGTAGAGCTGACCAAGATTGCCGTAAAGCTTGTTGTCGGCGTTTTCGCGAACGGCGCAGGTATTGAAGACAACCACATCGGCGGTGCCGGACTCACCGGCTACATAACCGGCCCCCTCAAGCAGGCCAGTAAGACGCTCAGAATCGTGAACGTTCATTTGGCAGCCGTAGGTTCGAACCTCGTAGCTGAGCTGGCTGGTGGTTGTAGTCATTAGATGACCATTTTAGCTGTCGAGATTTTGCTCGTAGACATTCTGTGCATGGCGAATGGCAGCAAAAACGATGTTGCTTGAATAGCCTTTGCGCCCCAAGTAGCCGGCAAGCCTTCGTTCACGCGCAGCCTTGTCTAGGTGAGCCACCTGCCGGTAGCGTTTAGCAGCCAAGTTCTTGGCAACTTCGAATTCGGTTTCAGAGGTGATCTCGGCGGTAGCCGCCTCAACAATGAACGATTCGACACCCTTTTCGGCGAGCTCTCGTTTAATTGAGTTCTTGGCAAGCCCCTTGAAATTCAACCGACTATTAACGATCGTTTCGGCAAATGCCTGGTCATCAATCAGCCCAACTTCGTCGAAGCGTTCGAGTACGCGCTCGGCAATTTCGCTTGGAATCTCGCGCTGCTCGAGGATTTTGCGCAACTGATGCTTCGATTTTGCGCCCCTGGCCAGCTGATGCAAAAGAACATTTCTGGCGCGCTGCTCTGCCTTCTCTGGGGTGAGTGGCTTTTTCTCGCGGGATGCAGAACGGGGGCCACCCGCCGAGTCGTCATCGAACGAATCCGAGTCAGAATCGACAGGCCTCCCCCGTCTTTTAAAAGCCATTATTAGCTAGCGTTTGCCTTTGGCTCTGCCACGTCTGCGGCTTCGGCTTCAACCTCAGGTAGATCTGCTACGGCGCGAGGAACGCCAATGCCTAGCTTTGCCTTGATCTTCTTTTCGATTTCGTCAGCAATTGTCGGGTTGGCGATCAAGAAGTTTCGAGAATTCTCTTTACCCTGGCCGAGCTGGTCACCCTCGTAGGTGTACCAAGCGCCCGACTTTTTGACGATTTCTTTTTCGACACCGAAGTCGATGAGGCTGCCCTCGCGAGAGATGCCCACGCCATAGATGATGTCGAACTCGGCCTGCTTGAATGGTGCAGCCATTTTGTTCTTGACGACCTTGACTCGAGTTCGGTTTCCGACTGCGTCGGTGCCGTCTTTCAAAGTTTCGATGCGACGAATGTCTAGTCGAACCGAGGCATAGAACTTAAGAGCCTTACCACCGGCTGTGGTTTCTGGGCTACCGAAGAAAACACCGATCTTTTCGCGCAACTGGTTGATGAAGATCATCGTGGTGCCTGTGGTGCTTAGTGCACCGGTTAGTTTGCGAAGCGCCTGCGACATGAGTCGAGCTTGAAGACCGACGTGAGAGTCGCCCATCTCGCCTTCGATTTCTGCACGTGGAACTAGTGCAGCCACCGAGTCAATAACGATGATGTCGATCGAGCCTGAGCGAATCAGCATGTCGGCGATCTCAAGAGCCTGCTCGCCGGTGTCTGGCTGGCTGACCAGCAAGGCATCGATGTCTACGCCAAGCGCCTTGGCGTATTCAGGGTCAAGAGCGTGTTCTGCGTCGATGAAGGCTGCGATGCCGCCTGCGCGCTGAGCGTTGGCGATGGCGTGAAGAGCGACAGTGGTTTTACCCGAGGATTCAGGGCCGTAAACCTCGATGATTCGGCCCTTTGGCAAGCCGCCGATGCCGAGAGCTACATCGAGGGCGATTGAACCGGTAGGAATAGCCTCAACCGGGGCACGTTCGTCTGAGCCGAGGCGCATGACCGAGCCTTTGCCAAACTGGCGGTCGATCTGAGCGAGAGCCGTATCTAGAGCCTTTTCGCGATCTGATGGTGATGGCATTGCTTTCCTCTTCTACTTTGTTTTAGTTGGTTTCAGACTAGGTAGCCTCTGCGACATTTTTCGCTTTGGCACTCCATGCTGTTGAAAACAACCGCAAAACTTGTGTTGTTAGAAGACTAGCAATATTCGAACAAAATTTCGATACTTAATTTATTTGGCGTGTCGAATCTTCGGGTATTTGTTCTTATTGCTGCGTGGTGGGTTTGATTTTCTTATCCTTGTTGGCTCCATGCCAGCGGCTCTTTGGGACTCCGGCCGCCTCACATATAGCTAGCCAAATCTCTCGAGGATCAACCCCCTCAGCCATTGCCTCATCGGCGGTTTTATCTAGCAGGGCGCCCAACACCAAGTCGCGCGAAATCACAGCCGCGTACTCGCGGCCGAATTCGTCAATCATTAATTCGTTGAACTGACTAAGTCGCACTGAATGACCTTATCTAGGTTGAGCCGACAATCAAAAAACCCCAAGCCGAAGCTCGGGGTTTCTTGATTCAAAATTTAGATGGAATTGAGAAGATCTGCGTCGTAGTCTGCGACAAATGCGGCTGGCACCGTGTCGGGGATGTATGACGAGTCGTTGTATTCGTAGCCAGCACGGTATGCCTGGTTGAACTTCACACCTTCGTGAATTGCAAGACGATCACTAACTTCACGCATGATGACTGAAATTGGCACATCTAGAGCTTCAGCTACCGAAAGAAGAATCTCTGAAGAAGCTTCTTTTTGACCACGCTCAACCTCGCTAAGGTAGCCCAAAGCTACGCTTGCGCGACCTGCCACCTGTCTAAGGGTGCGACCCTTCTGCAAACGGAAGTCCCTGAGCACGTCACCGATTTCTTGACGAACTAAAACCATTGGAGCCTCCTATCACTCTGTAAGTAATTTACCTGTTCGGTATGACACAGATTAGCCAAAGATGCTGAATGTCACCTGTGAGTTACAAAAATGTCAACCGCCGTGGTTGTCGAAATGTTCCAAGAGATGCCCGATTGCCGCTTTCACGGTTTGATTGCGAATTTCTGAGCGACTTCCTTCAAATGAGTGAGCGTAGACAACTTCGCCTGCTCCTCCCACTCCGGAGATCCCGATATACACAGTTCCAACCGGCTTTCCATCTTGCTCGTCCGGCCCAGCAACTCCGGTGGTTGCAATGCCGATTACCTGCACCTCTTCAAGTGCACAGCTCTTCGAGAGTTTGCGGCGCACTCCAGCAGCCATTTGAGCCGCGACCTCGGGGTCTACCGCACCTTGATTCTCGATCAACTGACTAGATACACCAAGAAGTTGCTGTTTCAGAATCGATTGATAGGCAGTGATTGAACCCAAAAAGACCTTGGAAGCCCCTGCAACCTCAGTGATAGTGCTAGCCAGTAGACCGCCTGTCAAAGATTCGGCCACAGCCAATTTGAGGCCTCGTCGCTCGAATGCACCAAGAAGACGTTGAGCAGACATTAGTTTTTTGCCTTGGCAGCTGCCATTAGATATTGCAAACCCGAGTAGATCGTCAAAATGGTTGCGATGAAAACAAGCGCGAGCTCAAAAGCCTCATATGCGTCGCCCGGGAACCAAGCGGTGAGCGGAGAAACTACGAAACCCACCATGATTGCCTGAACAATCGTTTTGAGCTTGCCGCCGCCCGATGCGGCAATCACACGCCTTTTAATGACCACGAGGCGATACACCGTGATGCCAAGTTCTCTGACCAGGATGACGACCGTGACCCACCAAGCAATTTCGCCAAGCACCGAGAGCGTGATTAGCGCGCCACCCAGCAAGGCCTTGTCAGCTATAGGATCAAGAATCTTGCCAAAGTTGGTGATTAGGCCGCGCTTGCGGGCAATTGCTCCATCAATTCCATCGCTTGCCATAATGACGATAAAAATCAGCACGGATATCCAGCGCAGCGGTGATTCGGTGTCGGCTATTGCAACCAGCGACCAAACGAAAAAAGGAACGGCCAAAATACGCGCAACGGTTATGGCGTTAGGTAGGTTCCAAGGACTGTTCTGCGTGAGCGAAGGCACTACTGGCGACCCGTCAATTGCCAGGCATCTTCGTCGCCATCTTCGTCGTCGCCAAAGCCATTGCCGCCCGAAATAATCGATCGATCCTGCACGGCGCGCGGAACAAACTCTTCGAAGTCACCCGCGGCTAGGTTTCCGGTTGACTCGGCTGGCAGATCGATAACTGCTGCCGCATGCGACACAGCGGTGCTCGCGCTTGCGCCCGGTTCTCCCCGCAACTGAGCCAGCACTCTCGGCAAATCTTCTGGCTGCACCAGAACGTCGCGAGCCTTTGAACCTTCGCTGGGGCCAACGATTTGTCGTGACTCGAGAAGATCCATCAGACGGCCAGCCTTGGCAAATCCAACCCGAAGCTTGCGTTGCAACATCGAGGTTGAACCAAATTGCGAGTTGATGATCAATTCGGCTGCTTGAAGCAATACTTCTAGGTCGTCACCGATGTCGGCATCGACGACCTTGCTAACCACTGGCTCATCGACGTCGGTGCGATACTCGGGATCCATCTGTTTTTTGACGTGCTCGACGATCTTGTGCAATTCGCTTTCGCTGAGCCAAGCTCCCTGAACTCGCATCGGCTTGTTAGTGCCCATCGGAGAGAACAGGGCGTCACCCTGACCGATAAGTTTGTCAGCGCCAGGTTGGTCAAGAATGACTCGAGAGTCGGTAACCGAGGTGACCGAGAATGCTAGGCGGCTAGGCACATTGGCCTTGATCAAGCCGGTAACCACATCGACCGAAGGTCGCTGCGTTGCCAACACCAAGTGGATGCCCGAGGCGCGAGCCAACTGCGTGATGCGAACAATTGAATCTTCGACATCTCGCGGGGCAACAATCATCAGGTCGGCGAGCTCGTCGACAACGACCAACAGGTAAGGATAAGGCTGCAGCACTCTCTTGCTGCCCTCGGGAACCTTGACCTCGCCAGCGACAATCGCGCGGTTGAAATCATCAATGTGCTTGAAACCGAAACTGGCCAGGTCGTCGTAACGCATATCCATTTCTTTTACGACCCACTGCAGAGCTTCGGCAGCCTTTTTAGCATTGGTGATGATTGGCGTGATTAGGTGAGGGACCCCTTGGTAGGCGGCCAACTCAACGCGCTTGGGGTCGATCAAAACCATTCGCACCTCGGCAGGCTTTGCCCGCATCAAGATTGAAGTAATCATCGAGTTCACGAAGCTTGACTTACCAGCACCGGTGGCACCGGCTACCAAAAGGTGCGGCATCTTGGCCAGGTTGGCAATAACAAAACCGCCCTCGACGTCTTTACCGATTCCGATGGTTAGCGGGTGAAGGCTCTTGGTGGCTACGTCAGAACGCAAAACATCGCCAAGTGAAACGGTCTCGCGATCGGTGTTTGGAATCTCAATGCCAATGAGCGACTTGCCAGGAATCGGAGCGAGAATTCGAACCTCGTTGCTGGCAACAGCGTATGAAATGTTGCTTGCCAATCGGGTAACCGCTTCGACCTTTACACCCGGAGCAAGTTCGATTTCATAGCGGGTGACGGTTGGGCCGCGTGAGAAGCCAACAACCGCCGCCTCGACGCCGAATTCTTTGAAGACATTGGTGATTGCCGCGACGATTTGGTCGTTGGCCGCTGACTTTGCTTTTGGCGGGGTTCCTGGGGCAAGAATGCTCAATGGAGGCATGACGTAAGGGCGAGTTGCTCTAACCGGCGCCGCTGCAGCGGGCTGCCCTGTCGAGTCAGCGGCGACAACAGCGGGCTGCACGAATTCTGCTTGCGGCACAGCGATTGGTTCGGTAGCTAAATCGTCGTAGCCTGCAGCCGCCGTGGCATCTACCGACGGCACGTTATCTTCAACCGGGTCACCAAAGAGAGCGTCTAAGTCATCACGATCGTCAACAAACGAATCGGCTGGCACGAGCGGGGTGTCAAAGGCAGGTTCGTCCCCAGTTTTTCCTTTGCGCCACCAGGGCACCTTGGTTCCGTCAAAAGCATCGAGCACTTCATCTTCGACCACGGGTTCATCAACCCGCGCCCCTGATTCACCGAAAAGATAAACGGTAAGCTCACGAAACCTTTGACCAATGCGATTCGGGGCAGTTTTGGTCATGATGAGCAGTGAGCCGAATGCGAAAGCAAGCAAAACCGGCACAGCACCCCAAACGGTAAGTGTGTTTAGAAAGGCCACCGAAATTAGCCAACCGAAGAGGCCACCAGCAATCGTAAGAGGCCACGGGCCACTAGATGGCTCGGGAACCTTTGCCGCGAAAACGTGAAAGAAACCCGAAATCGAAACGATAAACAGGAACAGGCCAATACCAATTCGACCGTTATCGCGAACGGTTGAAGGATGGCGCATCAAATAAATCGAGAAGATTGCCATGATGACCGGCAGCGCGTAAGCAACCCGACCAAAGAGCATGCCGAAGGTGTGAGCGTTTAGTTCTTTGGCAAAGGGGTCTTTGAACAAAAACCAGCTGAAGACAACACCCGCGATTGACAACAAAAAGATCAAGAACGGAAGGCCATCACGACGGTCTTCTTTGGCGATTTTGTCAGGGCTGAGCGCCCTAGCACCGGCGCCTACAGTGTGAGCCAAACCCATCCAAATTGCTACCAGAATTGCCACAAACCCGTTTTGACCAGAAGGTTGGCGCGGTGCGCGAGCCGTGGGTGTTGAACGGGGTGCACGCGCAGCCGGACGAGCAGCCTTAGCCGCTGGTTTGCGAGGCGTGTTTGGTCTTCTTGTAGCCATGCTCCAAAACTAACAGCCACCCCCGTCAGAACTGAGCAAGGCACGGCCTCGGCGCACCTAAATAACTAGTCCTGAATGACGACCGGGATGATCATCGGGCGACGTCGGTGCGCCTTGTTGACCCAGGTGCCGATGGTACGACGAATTACCTGCTGAAGGGCATAGGTGTCGCGCACTCCCTCGCCGGCCGCCTCAGCTAACGCACGCTCAATCAGCGGCTTTACATCATCAAAGACGTGATCATCTTCGGCAAAGGCACGGGCACGAATTTCTGGCCCAACCTTGACTCGCCCGGTAGCCGCATCGACAACACAGAAGATCGAGATGAACCCCTCTTCGGCCAGAACGCGGCGATCTTTGAGATCTTCATCCGTGATCTTGCCAACTGTCTTGCCATCAACGTAAAGCAACCCACATTCAACCGCGCCAACCACCTCGGCAACGCCGTCGACTAAGTCGACAACCCAACCGTCTTCGGTAATCAGAACGCGTTCGTGCGGAACACCGGTTTGCTCGGCCAATTTGCCGTTAGCGATCAGGTGACGATATTCACCGTGCACTGGCATCACGTTCTTGGGCTTCAAGATGTTGTAGCAGTAAAGCAACTCGCCAGCGGCCGCGTGACCTGAAACGTGAACCTTTGCATTGCCCTTGTGAACTACGTTTGCACCGAGTTTGGTCAAACCGTCGATCACGCGATAAACCGCGTTCTCGTTACCCGGAATCAGCGAGCTGGCCAGAATGACTGTGTCGCCCTCTGCTATTTCAATGTCGTGTTCCAGATTCGCCATGCGAGCCAAAACGGCCATTGGTTCACCCTGGGAGCCAGTTGACATGTAGACGAGCTGGTTGTCATCTAGGTTTTTGGCTTGCTTTAGGTCGATAAAATCCTCGAGCTCGGCGTTCAAATAACCCATATCGATGGCAATCTGCATGTTGCGCACCATCGAGCGACCCACCAACACAACCTTGCGGCCATTAGCCTTGGCCGCGTCGACAACCTGCTGCACGCGATGAACGTGACTCGAGAATGACGCAACAATAACCCGCTTTTTTGAGCGCGAGATGATGTTCTCGATTACTGGCCCAATGTCTTTTTCAAGCGGCGTAAAGCCCGGCACATCGGCGTTGGTCGAATCGCTCATGAACAGGTCTAGACCCTCTTCACCGATGCGCGCGAAGGCACGCAGGTCGGTAAGGCGGCCATCGAGAGGTAGCTGGTCCATCTTGAAGTCACCGGTGTGCAAGACCTTGCCGGCCTTGGTGCGAATAATCACGGCGAGCGCATCTGGTATCGAGTGGTTAACTGCAACGAATTCGAGGTCGAAGCCTGCCATTTGCTCACGCTGACCCTCGACCACAACCATCGAATAAGGCTGAATGCGGTGCTCTTTGAGCTTGGCTTCGACAAACGCCAGCGTCAACGCCGAACCAATCAACGGGATGTCTTGTTTGAGGCGCAGCAGGTAAGGAACGCCGCCGATATGATCTTCGTGGCCGTGGGTGAGCACAATTCCGATGATGTCGTCTAGACGATCGCGCAGGTAGCCGAAGTCAGGCAGAATCACGTCGATACCCGGCTGGTGCTCTTCTGGAAACAGCACGCCGCAGTCGACGATTAGGATCTTGCCGTCAATCTCGAAAACGGTCATGTTGCGACCGATTTCTCCGATGCCACCAAGCGGGATGATGCGAAGGACACCCGGGCGCAGCTTGGCTGGTTCGGGAAGGGTTTGAACCAATGGTTCTCTTTTCTTTATCGGGTGGTGCCGGCAACCTTAGGCAGCGCGCCACCGGCGGCTGCGTTGCGGTCCGGACGGAAGTTGTCGAAGCTGAGACCAGTGATGGCTCCGACTAGGTCAATGTCTGCTTCGATGCGAGCGGCCTCGGCATCTTCTGGGCCAACCAAAGGCAAACGAACTCGAGGGCTAGAAATGACACCCAGGCCGTTGAGAATGTATTTGGCAGCCACTGTGCCCGGCACGTGAGTCATTGCGGCGCGCTGAAGCGGGTCGAGGCTGTTGTGCACACTAAGGGCGTGGTGGAAGTCGTTGCGGTTAGCCGCATCAATCAACTCGCGATAGGCAGCCGGCGCGATGTTTGCGGTCACCGAGATGCAGCCGGTGGCACCGATTGCAAGGTGCGGCAAGATGTTCGAGTCATCGCCAGAGAAATAAATCAGACCGGTTTCGTTCATGATGCGTGTCGCCTGAGCCAGGTCACCCTTGGCATCTTTGACAGCGATAATGTTTGGATGTTTGGCAGCACGGTGAAAAGTGTCCTGCGAAATCGCAATGCCGGCGCGTCCAGGGATGTCGTACAAGATAACCGGAAGATCGGTCGAGTCAGCAACCATTCGGAAGTGAGTAAGCACACCGGCCTGGGTTGGCTTGTTGTAATAAGGCGTGACCACCATGATGCCGTCGGCACCAGCTTTTTCGGAAGCCTTGTAAAGCTGCATCGCGTGGGCGGTTTCGTTTGATCCACCGCCGGTGATGATTTTGGCACGCCCACCAGAAACCGACTTTCCAACCTCGACAAGCTTGATCTTCTCGGCGTCGGTAAGAGTGCTGGTTTCACCGGTGGTGCCGGTGACAACCACGCCGTCGGCACCGTTGCTAATGACATAGTCAATTAGCTTCTCGGTGTCGGCCCAATCTACTTCGCCATCGGCGTTCATTGGGGTGACGAGAGCAACCAGGGTCTGGCCAAAAATGTTCTTGTGCGACATGCTTCAAGCCTAGCGGTTCAGGTATTTGACTTGGCGTGTGTTTGTGGCAAGGCTGTCAAGGTGAACCTGTTGCCAACGAAGGCCGATTTCAAGGATGCCTCGCGGAATCCCATACGAGATCTTGTCGCCGGACTCACCGTGGCAATTGTGGCTCTGCCCCTTGCCCTCGCCTTTGGAATCGCTTCGGGCCTTGGTGCTGAGGCTGGCCTAACCACAGCGATCGTTGCCGGCGCGTTGGCGGCTATTTTTGGCGGCAGCCGCCTTCAGGTTTCGGGCCCAACCGGCGCTATGACGGTGGTTCTCATGCCGATATTCCATAATTTCGGTGCCAGCGGGGTGCTGCTGGTCGGTCTAATGGCCGGTATTTTGCTCACCATCACCGCGTTTGCCCGAATAGGACAACATGTTCACCGACTGCCCACGGCGGTGGTCGAGGGGTTCACCGCCGGACTAGCCATCGTGATTGCCTTGCAGCAGTTTCCCTTTATTTTTGGCGTGCAGCCGAGCGAGTCGGAGGAGGTATTCGTAAAAGCGGGTGACGCAATCGCTTCGGCAAGCTTCGAAATGAGCACGGCACCGGTGTTGATTACTATCGGCGTCGCCGCTGCGATTCTTCTAGTATCGAAGGTTGCCCCCAAGGTGCCAACCGCACTGATCATGGTGTTTGTCGCCACTCTCTCGGCTAACGCCTTCGGGCTATCGGCGGAACGTATCGGAGACATACCTAGGCGGATTGGCAAATTTGACCTTGAATTTCTGCAATTCGGGAGTTGGTGGACTTTGATTCCTTCGGCCATTGCAGTAGCTGTGCTAGCGGCACTTGAAAGCCTGCTCTCGGCCAAGGTAGCCGACCGCCTGCGGGGCGGTGGCGAGAAACATGATTCGAACCGGGAGCTATTTGGTCAAGGACTGGCGAACATCGTGGTGCCGTTTTTGGGTGGTGTGCCAGCCACGGCGGCGCTTGCTCGCACGGCGGTAAATGTTCGCAGCGGTGCAGGTTCTAAACTCGCAGCCTTGGCCCACAGCGCAATATTGGCGGCGGTGATTTTGTTGTTGGCTCCGGTCGTTGGTCAAATTCCGCTGGCGGCCCTGGGTGGTGTGCTGATCGCAACTTGCGTGCACATGATTAAGCCCACAGAGCTGCTCACAATCGCAAAAGATTCTTGGCTTGACGTGATTCTGCTGGTGGCTACGTTTGCACTAACGATTTTTGTCGACATGATTACGGCAATCGTCGTCGGAATCCTGCTGGCTCTGATTCTGCGTCGCACTCCCCTGGCGAAAAAGCTCGATCGGCGCTTTCCACCCGTTGATGAAAAAGAAACCCTCGGCGATTAGACCGAGGGTTTCAAGTTGAGAATCTGTTACGGAGCAACGCGACCGTTGGCGTTGAATGCCTCGTAGGTGTAAGGCATCAACTTGGCCCACTCGTCTTCCATCTTCTCGGCGCACATTTCAATTTCGCGCTGCGGGAACGATGGGAAGTGAGTGCCTTCGCGCTTGGTACGCAGACTCAAGAAGTTCATCAACGCACGGGCGTTCATGGTGACATACATGCTCGAATAGATATTTAGCGGCAGCACGATGCGCGCAACCTCGCGGGCAACACCCGCCTCAAGCATGCGCTTGTATGACTCGTATGCGTGAATCGACGCGGTACGTGACTCTTGCTCGACGAGGGCAACCTGCTCGGCGCTGCCTGGCAAGAATTCGTAGTGCCCGGCTTTGCCAACCTGCAAAAGATTGCGATCTGAACCCGGAACGTAGAAAACCGGGTTCAGCTCTTTGTAACGGCCAGATTCTTCGTTGTAAGAAGCGATTCGGTGGCGCATGAACTCTCGGAACACAAAGATTGGAGCCTGCACATAGAAGGTCATCGAGTTGTGCTCGAATGGCGAACCGTGACGGTCGCGCATTAGGTAGTTGATGAGGCCCTTAGAACGCTTCTCGTCTTCAGCCGCATCGGTCTGAGCCGCGGCTGCCTCGAGGGTCTGTTCACCCTGAGTTGAAACGCGAGCTGCAAAAAGAACGTCTGAGTCTGATGCATTTGATCGGACTAGTTCGACGGTAACGTCGCTGCGAAATTTAATCTCTGACACCCCTTTAGCCTACCCGTTTGACAACCGTAAGAATTGGCAACAAAACACCCCTATAGCCTGGGTTGGCGTAGCCTTAGATAATGCCAATCGAAGCTAAGTTCGCCATCATCGCGGGACTCGTGTTGCTTGTTTCGGTGGTTGGCTTGATCTGGAGGGCCAGAACGGGCCGATCGAAACAGATTGCCGGTGGCGAAATCATCGATTTGATTGAGATTGGCGCGACCAAGAACGGACAGCCGGTTACAAAGTTTGGCGAGCGCGTCACTTTTTTGCAGTTTTCGTCTGAGATGTGCTCCCAGTGCAAGCAGACCGCTCGTTTGTTTCATGAACTTGAGCAGCACACCCCCGATGTTCTTCACATCGAGGTAGACATCACCAATCGATTAGATTTGGCAAGCAAGTTCAACATTCTTCAAACCCCAACCACCTTGGTGCTCGACCACAACGGTCGAATCACATCAAGAATTGGCGGAGCCGCTAAACCAGAAACCATTCAAGACGAATTAGGGAGTTTTCACATCTAATGAGCGAATCAACCTCCACCCCGGCAGGCATCGACCCACGTGGACCACGCTTCGGTGCAGTAATCACTTCGGTTTTGCTTCTAATCACCGTATTTCTGGGTCTTGACGCGGCTACCGCAGATGCAGCCTTTGTTTTGCTGGCAGTGATCACAGCCTCATTTGCCTGGGGTGCGACCCAGGGAACCGCGAAGCACCCATACGGCTTGATTTTCAAGAAGTTTGTTCGCCCACGCTTGGCAGCGCCGAAAGAGCTTGAAGACCCTCGCCCACCGAAGTTTGCCCAGGTGATCGGCTTTGTCGTGGCAGGTATCGGGCTAGTTCTTGGCGCTTTCGATAACACCGTTGGTCTGACGATTTTTGCAGGTATGGCTTTCGTGGCTGCCTTTTTGAATGCAGCATTCAACTACTGCCTGGGTTGCCAGATTTACCTCGGCCTAAAGCGAATTGGCATCATCAAGCACGGCTAGACAGCCTACTTTTCGCATCGCCCTAGTTCTTCGGAGCTAGGGCGATTGCTTTTCTCATGGCAGCTCGGGCGCGTCGTCGATCGCCTGCGGCGCTGTAGGCCAACCCAAGGTTGAACCAACTGTGCCAATCTTCTGGGCGGTCTGAAGCGGCTTGGCGGAACTGCTCAAAGATCGCATCGGCAGAGGCGCGAATTGGGCGACCGCTCGGGCGGGTCTCAAAATTCATTTCAGGCCAGGCGCCTTCTTTTTGAACCTTGCGTTCGAGCGCCTCGACGCGAGTGCCAAAAATGAATTCCTGAATAATTGCCCACAGACCAAATGCCGGGAAAGTCAGGATCAAGAAGCCCATGACCTTTGCGACCGCAGAATCGACAGTCAAAAGTTGAACGCCGGTGTTTGCTAGCAAAACTATGTACATAACCAGCAAAGCGGCCATCACAATGGCGCCGACCTTGGTGGCAGTCATCAGTTGTTTGAGGCGTCGATGACCGACTGAAGCCCGATAAGAAGCCCAGCAGCTTTTGAAGCAACCCGGATGCTTGCCATGATGCCGTGCGAGTAAGAGTTGATTGAGCTGACCTCATGGCTGATGGTCAAAACCTCGCTGACGCCACCAAAGTGGATGTCTTGCTTGGCCGAAACACCCGCCAAACGCAAGCTGTGGATTGGTACACCGGCCACAACCTCGCCGCGAGCGGTTTGACCCACACCGGCGATGAGTGGTTGGGTCATGCCATTACGGGCCTCGTGAATCATTTCGGCGGTGCGAACTGCGGTGCCTGAAGGTGAATCGATTTTGCCGGCATGGTGAGCCTCGACGATTTCGATTGAATCAAAGAACTTCGCTGCCTGGGCTGCAAATGAGCTTGCCAGCATTGAACCAATTGAGAAGTTTGGAATGACCAAAACGGCAGCCGAAGGGCTTGCCGCAAGCTTGCCCTCAAGCGCAGCAAGCTTTTGAGCCGACCAACCGCTGGTGCCGACGACAACCTTGAGACCATTGGCTAGGCAGTAGTCGACAACCTGCTCGCTTACTTCGAGACGAGTAACCTCGAAAACAACATCGGCACCCAAAACCTCGCTGAGCTCGCTCTTTGAGTCAAGTGCGGCATGCAGGCTGGTGTGCTGAGATGCTTCGATTAGGTCAAGCACAAGCTTGCCCATTCTTCCGGTGGCGCCGACTACGGCTACTTTTATGGTCACGGTTAAATCCTAAATAAAGTCTTTGAAAGTTGACTCTTTGATGTCGCCAACCGCGACGATAGAGCGTTCTCGAGCGGCGAGATCTGCTGCCAACGAACGAACATCTTCAACTGTGACGGCGTTAACGTGGCCCAGAGAATCGTTTAGGTCATAGAACTGACCGTTCACGATTTCTGCGGCAACCAGGCGATTCATGCGAGCCGCAGTGCTCTCAAATTTGAGTGCCAGACTGCCCGAGATGTTGCCCTTGGCAAGCTCGAGTTCGTCTTCGCGAATGCCGTCGACTGCGATCTTTTCGAATTCGGCGATCATGAGGCGAGTTACTTCTTCGGTCTTGGCCGGCGAACAACCTGCATACAAGCCGAAATATGCCGCATCTGAATAGCCCTGATTGAAAGAGTAAACCGAGTATGCCAAGCCGCGCTTCTCGCGAATCTCTTGGAACATGCGTGAGCTCATGCCCCCACCCAAAACGGTGTTGAGAATGCCCATCGCGTAGCGACGCTCGTCATCGGCGATCAGCCCCTGCATTCCAACCAGGATGTTTGCCTGCTGTGTAGGTCGGTTGATGACGTTCAGAGCCGAGCCACGGGTCACTGGAACCTGGCCAGCTTCGCGGCGCTGAACCGGATGCGCAACCTTGTTGAGATCCCAGCCAGCCGAGACCAGTCCCCGCTCAACCAGGTCGATGAGGTTTGCGTGGTTTACGCCACCGGCGGCCACTACGACTAGGTCTTGCGGGCGATAGTTCTGCTGATAGTGAGACCAGACGGCCTCGCGAGTGACCGCATTGATGGTTTCATTGGTGCCGCCAATTGGGCGACCGAGCGGGTGATCGCCAAGCACCGCGGCGCTGAAGGCCTCGTGCGCTACATCCTGGGGATCGTCGTCGTTCATGGCCAGCTCTTCGAGAATGACGGTTCGTTCGTTCTCAAATTCGGTTGGGTCAATTAGCGAAGATGTGAGCATGTCGGCGATTACGTCGACTGCTACAGGAAGAGCCGAATCTTGAACCCTGGCGTAGTAGTTGGTGTTCTCTTTGCCAGTTGAGGCATTGGATGAACCGCCGACAGAGTCGAATGCGACTGCGATGTCTAGAGCCGTGCGCTTTTTGGTGCCTTTGAACAATAGGTGTTCAAGGAAGTGGGTTGAGCCGTGATGGCCATCGGTCTCATCGCGAGAGCCAACGGCAACCGAGAAAGATACCGAGACGCTTTGAGCGCCCGGCATTGACTCGGTTAAAACGCGAACACCGCTCGGAAGGATAGTTCGACGAATCGAACTTCCTCCCGAAGCGGTGAACGAGAGTTCGTTCTGGTCAAGCGGAAATAGAACTTCACTCACAGCTAAGCCCAGAACTTTCTTTGGTTATTTGGTCGATCACTCTTCGTCAGAGTCGGTGCTTGCTGCACCCTCTTCACCCTCAACGACTGGAGCAAGCGAAAGCTTTCCACGGTCGTCGATCTTGGTGATTTCAACCTGGAGCTTCTGGCCAACCTCGAGAACATCTTCGACGTTTTCGACGCGCTTGCCACCCGAGATCTTGCGAAGCTCAGAGATGTGCAATAGGCCATCCTTGCCTGGAACTAGCGAAACGAACGCACCGAAGGTGGCTAGCTTCACGACGGTTCCTAGGAAACGCTCGCCAATCTCTGGCACGTGTGGGTTAGCGATCGCGTTAACCGCTGCCTTAGCAGCCTCAGCAGAAGGACCATCGGTTGCGCCGATGTAAACGGTGCCGTCATCTTCGATTGAGATGTCTGCGCCGGTGTCTTCTTGGATCTGGTTGATCATCTTGCCCTTAGGGCCAATGACCTCACCGATCTTGTCAACTGGAATCTTAACCGCGATAACGCGAGGTGCAGTTGGAGCCATCTCGTCTGGTTCGCTGATTGCCTGAGCCATGACATCGAGGATGTGCAGACGGGCATCGCGGGCCTGAGTTAGCGCGCCACCAAGAACTGATGCAGGAATGCCGTCGAGCTTGGTGTCTAGCTGAATTGCGGTAACGAAGTCGCGGGTACCGGCAACCTTGAAGTCCATGTCACCAAGAGCGTCTTCGGCACCAAGGATGTCGGTTAGCGCTGCGTACTGGACCTTGCCATCGATGGTGTCTGAGATCAGACCCATTGCGATACCTGCAACTGGCGCACGAAGTGGCACACCAGCGTTTAGTAGAGCAAGGGTTGATGCACAAACAGAACCCATTGAGGTTGAACCGTTTGAGCCAAGAGCCTCAGAAACCTGACGGATTGCGTATGGGAAGTCTTCGCGCTTTGGAAGAACAGGAACCAACGCGCGCTCGGCAAGAGCACCGTGACCGATTTCGCGACGCTTTGGAGTGCCAACGCGACCGACCTCACCGGTTGAGTAAGGAGGGAAGTTGTAGTTGTGCATGTAGCGCTTTGAGGTGACCGGGCTTAGCGAGTCAATCTGCTGCTCCATCTTCAACATGTTCAAGGTGGTGACGCCAAGAATTTGGGTCTCGCCACGCTGGAAGATTGCTGAACCGTGAACGCGAGGAATAACTGCAACCTCTGCGTCTAGGGCACGGATGTCTTTTAGACCACGACCATCGATGCGGATGCCCTCTTTTAGAACGCGGGTGCGCATGATCTTCTTGGTTACCGACTTGTAAGCAGCTGAGAACTGAAGCATCTGAGCTTCGTCTAGCTTGCCCTCAAGAACCTCTTTGGTGCTTGCCTTTAGAGCATCGTCGGCATCTTGGCGAGCAACCTTGTCGGCGATCTGGTAGACCTTGGCAAGTTCTGCGCCAGCCTGGGCCTCAACAGCCGCGAAGACCTCATCGGTGTAAGGCAAGAAGGTTGGGTAGTCAGCAGTTGGCTTTGCAGCAACGGCGGCTAGGTCAGCCTGAGCCTTGACGAGAGCCTTAATGAAAGGCTTTGAAGCCTCAAGACCCTCGGCAACTACGCCTTCTGATGGAGCCTTGGCGCCAGCGGCGATTAGATCCATTGCGTTTTCTGAAGCCTCGGCTTCAACCATCATGATGGCAACGTCTTCGACGCCGTTCTCGATGATGACGCGACCGGCAACAACCATGTTGAAGACTGCGCGCTCTAGCTGCGAGTGCTTAGGGAAAGCAACCCACTGACCGTCGATTAGTGCAACACGCACGCCACCGATCGGGCCAGAGAATGGCAGACCAGCAAGCTGGGTCGACATCGAAGCAGCGTTGATGGCCACAACGTCGTAAAGCTCGTCTGGCTCGATAGCCATAACGGTTACTACAACCTGAATTTCGTTGCGAAGACCGTCAACGAATGACGGACGTAGCGGACGGTCGATCAAACGGCAGGCAAGGATTGCCTCGGTTGATGGGCGACCCTCGCGACGGAAGAAGCTGCCCGGGATGCGGCCAGCCGCATACATGCGCTCTTCAACGTCGATGGTTAGTGGGAAGAAGTCGAACTGGTCTTTCGGCTGCTTGCTTGCAGTGGTAGCCGAGAACAGCATGGTCTCTTCGTCGATGTAAACGGCTGCGGCACCCTGTGCCTGCTGAGCCAAACGACCGGTTTCGAAACGAATTACGCGCTTGCCGTATTTTCCGTTGTCGATGATTGCTTCTGTTGCTTTGATTTCTGGACCTTCCATGGTCCCTCCTCTTTTTCCTCTGTGCGCGAGCCAGTTGCCATTCGGCCTAATTGCTGGCTTGTGCGCGCGTGAGCGTTCGCGGCAAGTTAACTTGCCCACATTGGAGGGATGCCCTGGTCTGCAGTAGAAAACCTTGACTTTGAATCAAGACCTACAACCGAAGACCAGCAAACCTGCCACGTCGCTCCCCTAAAGGCTACCAGAGCGTTGCGACAAAGACCAGAAGCCGGAGCTTGAAATGCAGGCATTGACTAAAGCTTCATGGGTGCTTTGTCTGGGTAAAAGAAAACCGCCCCACCCGAAGGTGAAGCGGTTTTCGTGAAGAATCGAAATTCGTCAACTACCGTGACAGGTTATCGACGTAGGCCTAGACGCTCGATTAGAGCGCGGTAGCGGTTGATGTCTACACCCTGTAGGTAGCCAAGAAGACGGCGACGCTGACCAACAAGGATCAACAGACCACGACGTGAGTGGTGGTCGTGCTTGTGCTCCTTTAGGTGCTCGGTTAGGTCCTTGATGCGCTGGGTCAAAACTGCGACCTGCACCTCAGGAGAACCGGTGTCGCCAGGCTTGGTGGCGTATTCGTTGATGATTGCGGTCTTCACTTCTGGAGCTAGTGACATATTTGTTCCCCTTTCAAAGGACTAACTGCGCGGCGCAAATAACGGAATGTTTTTGCTCTCTTTATCCGCGGCCGATACACGGCAACCTGACAATCCTAGAGGAATTTAGGCGGTAGTGCCAGTCTGGTCTTGAATTTGCTCAGTGGGGTCAGACTTCGCTGGCGTCTTTGACTTCAAAAGTGTGACAACAAAGTAGAAAAGCTGAATTGCGGCAGCCAGGCCTAGCCCAGGCAAGACCGCCAGAGCAACCGCAACCAGCGAGCTTTCGTTTGAAAGACTGAATTCGGCTAGTGCAGGCGCAGCTGCGACAAGAGATGAGATCAGCACCAAAACCGGCAAAATCATCAACAGCAGCCACTTTGCGCCGAAGCCCGCGTCACGCATTCGACGCACCAAAACCGCGAGGGTCGGCAAAAGCAAAAGCAAGCTGGCCACATCGCTGAACGGGCTTGGCTGCAAAGACATTTCAAGAGGGTTGCTGTAACTGGTGGTTGGGAAAAACAGCGAGTCAACCGTGCCAAGCACGATTGATACGAGGAACGTGAAAAGAATGAAGTACCAATACTCCGAACGACTTGCTACTCCCCTGAAGTCTGCGTATTTGGTTAGACAGGTTTTGATAGCGCCTGCGAAAGTCATTTGATCTCCCTTGTTCGGTTAGTTCAAAGTGTAGCCAGCATGCCTACACTTCTAGTGTGAGCGACAAATCATCTGCACCCAAGAAAACCTGGCTGGCCAATAAATTCGATGCGAAGCGATTTTCGCTAATCCCCCTGGTTTTGGCAGTTCTCATTGCCTTCGAGACATTCAACCCGATCGACAAAGAGCCATACAGCGCAATCACCTCATTTGCAGTCACGCTCGGTTCGATCTGGGCAATTTGGCAGGGCACCAAAAAGCGTGCTTGGTGGTCGCTGGTTTTTGTGCCGATCCTTGCAATCTGGGCGCTGCCGCTCACCGGGGCGCAGGTGTTTATCTGGCTGGGCATGACCGCGAGTTTCTTTTTGCACGCCGGGGCGGCATTGGCCTTTGCAGTTGCCGCTTACGGCTTTATGGCTTTCGATCGAAAGCCCAAGAAATAGACCATGCCGGTCGAAGAGTTCTGGGCGGGGTTTAGGCCAAGGTGGCGCAAGCCTTCTGGCTCAGGCTGTTCGTTCTCGACCGAGTTGGTTTTGAACCGACCGTTGAGCGAGATGTGGTCGCGATTTAATCAACGAGAAGGTCTGGCCCAGATTTTTGGCCCAAAGTTTGAAGGCAAAATAGTCCAGGGTGGGCAGTTCAGTTACCAGGATGCGGCCGGGCAAACCCGAGCCGGAGCGTTCACCAGCATTCGGGTGCCGAAAAGCATTGAACTAGCCACCGAAGAGTTTGGTCTAATCTCGGTGAAATTCAGAGACCTCGGTTCAA
>JBEGSA010000017.1:0-22278 GCA_041180145.1 Actinomycetota bacterium | reverse complement strand
CAGACAAAATCTGTGACCAAATTTCAGACACGATTCTCGACGCCATGCTCGAACAAGACGCCAACTCACGTGTAGCGGTTGAAACCATGGTCACCACCGGTTTAGTGCATGTTGCCGGTGAGGTTACTACCTCTGGTTATGTTGAGATCCCTCGTTTGGTTCGTGAAAAAATTCGTGAGATCGGCTACACCAGTTCAGATATCGGTTTCGATGGCGACAGCTGTGGTGTTTCAATTTCGATCGGTCAACAATCACCCGACATCGCTCAGGGTGTTGATACCGGTCACGAAACTAGGGTTGGTGCTTCAGCTGACCGTTTCGATTCACAAGGTGCCGGCGATCAGGGCATCATGTTTGGTTACGCAACCAACGAAACCCCAACACTTATGCCAACCGCGATCAGCGTGGCACATCGCCTATCAGAGCGTTTGGCTTCGGTTCGCAAAACCAACCAGGTCGCTTTTCTTCGCCCCGATGGCAAAACTCAGGTAACTGTTGGCTATGAGGGCACCGTGCCTAAAACCATCGAAGCGGTTGTTCTTTCAACCCAACACAACCCGGGTGTTAGCCATGCCGAAATTGTTGAGGCGATGACAACCTCCGTAATCAACCCGATCCTTGAAAGCACCGGGCTTGATTTTTCTAACGTGAAATTGTTTGTGAACCCAACCGGCAAGTTTGAAATTGGTGGGCCTATGGGTGATGCCGGTTTGACCGGTCGCAAGATCATTGTTGACACCTATGGTGGTGCTAGCCGTCACGGTGGTGGTGCTTTCTCGGGTAAAGACCCGTCAAAGGTTGACCGTTCTGCAGCCTATGCGCTTCGTTGGGTTTCTAAAAACGTGGTTGCTGCTGGTTTGGCTGATCGTGCCGAGGTTCAGGTTGCTTATGCGATTGGTGTTGCACGCCCGGTTGGTTTGTATGTTGAAACTTTCGGCACCGGCAAAGTCTCAGATGATGCCATCGTGAAGGCAATTAACACCGTTTTTGATTTGCGTCCTAAGGCAATCATCGAGGAGCTTGACCTTCTTCGTCCGATTTATTCAAAGACTTCAAGTTACGGTCACTTTGGTCGAGAGCTACCAGAGTTCACCTGGGAATCAACCAACCGAGCCGAAGCACTCCGCTCGGCAGCAAATGGCTAGTCTCTTTGCGAAAGTGGTGATTGATTCACCGCTTCCGCAACTCGACAGGCCCTTTGAATATTCAGTTCCCCAAGAACTCGCAACAGCGATCACAGTCGGTTCAAGAGTTCGGGTTCCATTCGGTAGAGCCGCAAACCAAACCGACGGGTTCGTGGTCGGGCTCAGCCAGAATGCCGAGTTCAAAGGCGAACTCGCAACACTTAGTTCCCTCGTATCAACGCTTCCAGCCCTAGCTCCAAACATCTATGACTTGGCTAGGGCAGTGGCTGACCGCCAAGCGGCGACGCTCAACGATGTGCTAAAGCTGGCTGTTCCAACTAGGTCGGTGGCGGTTGAAAAGCGTTGGCTTGAGAATCAGCCAAGTATGTCGGTGGAACCAGTTTCAACGACTCAGGCTGGTTTGGCCAAAAAAATAAGCCACCTGGCTGCGCCTATTGCGTCGAACGGTGTTCCTCAGTGGTGCGAAAAGTTTTTGAACATGATTGCAGAGCAGGCCGCTCAAAATAGATCGACCATCGTATGTCTACCCGACTTTAGAGATCTCAACGTTTTCAAAAGCGCTTTGATGGCAACTGACCTCGGCCCAAGCCTCATCGATTACTCGGCCGACAAAACCAATTCAAAACGCTATGCATCTTTCCTTCAGTGCCTTGAGCCGGGGCCACACATTGTGGTTGGAAATCGCGCCGCCATCTATGCGCCGATTCAGAATCTGGGTTTGATATGTGTATGGGACGATGGTGACTCGAGCCACGTCGAACCAACTTCGCCTTATTCAAACACGCGTGAAGTAGCCCTCATTCGGCAAAGCCTTGAAGGGTGCTCGCTAGTCTTTTCATCGCACTCGAGATCTAGTGAAATCCAACGATTGGTTGAAATTGGCTATCTTGACGAACAGGTCGAGCAATTTGAGCCGCAAATTCTGGTGACCGAAACCGAGAGCCGCGTTGACGGATTAGCTTGGCAAACGATTCGAAACGCATTAGCGACCGGCCCCGTATTGGTACAGGTTGCATCAAAAGGCTTTTCAAAGAGTTCGTACTGCGCGAAGTGCTCTGAACGGGCGAAGTGCCACGCCTGCAACGGGCCGCTTTGGATCGACGCCAAAAATCAACCTCGTTGCCGTTGGTGTTACTCGACAAACCTGAATTTCACCTGCAGCGGTTGTGGTGGTCGCCAACTTCGGCCGGGCAAGCCTGGTGCAACCAGAACAATCGCGGAGTTCGGTAAGGCATTTCCGGGCACCAGAATCATCGAATCCAACGGCGAGAATCCCATCGAGTGGGTAGATGACTCGAATTGCATTGTGGTTTCTACGCCGGGTGCCGAGCCACGGGCGACGTCTGGATTTTCAGCGGTGATCTTGCTCGATTGCGCCGAATTGCAATCCCGAGACTCTCTGAGAGCATCAGAGGATGCAATTCGCGTTTGGTCCAACGCGGTAGCGCTGATGGCACGGGGAGGGCAGGCAATTGCGGTTGGATTGTCAGGCATCGTTGGCCTGAAATTCAGCCAATGGAAGCAAGCCGAAATCTCGGCACACGAGCTCAAGCAGCGTCGCGAACTGCGCTTTCCGCCGGCTGTGCGCATGGCATCCCTTTCGGGAGAGCGCAACCTGCTTGATCAGATTCTTGGCGAATTAGCTGGCAAACCCGGAATCGAGATACTTGGGCCGATGCCAACTCCCAGTGCAAGCGCCAATTCCGACTGGCGGGCACTTTTGCGGTACGAATATGGCCAGGGTGCTGATCTTGCGGCGCTGCTCAAGGCGCAGGTTCTGCAGAGCACTGCTGGGCATCGAAGAGTTAGCGCAAAGTCAGGTCGGGCAATGCGCCCAATCAAGATAAACATGGACGACACCGAAGTAATCTAGAACTTCGAGAGGTTCGGTTTGAGAATAGTTTTTGCTGGCACACCTGCCAACGCTGAGGCAACCCTGGCAGCCATGGTAGCTGGTGGGCTTGACGTCGTCGCTGTTCTCACTAGGCCCGACGCCCCAGTGGGGCGCAAGCGCATCCTTACCCCGTCACCGGTAGCGCTTAGAGCCGCACAACTGGGAATTCCGATAATCAAAGCGGCAAAGGTTGAATCCGAAACCATCGAGCAGATCAAATCCTTCAAGCCAGATTTGGGCGTGATCGTTGCCTATGGTTCAATTCTTGGCGCAGAAGCGCTAGAAGCCCCATCTCACGGCTGGGTAAACATTCACTACAGTCTGCTGCCCGCCTGGCGGGGAGCCTCACCCGTACAGTCAAGTATTTGGGCAGGGGAGCGGGAAACCGGAATCACCATTTTCCAACTGGATCAGGGTATGGACACCGGACCCGTGCACATGCAGATACCGACACAAATCGAACCAGGGGAGAACTCGGGTTCACTGCTGAAACGACTTACCGCCCTCGGCATTTCAGGCCTACTCGAGCTCGTGCCGCGCATTGCTGCAGGTTTATCAATACCGACAGAGCAAGACCCGAAGTTACTGGTTTCACTGCCTACGGCACGAAAACTAAATCGCGATCTTGCGAGAATCAACTGGAATGCCTCGGCTCGTGAAATCGAATGTCAGGTTTTAGCTATGAACCCAGAACCTATGGCCTGGACGACTTTAGGCAACGATTCCATGCGAATTCTCGATGCTCGCGCACTGGGGGCTACATCGACAGAATCGCTGTCACAGCAGGATTCTCTTATCGGTTCGGTTTCGATCCAGTCGAACAAGGTTCTCGTGCACTGTGGCAATCAAACTCTCCTTCAATTACTTGAAGTTCAGCCTGCTGGCAAAAATCCGATGGCTGCAAGAGACTGGGCCCGAGGCCTCAATGAAAGTGTGATTTTCGATGGCAGTAAATAACACCAACGCACGTGCCGTCGCCCTCGAGCTTCTAATGGCAGTCGAGTTCGATGACGCCTACGCCAACCTTTTGCTGCCGAAACTACTCGCGGCCTCGACCCTTGACTCTAGAGACACCGGATTCTGCCAAGAGCTAGCCTTTGGAACACTTCGCTGGCAGCTTTTTTATGACCGAATCATCGAGGAGTGCGCTGGGCGCTACAGCGATGAGATTGACCTTGGTGCACTCATAATTTTGCGACTCGGAGCTCACCAGCTTTTGGGTATGCGAGTGCCAGCACACGCGGCCTTGAGCGAGACTGTTGATCTTGCCAAGCGTCGACTGAGTCGCGGAGCAATTGGCTTTATTAATGGAGTCTTGCGTCGTGTTTCTGAACGCAGCAGAGACGAATGGCTAGGAATAGTTTTAGACGGCTTGGAGAATCCGCACGAACGCCTCGCCGTCGAATTCTCACATCCGATTTGGGTAGTAAGAGCGCTAGAGCAAGCCCTGAAGATTGACGGACGGGAAAGCGAATTGAAAGACCTTCTGTGGGCTGACAACATCGCCCCTCTAGTTAACCTGGTGGCCCTGCCTGGACTTGCCGATGAACGCGATTTCGAAGACCTCGAGGTTGGGCCGGCTAGTCCAATCGGAACCCAACTCGATGGTGGCGATCCAAATCAACTGCGAGCAGTGCGCGAGGGTCGAGTCCGAGTGCAAGACCAGGGATCCCAATTGGCCGCGCTCGCATTAGTGGTGGCGAAAGAAATTCAACCCGGCGAGCAGTGGTTAGACATGTGCGCGGGTCCAGGAGGAAAGGCAGCCCTGTTGGCAGCCGAAGCTAGATTGGCTAAAGCGAAGCTAACCTGCAACGAGGTATCTCCACACCGGGCAAAACTGGTTCAACAGGCACTCGAACCGATCGACGCAAAAGTTGCCGTGACCATCGATGATGGCCGCGAAATTGGCAACACGTCGCCGAACAAATTTGATCGAATCCTGCTTGATGCTCCATGCACCGGACTAGGCGCGCTGAGGCGAAGGCCCGAAGCAAGATGGCGAAAGAAACAGAGTGACGTTGCTGAACTCAGCAAGCTTCAAGAGCAATTACTCGAAAGCGCCTGGACAGCTCTAAAGACCGGCGGAACTCTGGCTTATGTAACCTGTTCGCCACACCAGGCCGAAACCAACACAATCGTCGCCTGGGCCGAGAAGCGATTTGGCAACGAACTTGAGCTCATTGACGCCAATCGCGTGCTGCACGAAATCAACCCAAACCTGCCTCTGAATTCAAATCGAAAAACGGCGCAACTCTGGCCACACATTCACCACACCGATGCAATGTTTATTGCCCTGATGCGCAAGCAAATAGGCTAATCCCATGCCAGCGAGAATCAATCCGAGCATCCTTTCAGCCGATTTTGTGAACTTCGAGCGCGATTTTGGATCAATTTCGGGGGCCGACCTGATCCACGTAGATGTTATGGACAACAACTTCGTACCAAATCTCACGTTCGGCCTTCCAATGGTCTCGCGCATGCAGCAAATTACGCCTAAACCCCTCGATGTTCACCTGATGATTGCCAACGTTGACCGGTGGGCAAAAAGCTACGCCGAGATTGGCGCCTACTCGGTTACCTTTCACGCCGAAGCGGCCGAGGATCCGGTTAGAGTCGCTCGCGAGCTGCGTTCGATCGGTGCCCGCGCTGGAGTTGCCATTAAGCCAGGAACCGACGTAGAGCCTTTTCTGGAAATTCTGCACGAGTTTGATCAGCTACTCGTGATGACGGTTGAACCCGGCTTTGGCGGGCAATCACTGATCGAATCAACACTAGCCAAGGTAACCAAGGCGCGTCGCAAAATTGATCAAGAGCGGCTTGATGTTTGGCTTCAGGTCGACGGTGGCATCGATGAAACCAACATCGAACGGGTTGCCGAACTGGGTGCCGACACATTTGTGGCTGGCAGCGCCGTATTTCGCGCTCAAGACCGCGATGCTCAAATCAAGCACCTGCGCAACCTGGCCGAATCTGGCATCTCGCATCGGCATTAGAGGCTAAACCTGATAAATCAGGGGTTTCTAGCGGTAATCTTGAAGGCATGAAGTCGTTCGATCAACTTTTCGCCGAGATTAGCGAAAAGGCAACCACCCGCCCAGCCGGTTCTGAAACCGTTAAGTGGCTCGAGGCTGGCGTGCATACGATCGGAAAAAAGGTTGTTGAAGAGGCCGCCGAAGTTTGGATGGCAGCCGAACATGAGACCAACGAGCGAACCGCCGAAGAGATCTCACAGCTCATTTATCATCTACAGGTTTTGATGGCCGCCAAAGGCATCAGCCTCAATGACCTAAACCGCTACTTCTAATTTTTACGAAACGAAAGAGACGACATTGCTAAGAGTTGCCGTCCCAAACAAGGGCATTCTGTCCGAGTCCGCCATCCTCATGCTGAAGGAGGCTGGTTACACCGTCAGGCGCGACCCCAAGGATTTGCACGTGGTTGACCAGACCCACGGCATTGAATTCTTTTACCTACGCCCACGAGACATCGCCACTTATGTTGGATCGGGTTCGCTCGATGTTGGCTTCACCGGTCTAGACCTGCTCTTGGACAGTCGCTCGAAGGCAGTAAGCGTTGCCGACCTTGGCTTTGGCGGCTCAACATTTAGATTTGCAGGCCCAGTTGGCCAATTCAAGAAGCTAAGCGACCTCGAAGGAAAGCGAGTTGCAACTGCTTACCCTCACCTGGTCGAGGACTTTCTGAAGCGCGAGGGCGTTTCGGTCGAGCTCGTTCAGCTCGATGGTGCGGTAGAAGTTGCGGTACGACTTGGAGTAGCTGACGCCGTAGCGGATGTAGTTTCTACCGGAAACACGCTTCGCCAGGCTGGACTCGAGATTTTCGGGCCCATCATCCTAGAGAGTTCGGCGCACCTGATTGTGGCGCCTGGTCGCGAAACCGAGCACGCACAACTTTTGCGTCGCATGCAGGGTGTTCTAGTAGCTCGCGAATATGTGATCTTCGATTACGACTGCCCAACCGAGTTGGTTGAAATGGCATCGGCCCTTACCCCTGGTATCGAATCGCCGACGATTTCACCGTTGCGCGACAGCGACTGGGTTGCCGTTCGTGCACTGGTCAAGACCGGCGAGATCAATTCAAAGATGGATGAACTCTATGCCTTGGGTGCTCGAGCGATTCTGGTCAGCGCGATTCACGCCGCGAGAATCTAATGTCTCTCTCGGTTCGAGTCATACCTTGCTTGGATGTAGCCGATGGTCGAGTGGTCAAGGGAGTAAATTTCCTAAACCTCCGCGATGCCGGTGACCCAATCGAATTGGCTGCGCGCTATTACGCCGACGGCGCCGATGAACTAACCTTCCTCGACGTGCACGCCACTGTAGACAACCGGTCAACGATGTATGACTTGGTGACGAAGTGCGCTGAACAGGTGTTCATTCCTCTAACCGTTGGCGGGGGAATTCGCCAGGTTGAAGATGTTGCCCGCTTGCTCTCGGCTGGCGCAGACAAAATTAGTGTTGGTTCAGCCGGAATCACTAATCCTCAGTTGCTCGCAGATATTTCGGCAAGATTCGGTAATCAGGTATTGGTAATTTCCCTAGACCTCAAGCGCTCACCCAAGACCAATTCTGGGTACGTGGTGACAACCCACGGCGGTCGCAACGAGACAGAGCTTGATGCCCTCGAGTGGGTAGCCAAAACTATCGAGCTAGGTGCCGGCGAATTATTGGTCAACAGCATCGATGCCGACGGAACCCGTGCAGGATTCGACGAAGAAATGTTGCGTGACGTGCGAGCGATTTCATCGGTTCCAGTGATTGCATCCGGGGGAGCAGGCAAGGCGGAGGACTTTCCAGTCGCCGCGGCCGCTGGCGCAGACGCGATATTGGCGGCATCTATTTTTCACGAGGGTTCGGTAACAATTTCTCAGGCCAAAGCGGCATTGAAAAACGCCGGTTACGAGACGAGGTAGCAATGCCATTTGACAGAGATGCAGCTCAGAGCCTGAAGTACAACGAGGCGGGATTAATTCCGGCCATAGTGCAAAGCTATTCATCTGGCCGTGTTTTGATGATGGCTTGGATGAACGCCGAGTCCCTCGAGCAGACCGTACAGCTCGGCGAGACCGTCTTCTATTCGAGATCTCGTGAAGAGCTTTGGCACAAAGGTGCTACCTCTGGAAACACCCAGCGAGTTCGGAGCATCGAGGCAGATTGCGATGCAGACACCCTTCTAATCAGGGTTGATGAGAACGGTCCGGCTTGTCACACAGATGCCGAGTCTTGTTTCGATGTAGCAACGCTTTTCATTGCACAGGAGCCAGCCGAAGATGCCTAAAGTTCAAATTTCACTTCAAGAGCTTGCCGCTTTGGCCAAAGATCACCGTGTGATTCCCGTCATCGAAACACTGTTCTCGGGCAGCGAGACCCCGCTATCGATTTTCGAAAAGCTTGCAGCCGACAAAGAGGGTAGCTTTCTTCTCGAGTCAGCCGAGCAGGGTGTTTGGGCTCGCTACAGTTTCGTCGGAGTAAACAACCGAGGCACTCTGGTGCAGAGCAATGATGGGCAAGTTTCGTGGATTTCTAACTCGGGTGCCACGCCGCTTCCCAATCCGGCCGATGAACTCGATTCAACGGCGCTAGGAGCTTTGGAGCAGGTTCAGGCCGCCTGGGCATCGGCGGTACCGGCAGGACTACCACCTCTCACCTCAGGACTCGTTGGGGTAATGGGTTGGGATTTAATTCGTGAAATTGAGAACTTGCCGCCGGCTTTACCAAAAGATTTCCCTGCACCGGTCATGGCTTTCGCCATGTTTCAGGACCTTGTGATTCTCGATCACCAGACCAGCAGCCTCATGCTGGTCTCGAACGTTTTCGTAGCCGATGGCGTTTCGCTTGAAAGCGCCTACCAAGAGGCGCTCGCCCGCATCGACGCAATGCGAGGCGACCTGTTCAAGAGCACTCCGACTCTGCTTGCCGATCTTGATCTAAACACCGCTGCTACACCGACCCACCGAGTGAGCCACGAGACATATTTGGACGCGGTAGAGAAGTCGAAGCACTTCGTTCGTATCGGTGATGTGTTTCAGGTTGTCATCTCGCAGCGATTTGATATTGCGTGCGAAGCTTCACCACTTGACGTCTACAGAGTGCTTCGAGCACTAAACCCAAGCCCGTACATGTATCTGCTGAATTTTGCAGACGAGGACGGCCCATACGCTGTGGTTGGTTCATCGCCCGAGGCTCTCGTCAAAGTTAATGAACGACATGTGGTCACCCATCCAATCGCCGGTTCGCGTCCTCGAGGAGTGAACACGGATGTTGACCTGGCCAACGCCGAAAGTTTGCTCTCAGACAACAAAGAAAAAGCCGAACACTTGATGTTGGTCGACTTGGCCAGAAATGATTTGCTCAAGGTCTGCCAACCAGCCAGCGTCGCGGTTACCGAATTCATGCAGGTTCACCGATTTAGTCACATCATGCATCTTGTTTCAACCGTTGAGGGCGAACTCCAAGAAGGCATGACTCCGATTGATGTGTTTAGGGCCACTTTCCCCGCCGGAACTCTTTCGGGCGCACCCAAACCTCGTGCTCTCGAAATTATCGATGAGCTCGAAGAGGCCAACCGTGGCATTTTTGGTGGGGTTGTTGGCTATTTTGACTTTGCTGGCAACGCTGACCTGGCGATCGCCATACGAACAGCCTTTATCCGTGACAACGTGGCCCATCTTCAGGCCGGCGCCGGAATCGTTTTAGATTCAGTTCCCGAGAGTGAATACCAAGAGACCATCACCAAAGCGGGCGCACCGCTCAGAGCCGTTGTCGCAGCAAACGCAATGATCAGGCGCACAAATTGAAGCTGAGCAAGGTTTTTTCACGCAAGAGAATTTTTACTCTATGGCTTGCCACTCTTGGAGTTGCCTGGATCGCCGCGAGTCAGACCTGGTTTACGGTCGAAATGTTTCCGGATGGCCAGACCGTTGAACTTCAACAATTCGACGGGCTCACCACATACCCGTTTATAACTGCCATCTTCATTTCAAGCGCCGCCGGTCTTTTGGCCTCGATCTTTGTGCAAAGCCTTGCTCGCAAAATTGTGGGAACGATAACAGCCCTGCTAGCAGCCGGTGCGGTTTGGCTGATTGCAACAAAAGTTGCTGCCCAAGATCTGAGTGGAATCAGTGACCAACTGGAGACACTCACTGGAATAGCGGCAAATCATGGGGCCGGAGATTACAAAGTGCTTGCTAGCGCTTGGCCATGGGTGACCTTGGCGACCATGTTGCTGCAACTTTTCGTAGTCGCATTCTTCTTGTTAGTCGAATCGAGCTGGCCGCTGCGTTCGCAAAAGACTGAACGCACTTCAGCCGCTATGAGTTCTGGCGACGAACAAGACTCAATCGGTATCTGGGACGCTCAGCGTAAGTAAAGCCTCGTGGCTTGATAAGATTTATCTAGATTTCAAGAAAGGCAATCATGTCGAAGAACGAAAACCTTCCGGTAGGCGACCCAGGTCACGGCGACTCGGTCGCTTCATGGGCCACTGTCAGCACCATCATGGTTGCATTCGTGATCGGAACCTTCGCATTTTGGTTTGACCAGCCTGCAATCGTTTGGGCTTCAGCAATTCTTGCTGTAGCCGGGCTTGGACTTGGATTCGTTCTCAAGCGCGCTGGCTATGGTGTCGGCGGCGCAAAGTCCAAGAGCTCGCACTAGTGCTCGAAGAACTCTACGCGGGTTCTATTGCCGATGCCGAAAGGCGTCGAGAGGACGCACCTCTTCAAAGCGTTGAATCAAAAGCCCTGAGCAATGTTCCGCCGCTGAACGCACTCGAATTTCTAGCTCCCGCGAATCAAATCAAAATTCTCGCCGAGGTTAAGCGTGCGAGCCCTTCACGAGGGCAGATGGCCGAAATTCCGGATCCCGCGCTCCTTGCCAGCATCTACGCGACCAACGGGGCCAGTGCCATAAGCGTGCTTACCGAAGAGCGCAAATTCAAAGGTTCTCTCGATGATTTGGTCGAAGTTCGAGCCAAAGTGCAATTGCCGTTACTTCGCAAAGACTTCATAGCCAACGAGTACCAAATCCTTGAGGCTAGAGCAGCGGGCGCAGACATCATCCTGTTGATTGTCGCCGGCCTCGACCAAAAGACGATAATCCGCTTGAAACACTTCACCGAAGAGCTGGGTATGACCGCATTCGTTGAAACACACAGCGAAGATGAACTCAAGCGAGCCGTCGACATTGACACGAAAATGGTTGGCGTAAATGCTCGCGATCTATCGACATTCGAGACCGACCGTGACCTCTTTGCCAAGTTGGTGCATCTAATTCCGAGCGGGGTAATCAAGGTTGCCGAGTCAGCCGTGCGCACCGCGCAAGACGTCGCACACTACCGCGCCGCTGGCGCCGATGTAGCTCTAGTCGGCGAAGCATTAGTCACAAACGATCCCGCAGCGATGTTGCAGTCATTTCTTCAAGCCGGCCAGTCTTAGGATTTAACCCATGTCTAATCTCAGAGAACAAACAGGACCCTACTTTGGCGAGTTTGGGGGCCGTTTTGTTCCTGAGTCGCTGATCGCGGCGCTCGACCAGCTTGAGGCCACCTACCAGACCGCTAAAGCCGACCCATCGTTTCAGGCTGAGTTGGCCGAGCTTCACCGAACCTACACCGGTCGCCCTTCGATCATCACCGAGGCAAAGCGGTTTGCTTCTCACGCCGGCGATGTTCGCATCTTTCTAAAGCGCGAAGACCTAAACCACACCGGTTCGCACAAGATCAACAACGTGCTTGGTCAGGCTTTGCTAACCAAGCGCATGGGCAAAACCCGCATCATCGCTGAAACCGGTGCAGGTCAACACGGTGTGGCAAGTGCTACCGCAGCTGCCCTCTTCGGTCTCGAGTGCGTTGTTTACATGGGTGAAGTCGACACCGAGCGTCAGGCTCTAAATGTTGCGCGCATGCGATTGCTCGGTGCAGAGGTCATCCCTGTAAAGACCGGCAGCCGAACCCTAAAAGACGCAATCAATGAGGCTCTGCGTGACTGGGTAGCCAACGTAGATAACACCCACTACCTGCTTGGGACTGTTGCCGGCCCGCACCCATTCCCAACAATGGTTCGTGACTTTCACTCGGTGATTGGCACCGAGGCCAGGGCACAGATGCTTCAAGAGTTCGGCTTCCTTCCTGATGCACTTGCAGCCTGCGTAGGTGGCGGTTCAAACGCCATCGGCCTCTTCCACGCATTCTTGGATGACGAGCAAGTTGAACTGTTTGGGTTCGAGGCTGCCGGTGACGGTATGAACACACCACGTCACGCCGCGACTCTCAACTACGGACGCCCTGGAGTCTTGCATGGCGCCAGAAGCTACATGCTTCAAGACGAAGATGGTCAGACTCTAGAGAGCCACTCGATTTCGGCAGGTCTTGACTACCCGGGAGTTGGCCCAGAACACTCCTGGCTGAAGGATTTAGGGCGCGCCCAATACCGAGGAATCTCTGATGCCGAGGCTATGGATGCCCTGCGCCTACTCAGCCGCACCGAAGGAATCATCCCGGCTATTGAAACCGCCCACGCCCTGGCTGGCTCATTGAAACTAGGCAAAGAATTGAAGCCGGGTTCATCGATTTTGGTTAACCTGAGTGGCCGTGGCGACAAAGACATGGAAACTGCCGCCAAGTACTTTGGCATTTTGGATGGTGTTCAGGATGGCAAGTAAGACTTCAGCCACACTCGTCGAGCGCAAGCAGGCCGGCAAGGGTTCACTTATCGGCTATTTCCCAGCTGGTTACCCAACTCTTGATGAATCGGTCGAAGCTGCAATCGCTATGTGCAAGAGCGGAATCGACGTTCTTGAGCTCGGTGTGCCCTACAGCGACCCAGTCATGGATGGCTTGGTTATCCAAGAGGCAACCATGCAGGCGCTCGAAAATGGTTTCAAACTAAAGCAAACATTCGATGCGGTGAAGGCAATCACAGCGGCCGTCGACACTCCAGTTTTGGTTATGACCTACTGGAACCCGGTATTGAGCTACGGGGTTGAGAAATTTGCCCACGACTTGGCCGAGGCCGGGGGAGCAGGGCTAATCACTCCTGATTTGATTCCAGATGAAGCAGGCGAATGGCTCGCTGCATCAGACAAATACGATCTAGATCGAGTCTTCTTGGCCGCACCTACCTCTTCAACTGAGCGCATGCAAACCGCCTGCGACTTGTCGAGGGGCTTCGTTTACGCCGTATCGACCATGGGCATCACCGGAGCCCGAAACGAAGTTGACCAACTTGCCAAGACCGTGGTTTCAAACATCCGAACTGCATCAAGCAGCGCCAATGCAGCCGTAGGAATCGGAATTTCAACCGCGGAGCAGGTTGGCGATGTGAATACCTATGCAGACGGAGCAATCGTGGGTTCAGCCTTCGTTCGCGCCTACCAAGAAGGTGGCATCGAAGCCCTAAAAGCCAAGGTTTCGCAACTAGCATCGAGTTTGAAGAAGTAACCAGGAGAAATAACCGTGAACACTCTCATTTCAAGCATTCCTAGCCCTTCGATCAGTTACATCGACCTAGGACCTGTTCGAGTGCACTTTTATGCGCTCTTCATTCTCGCTGGAATCATCATTGCGATCCTGATTGCCAACAGGCGACTGGTGAAGCGAGGCGCTACAAGCGGCGCAGCACTTGACATCTCGCTGTGGGCTGTGCCATTTGGCATCATCGGCGGTCGCATTTTTCACGTGATTACTCACCCAAACGACTACTTCTATGAAGGCGCGGACCTTACTGCCGTACTTCGAATCTGGGAGGGTGGCCTAGCAATCTACGGCGCCCTGGCGCTAGGAGCGGTTGGAGCTTGGCTAGGTGCCAGAAGCACCGGCGTACGATTCACCTCGTTCCTTGACGCTGTCGCACCTGGAGTATTGATCGCTCAGGCCCTGGGTCGCTGGGGAAATTACTTCAACAATGAGCTGTTTGGCACACCAACCGATTTGCCTTGGGGCCTAGAAATCGCACAAGACAATGCTGCCTACCCTTCTGGGCTTCCAGCAGGCGTGCTATTTCACCCGACTTTCATTTACGAATCGATTTGGAGCCTCGCCGGCGCTGCGGCCCTGTTGTTGCTTGACCGCAAATTTGAACTTCGTTGGGGCAAACTATTCGCCTTGTATCTCGTCTTTTACTCCACCGGACGCCTGTGGATCGAAGCCATTCGCATTGATCCAAGCGAGTACTTCCTGGGCTTGCGCACCAACATTTGGTCGGCACTTTTGGGTATCGCCTTGGGCCTAGTGATCTTCTTCTTGCAGCGTCGCAGACACCCGGGACTCGAAACCACTGTTCTGGTTTCAAAAAACGAGAAATCGCTTGACGAAACCGCCGATGCGGTAGACTCAAAACTCAGTTAAATTCCTCGTTGAGGATTCCGAAATTCCTGTTTACCGCATCTAACGATGCACCTCTCGGGCCAATGTTGTCCCTCTGATAATCCCTGATTGGAGTGCGGCATGCTCGGTATGTCACCGTTCGAACGATTCAGCACTGCGCCTGCAGCGACTGGTCTGTACGACCCAGCTAACGAAAAGGACGCCTGTGGCTTGGCCATGGTTGCGACACTTCGCGGCACTCCTGGGCACGACATCGTTCGCACTGCTCTTGACGCACTGACAAACCTTGAGCACCGTGGTGCCGTTGGCTCTGACGCCGGCACCGGCGACGGAGCTGGAATTCTTACTCAGATCCCCGACTCATTCTTGCGCGCAGTTGCAGGCTTCGACCTTCCTGCAAAGGGTTTTTACGCGGCCGGACTGGTCTTCTTGCCATCTTCGACTGAAGAGCAAAACAAAGCGGAGGCCGGTTTCGCCGACCTGGCAGAGCTCGAGAAAATGCGCGTGCTTGGCTGGCGCGAAGTTCCTACCAACCCTGCTGTTTTGGGTGATCTGGCTCGCGAAGCGATGCCGATCATTCGTCAGGTTTTCGTTGAGGCCGTTGACGGCGTTACCGGCATCGAGCTAGAGCGTCGCGCGTTCCGCCTTCGCAAGCGAGCCGAACGTCAGCTAGGAATCTACTTCCCCTCGCTCTCATCTCGCACGATCGTCTACAAGGGCATGGTCACCACCCTTCAGCTTGAGCCGTTCTACCCAGACCTTAGCGACGAGCGTTTCGACTCGACCTTAGCCCTGGTGCACTCACGCTTCTCTACCAACACATTCCCGTCTTGGCCACTTGCGCACCCGTTCCGAATGATTGCTCACAACGGCGAGATCAACACCGTCAAGGGCAACCGAAACTGGATGAGGGCCCGCGAAGCTCAGCTTTCTGCCGATGTCCTTGGCGACATCAAGGAGATTTCGCCGATTCTTACCGCGGGAGCCAGCGACTCGGCGTCATTCGACGAAGTCGTCGAGTTGCTGTACATGGGTGGCCGCAGTCTTCCTCACGCGATGATGATGATGATTCCTGAAGCCTGGGAAAAGCAGAGCGACATTGATGAGTCACGCAAGAATTTCTACGAGTATCACTCGATGCTCATGGAGCCGTGGGACGGCCCAGCCGCCGTTGTATTCACCGACGGCTCCCTGGTTGGCGCGACTCTTGACCGAAACGGATTGCGTCCTGGTCGCTATGTAATCACCGAAGACGGCTTGGTTGTCTTGGCCTCTGAAATTGGTGTTGCCAAGATTGACCCAAGTCGTATCGTTCGCAAGGGTCGTTTGCAGCCTGGCCGCATGTTCCTTGCAGACACCGTCAATGGTCGATTGATTGACGATGAAGAAATCAAGGCCGAGATTTCAGCGCTTGAGCCTTGGGGTGAATGGCTTGAGCAGAACCGCATCACCTTGGGAGACCTGCCTGAGCGCGAACACATCGCACACACCGCCTCATCGGTCAACCGTCGTCAGCGCACCTTTGGCTACACCGAAGAAGAGCTCCGCATTCTGCTTGCACCGATGGCCCGAAACGGCATCGAGCCCCTTGGCGCAATGGGATCAGACACACCGATCGCCGCGATTTCAGATCGACCACGTCTACTTTTCGACTACTTCGTTCAGCAGTTCGCACAGGTCACAAACCCGCCACTCGACTCAATCCGTGAAGAGGTTGTCACCTCGCTCAGCACCGGCATTGGTCCTGAGCGCAACTTGCTTTCGGCAACCCCCGAGCACGCAAAACAGGTCATCCTCGGCTTCCCAGTTCTAAACAACGACGAACTGGCCAAGATCAAGCACATCGATGAAAAGCCGGGCGTTGGTCAGGCGCATGTCGTGAAGGGCATCTATCGCGTCGACAACGGGGCAGAGGGCCTTGCGGCTCGAATCCGTGAAATTTTCGAGGAGGTAACCGCGGCAATCGAGGCCGGGGCGACTTACCTGATCATCTCTGACCGAGACAGCAGCTATGAGTCGGCGCCAATTCCGTCTCTGCTACTGACCTCGGCAGTTCACCACCACCTAATCCGCGAGGGTCTTCGCACCCGAGTTGGACTTGTTGTCGAAGCCGGCGATGTGCGCGAAGTGCACCACGTTGCGGCTCTAATCGGCTACGGTGCCGCTGCGGTTAACCCATACCTAGCAATGGAATCAGTCGAGCAGATGGTCAAGTCTGGCCAGATTTCGGGCATCACAGTCGAATACGCTCAGAAGAACCTGATTAAGGGCCTCGGTAAGGGCGTTCTCAAGATCATGTCGAAGATGGGAATCTCGACCGTGTCGTCTTATTCAGGCGCACAGACCTTTGAGGCAATCGGCCTTAGCCAGGAGTTCGTCGACACCTACTTCACCGGCACCACCAGCCAGCTTGGCGGCATCGGCATCGAGGTTATTCACGACGAGATCAACTCGCGCCACACCAGCGCGTACCCGGTCGAAGGTGCAACCAACGTGCACCAGCAACTCGAAACCGGTGGCGAATACCAGTGGCGCCGAGAGGGCCCACCTCACCTATTCAACCCAGAGACCGTTTTCAAGCTTCAGCACTCGACTCGCACCAAGCGATATGACATCTTCCGTGAGTACACGAAATTGGTCGACGACCAGGCTGAAAACCTGATGACTTTACGCGGCCTCTTCACCCTTCGTGAGGGTGTCCGCCCGGCGGTATCAATCGATGAGGTAGAGCCGGTTTCGGCAATCGTAAAGCGATTCTCAACCGGCGCAATGTCTTACGGTTCGATTTCGCCTGAAGCTCACGAAACTCTCGCAATTGCAATGAACTCAATCGGCGCAAAGTCGAACACCGGCGAGGGCGGCGAAGACATTGAGCGCTTGCTAGACCCTACCCGTCGCTCTGCGATTAAGCAGGTCGCGTCTGGTCGCTTCGGTGTAACCAGCATGTACCTTTCACACGCCGACGACATCCAGATCAAGATGGCTCAGGGCGCAAAACCTGGCGAGGGTGGCCAGCTGCCTCCAAACAAGGTTTACCCATGGATCGCCAAGACCCGTCACTCGACTCCGGGCGTAGGCCTGATTTCACCTCCGCCTCACCACGACATCTATTCGATCGAAGACTTGAAGCAGTTGATTTTCGATGTCAAGCGGGCAAACCGTGCGGCACGAGTTCACGTAAAGCTCGTTTCTCAGGTTGGCATCGGAACCGTTGCAGCGGGTGTAGCGAAAGCCAAGGCCGACGTGATCTTGGTTTCTGGCCACGATGGCGGAACCGGCGCCAGCCCGCTGAACTCCCTAAAGCATGCCGGAACTCCTTGGGAGCTAGGCCTTGCCGAAGCGCAGCAAACTTTGATGCTAAATGGTCTTCGTGACCGCGTGTCGGTGCAGGTTGATGGTCAGATGAAGACCGGTCGCGACGTAATCATTGCAGCCTTGCTCGGTGCTGAAGAGTTTGGCTTTGCAACCGCTCCACTAGTTGTCGAGGGCTGCATCTTGATGCGCGTTTGCCACCTAGACACCTGCCCTGTTGGTGTTGCAACACAGAACCCAACCCTTCGCTCACGCTTCACCGGAAAGCCCGAATTCGTAGTCAATTTCTTCGAATTCCTGGCCGAAGAAGTTCGTGAATACCTTGCTGCACTGGGTTTCCGCAGCCTTGACGAGGCAATCGGCCACGCCGAATTGATCGATGTAAACCGCGCAATTCAGCACTGGAAGGCAGATGGTCTTGACCTGACGCCTATCTTGGCAAGCCCAGCTGTTTCGGCTGATGCATCGCGTCGCCGCATCACCGTTCAAGACCACGAGCTTGAGAAGCACTTTGACCACAAGTTGATTGCCCAGGCTGGCCCAGCCCTTGAAGAAGGAAAGCCAGTAAGCATCGAACTCGACATCACCAACGTTGACCAGGCTGTTGGAACCATGCTTGGCAACGAACTCACAAAGCGCTACGCGGCTGATGGACTGCCTGAGGCAACCATCGATGTTCGCTTGCGCGGATCTGCCGGTCAGTCATTTGGTGCTTTCGTGCCTAAGGGAATCAAACTGACCCTCGAAGGCGACTCAAACGACTACGTCGGTAAAGGTCTTTCAGGCGGAATGATCGTGGTTCGCCCTGACCGAGCAAGCGTTTTCCCTGCTGAACAGAACATCATCGCCGGAAACGTTATCGGTTATGGCGCAACCAGCGGAACCATGTTGCTTCGCGGCATTGTGGGTGAACGATTCTTGGTTCGCAACTCAGGCGTAACCGCTGTTGCCGAAGGCTGTGGAGACCACGCACTCGAATACATGACCGGCGGTGTTGCAGTGATTCTTGGACGAACCGGCCGCAACTTGGGCGCAGGCATGTCTGGTGGAGTCGCTTACATCTACAAACTCCGTGGTGACCGTGTAAACCACGAGGCTTTGGCAGCTGGCGAACTTCACATCGGTGAACTCGAAGCAATTGATGCGACTCGCTTGAAGGCTATTCTCGAACTGCACGTCGCCGAGACAGGTTCGGTTTTGGCTGGCGACATCCTTGCCAACTTCGAGGCCGAGCTTTCAAACTTCACCCGTGTCTTACCGCGTGACTACGCAAGCGTGCTTGCCATTCGTGCAAAGGCAACAGACAACGGCATTGACCCAGACAGCGATTCTGTCTGGCAAGAGATTCTGGAGGTCACCAATGGCTGATCCGCGTGGATTCCTAAAAACCACTCAGCGCGAGACTGCTCAGCGTCGCCCGGTATCGGTTCGAATCATGGACTGGAAAGAAGTCTATGAGCGCCGCGAGCAAGGCGTGGTTGTCAACCAGGCCAGCCGCTGCATGGACTGTGGCGTGCCGTTCTGTCACCAGGGTTGCCCGCTCGGCAACCTAATTCCAGAGTGGAATGACCTCGTATGGCGCAATGATGGCAAGAATGCTATCGAACGCCTTCACGCAACTAACAATTTCCCTGAATTCACCGGTCGCCTCTGCCCAGCGCCATGTGAAAGCTCGTGTGTACTTGGAATCAACCAGCCAGCGGTGACCATCAAGGAAATCGAAGTTTCAATCATCGATAACGCATTTGATAGCGACTGGGTCAAACCTCACGCTCCCGAGCGCCTAACCGGCAAGACAGTTGCTGTTGTGGGTTCTGGCCCGGCTGGCCTGGCCGCTGCTCAGCAGTTGACTCGTGCCGGCCACACTGTGGCAGTTTACGAGCGCGATGACCGAATTGGTGGTTTGCTTCGCTACGGAATTCCTGACTTCAAGATGGAAAAGCACCACATCGATCGACGAATTGCCCAGATGGAAGCCGAGGGAACCCGTTTTCGCGCTGGAGTGAACATTGGCGTCGACATCACCTGGGAAGACTTGCGATCAAGGTATGACGCCGTTTTGGTAGCCACCGGCGCCACCAAGCCACGCGATCTAAACATTCCGGGCCGTGAACTTTCTGGCGTGCACTTCGCGATGGATTACCTAACCCAAGGAAACCGCGCTGTTGCGGGGGATTCAATTGCGTCTCAGATTGTGGCCGATGGCCTAAACGTAGTTATTCTCGGCGGTGGCGACACCGGAGCGGACTGCCTAGGCACCGCGACTCGTCAAGGCGCTATTTCGGTGACTACCTTGGCAATTGGCAAGCAGCCGCCAACCGAGCGCGCCGAACACCAGCCTTGGCCAACGATGCCGACCTTGTTTGAGGTCGCTAGTGCCCACGAAGAATTTGGTGAGCGCAGCTACTTGGCTTCGACCGTTGAATTCGTCGGAGAAAACGGAAAAGTTACCGGTGTAAAGGTTGCCGAGACCGAGTTCATCGACGGCAAACGCCTTCCGAAGGCTGGCACCGAGCGCATCATTCCTGCCGATCTAGTTCTGCTAGCACTCGGTTTCACCGGTGTCGAAGGCGATTTGATCGCAGAGCAGTCAGCAACCGAATTTGATTCACGCGGAAACCTGGCGCGCGACAGAAACTGGGCCACAAACGCAGACGGCGTTTTCGTTGCGGGCGATGCCGGTCGCGGTCAGAGCCTTATCGTTTGGGCGATCGCCGAAGGTCGCGCCGCAGCCGCAGCAATCGATGAGTACCTTGAGGGGTCAACGGTTCTGCCCAAGCCGGTCAAACCAACCGATCAACCGATTTCGATTTACAGCTAAACAAACAAGAGTCAAACAAACCTTCTTGATCACACGGTCAGGAACCCAAAGAAAAAGGAACAAATGAGACGCGCAAAGATTGTTGCCACACTAGGTCCGGCAACTTCAAGCTATGAGCAAATCCGCGCCATTATTGACGCCGGTGTCGACGTTGCCCGCATGAACCTGAGCCACGGTAGCTACGACGTCCACGAAGAGATTTATCGCACCGTGCGTAAGGCAGCTGCCGACGCCGGAAAGCCAGTCGGCATCTTTGTTGACCTTCAGGGCCCAAAGATTCGCCTTGGTCGTTTTGCAGACGGCCCACACATGCTTGAAAAGGGCGACGTTTTCAAGATCACCATCAACGAGGTTGAGGGCACCAAAGAGATTTGTGGCACCACCTTCAAGGGTCTGTGCGGCGATGTAAAGCCTGGCGACTTGCTACTTATCGACGATGGCAAAGTAACCCTCAAGGCCACCGAAGTTACCGCCGACACCGTCACCACAGTCGTCGAGATCCCTGGCTACGTCTCAAACAACAAGGGCATCAACCTTCCAGGCGTTGCAGTCAACGTTCCAGCGCTTTCTGAGAAAGACGAAGATGATCTTCGCTGGGGAATCCGCCTCGGCGTCGACATGATCGCCCTTTCGTTCGTGCGCAACGCGAGCGACATCGTTCGTGTGCACGAAATCATGACCGAAGAGGGCAAGTTCCTTCCGGTTATTGCAAAAATTGAGAAGCCTCAGGCAGTTGCCGCTCTAGAAGAAATCATTGACGCCTTCGACGGCATCATGGTTGCCCGAGGCGACCTAGGTGTCGAACTGCCTTTCGAAGATGTTCCTTTGGTGCAGAAGCGCGCCATTGAGTTGGCTCGCCGTTGGGCAAAGCCAGTTATCGTGGCAACCCAGATGCTCGAGACCATGATTGAGAACTCGCGCCCAACCCGCGCCGAGGCATCAGACGTTGCAAACGCAATTCTTGATGGTGCCGACGCAGTAATGCTTTCTGGCGAGACTTCAGTGGGCAAGTGGCCGGTTGAGACCGTTCAGGCAATGGCACGCATCATCGAATCAACCGAAGAGAATGGCCTAGACCGCATACCTGACCTAGGCACCCGCCCACACACCCATTCAGGTGCTGTGTCGCTTGCTGCAGTCGAGATCGCCGAACTTCTTGGCTCAAAGTATGTTTGCGTCTTTACCGAATCAGGCGACTCGTTCCGTCGCGTTTCTCGCCTACGTTCATCGGTTCCAACCATCGCCTTCACCCCGAGCGAGTCCGTTCGCAACCAACTTTCGTTGGTTTGGGGCGCGCACTCATACCTGGTTGCGCCGGTCAAGCACACTGATGAAATGATGCACCAGGTCGATGAGATCGTGATTGCAGAGGGCATGGCAAAGGTTGGCGAAGAAGTAGTCGTCGTAGCAGGAACCCCGCCTGGCATCCCTGGCTCAACCAACTCGCTGCGCGTTCACCGCGTTGGCGATGCGGTAAACGAGGCCGCACCTGGTTACGGCCGCCAGTAAAACCTAATAATCCTGAACAGGATTCGTCGAGACAACAAAGGTTGTTGCAGGCAAATGCTAAATTCCCCCTCAAAAAGTTGAGGGGGAATTTCGCTTAAATAAAGAAGAGGCCCGTAGACCTCTTCTTGTGATTTGGTGCCGAAGGCGGGACTTGAACCCGCACTCCTTTCGGAAAAGCATTTTGAGTGCTCCGCGTCTGCCATTTCGCCACTTCGGCAAGTGATAACCAGTAAATCTTAGTTGAAAGTTTTTATTTA
>JBEGSA010000016.1:0-24072 GCA_041180145.1 Actinomycetota bacterium | reverse complement strand
CATGAGCGTGCGTGCGCCAATGCGAATCTCTAGGTCGCTTACGGCAAGCATGCAATTCTCCAAAAATTGGTGTGGAATTTAGTCGCAAATAGTAGTCGACCCACAAAAGTCCCAGTCTACAATCGAGTCAAGACTTTTTTATCCCCAATGGAGTTCACATGTCACTATTGCTAGCCACCCGCCCAACCATCATTGACCGCGTTGTTCCTCGCAGCCTTGCTGCCGACATTGCCCTCGTGGTTTCAGGCACCGCTTTCACTGCAGTGGCAGCTCAGCTTGCTATTCCAACCAGCCCGGTTCCATTCACCTTCCAGACGCTTGCCGTGCTGCTTGTCGGTGCAACCCTAGGTTCGACCCGTGGTGCGCTCTCAATGGTACTTTACGCACTAATCGGAGCACTTGGTTTGCCGGTCTTCTCTGATGCTTCACACGGCGTTTCAGTGCTATTCGGTGCTACTGGCGGTTTCATCTTCGGCTTCATCATCGCCGCTGCCCTGGTTGGCTACCTAGCCGAGAAAAACTGGAGCTCTAATGCGCTCAAGATGTTTGCCAGCTACGCAGCCGGTTCGGTAGTGATCTATGCCGTTGGAACCCCGGTTCTAGCTGCGGTCGCCTTCGCTGGTGACCTAGCTGCAACCACCGGCTTCATGGTTCCATTCATGATTTGGGACGTCGTCAAGGCCGTTGCAGCCGGTGCACTACTTCCTTCGGCTTGGGCATTGGTCAAGAAGATCAAGGGCTAGTCGACTAAGAATTGGAAAACCCCCGACTTTCGGTCGGGGGTTTTTCTTTTGCCGTAATTCCTATGCGCCTCTCGGCTCACTGGGGCAGATTAGATCGAAAACCCAATGGCACGCATTTGCTCGCGGCCATCTTCGGTGATCTTTTCTGGTCCCCAAGGTGGCATCCAGACCCAGTTGATGCGAAAAGCTTCGACAACACCGTCAAGCGATTCTGCCGTTTGCTCTTCGAGCACATCGGTAAGTGGGCAGCCGGCAGAGGTTAGCGTCATGTTGATTAGCAGATTGCCATCTTCAGACTTCTGAAGACCATAGATCAAACCTAGATCGACAATATTTACGCCGATTTCTGGGTCAATTACGTCTTTGAGCGCTTCGATTACAGCGTCGTAAAGCGCCGGCTCTAGTTCAGTTTCAGCCAAGGTCTTAGGCCTTCACGTAGCGGTCGTAGCCCTCGGCTTCGAGGCGCTCGGCTAGCTCTGGGCCACCCTGTTCGGCAATCTTGCCGGCTACGAAAACATGCACGAAGTCTGGCTTGATGTACTTCAAAATACGGGTGTAGTGAGTGATTAGCAACAAGCCGAAATCGTTAGCCTCTTTGGCGCGGTTCACACCTTCAGAGACCACTTTTAGTGCGTCAACGTCAAGGCCAGAGTCAGTCTCGTCTAGCACTGCAAACTTAGGCTTCAAAAGCTCAAGCTGAAGAATTTCATGGCGCTTCTTTTCGCCGCCCGAGAATCCCTCGTTCACGTTGCGCTCGGTGAAGGTCGAGTCCATCTTTAGCGCGTCCATTGCGCCGCGAACGTCCTTGATCCAGGTGCGCAGTGCAGGAGCTTCGCCCGAAATAGCGGTCTTGGCGGTTCGCAAGAAGTTAGAAACCGAAACTCCCGGGATCTCTACTGGGTACTGCATTGCCAAGAACACGCCGGCACGGGCGCGCTCGTCAACCGACATCTCGAGCACATCCTCGCCATCGAGCAGGATTTCACCCTCGGTGACGGTGTACTTTGGGTGACCCGCGATTGTGTAGGCAAGGGTGGACTTTCCCGAACCGTTAGGGCCCATGATCGCGTGTGACTCACCGCTGCGGATGGTTAGGTCGACTCCCTTGAGAATCTCTTTGGTGCCCTGTTCGGTCTCTACGGTTACGTGCAGGTTCTTGATCTGAAGAATTGCCATTTTTAGCTCGTTTTCTTTTCTAAGTCTGGGGTTAGTCGGCGTCAATTTCAAGGAAGATGTCACCGTTGTCGATGATTACCTCGTATTTGGCTACCGGTTCGTAGGCTGGAAGGGTAAGGGCTTCGCCCGTTTCGAGTGAGAACTTGGCGCCGTGGGCCCAGCACTCGATGGTTTCGTTGTCGACAAATCCCTCTGACAGCGAGATCTCACCGTGTGAGCACTTGTCATCGAGAGCAAAAACCTTGTCGGCCTTGGTGCGAACGATTGCAATTGCATCGTCGCCAACTTTTACGCGGATGGCCTTGCCAAGTTTGATGTCTTCTACCGCACAGATGCGAACAGCCATTACGAGCCGCTCCTTTCGAGTTCTGCTTCAATCGACGCCGAAAGACGGCTTTCGATTTCTTCATTGCCGATCTTTTGAATGATCTCGTTCAAGAAGCCGCGAACAACCAGGCGGCGTGCCTCGCGCTCGTTGATGCCACGGGCCTGTAAGTAGAAGAGCTGCTCGTCGTCGAAGCGCCCACTAGCGCTTGCGTGACCTGCACCTTCGATTTTGCCGGTCTCAATTTCGAGGTTCGGCACCGAGTCTGCACGAGCCCCATCGGTGAGCAGCAAGTTGCGGTTAAGTTCGTAGGTATCGGTGCCTTCGGCCGCCTGACGAATTAGAACATCGCCTACCCATACTGTGTGAGCCTTTTCGCCCTGCAGAGCGCCCTTGTAGGTGACTCGTGATTTACAGTTTGGAACTGCGTGGTCAACGTACAAGCGGTTCTCGAGGTATTGTCCGGCGTCGGCGAAGTACATTCCCAGCAGTTCAACCTCCGAACCCGGAGCTGCAAATTCTGCCGAGGTAGATACTCGAACCGTCTTTCCGCCAAGGCTAACCACGAGGTGACGAAGCTTGGCGTTTCGACCCAACTTGGCGAACTGTGACGAGTTGTGAACGGTCTTCGAGTTCCAGTCCTGGATTGAGATGACGGTGATGTCAGCCTCATCGCCCACGATGATTTCGACGTTTTCACCGAGAACCGCATCGCCCTTGTGGTCGAGAATAACGGTGCCTCGGGCGAATGGTTTCGCTTCGATGATTAGGTGAAGTGCGCTCGGAGATTCGCTCTCTGAGCCGATACCAACCTGAATTTCGCAGTCGGCTGCTGAATCACCCGGGATGGTTACCAGGTAGGCCTGCTTTGCCGAGCCCCAAGCTGCTGCACTCGGTCGATCCTCAGGTAGTCCAGCTGCACCGAATGCCGGGTGGTCCGCGCTAACCCACGCTGTGGTCACGCCATCCGGATGCTTGATCGAGATGTCACCTACGTACTCGTCGAGTGCATCTGCATCTAGACCGGCAAGTTGTTCGCTGGTGACGTAGCGATACTGCTCTTCTCGCTTGGAAACCGGCGCAAAGTCGGCAACGTCAGCCGAACGAAGGCGCTCGCTTCGGGTTTGCACGGGAATGCCCGCGCCATGACTGTGTTCTGCCATTCCGTGTTGAACCGGAATGGTTGAGTTTGAGGTTGTCACTAGCCGACAGCCCCTTCCATCTGCATTTCGATGAGCTTATTCAGCTCGAGTGCGTATTCCATCGGAAGTTCCTTAGCGATTGGTTCGATAAAGCCACGAACGATCATCGCCATCGCTTCGTCTTCTGGCATTCCGCGTGACTGCAAATAGAACAACTGCTCTTCGCTGACTCGTGAAACGGTAGCTTCGTGACCCATCGAGACATCGTCTTCACGAACATCCACGTATGGATAGGTGTCTGAGCGCGAAATGGTGTCAACCAGCAGCGCGTCACATCGAACGGTGTTAGCCGAGTGGTGGGCACCCGGCATTACGCGAATCTCGCCGCGGTAAGAGGTGCGGCCACCGCCACGAGCAATTGACTTTGAAACGATCGATGAGCTCGTGTGAGGCGCAAGGTGAATCATCTTGGCGCCGGCGTCCTGGTGCTGGCCTTCACCCGCAAAAGCAACCGAAAGGGTTTCGCCGCGGGCATATTCGCCTGCAAGGATGACTGCCGGATACTTCATGGTGACCTTCGAACCGATGTTGCCATCGATCCACTCCATGGTGGCACCTTCGTGACAGATCGCACGCTTGGTGACCAGGTTGTAAACGTTGTTCGACCAGTTCTGGATGGTCGTGTAGCGAACTCGAGCACCCTTCTTGATGATGATTTCGACGACTGCCGAGTGCAGCGAGTCAGAGTTGTAGATCGGGGCGGTGCAACCCTCAATGTAGTGAACATAGGAGTTTTCGTCCGCGATGATTAGGGTGCGCTCGAACTGGCCCATGTTTTCGGTGTTGATGCGGAAGTATGCCTGCAGTGGGATGTCAACGTGAACACCCTTTGGAACGTAAACGAACGACCCACCAGACCATACGGCGGTGTTTAGCGATGCAAACTTGTTGTCGCCGGCCGGAATTACGGTGCCGAAGTATTCTTTGAAGATTTCTGGGTGCTCTTTGAGAGCGGTATCGGTGTCTAGGAAGATGACGCCCTGGGCCTCAAGGTCTTCGCGGATTTGGTGATAAACCACCTCAGACTCATATTGTGCCGCTACACCGGCAACCAAGCGGCTGCGTTCTGCCTCTGGGATTCCAAGACGCTCGTAGGTGTTCTTGATGTCGTCTGGCAGGTCTTCCCAGTTGGTCGCCTGCTTCTCGGTAGAACGAACGAAGTATTTGATGTTGTCGAAGTCGATGCCCGAAAGATCTGAACCCCAACTAGGCATTGGCTTCTTTAAAAAGTATTCATAACCGCGAAGGCGACGCTCAAGCATCCACTCTGGCTCGCTCTTTTTAGCCGAGATGTCGCTGACAACCTCTTCGCTAATTCCGCGACGGGCATTAGTTCCGGCAGAGTCTGAGTCAGACCAGCCAAATTCATAGACGCCTAGGCTGTCTAGTTCTGGTCTTTCGATGATGATGTCGGACAAGCCGGCCTCCTGTTTTTAGTTTCAGATTCGAGTGCTTATCTCGGTCTGTCTCTTCATTGGTCTCAACCCTTTCGACTCGCGCAGGTATTCCCACAAGGCTGGAAAACCTTGAAGCATTTCTACTGTGCGAGAATCGAAGAGAAGGTGTTTCAAATTGGCATGAATGCCAGCGAAAAACGCTGAAACCTAGGTCAAGTTTAGTTGCCGCGAGGCCATAGCGAAAGCCCAAGAAAGGCCACATTCGAATGTTTTCGAAGCTCATTGCCAAACTGCCGAACATATCGCTCTTTTCTAGTGCTCGTATCCCCCTTTATGTCTGGGCCTCGCTGGTTAGCCAGATTCTGATTGTGGTTACCGGAGGGGTTGTGCGACTAACCGGTTCGGGCCTCGGTTGCCCAACCTGGCCAAAGTGCACCGAAGACTCACTGGTCACGGTTCCAGAGATGGGGCTACACGGCGTTATTGAGTTCGCAAACCGATTGCTGACCTTCGTGCTCGCGCTGGTGGCCGTGCTTACCTTCTTGAGCATCGTTGGTCTCGGTCGTGAACTGCGCAAGGGGCTTTTTGCACCTGCACTGATTTTGGGTCTTGGTATACCCGCTCAAGCCGTGCTTGGCGGTTTTACAGTTCTGACTCAACTCAACCCTTGGTTCGTCGGAGCACACTTCGTGCTCAGCGGCTACATGATCGCGGTTGCTAGCGTTCTCGTATTTAGAGCGTTGCCACCAGCCCACGTGGCCGTTAGTCAGGCGCTTTGGCGAACAGCAACCCCGATTGCTGTGGTTGGCGCAATAACGGTATTGGTCGGAGTTTTGGTTACCGGAGCTGGTCCGCACTCGGGCGACGCTGAGAGCATTAGAAACGGATTGGATCTTGAGATCTGGCAACACTTGCACAGCTATCCCGCTTACTTGATGTTGGTGCTGATTTTGGTGCAGTTTGCAATCCTGGCCAAGCGCGGAATTCCGAGCTATCAAACTCGTGTGAATCTGCTGTTGCTCGTTGTGAGCATCGCCCAGGCAATCATCGGTGTGGTTCAGGCTCGCCTTGGGGTGCCAGCGTTGTTGGTCGGATTGCACATGCTCGGCGCGGCTGTGCTGTGCAGTTTGCTCACCATGCAGTGGCTTGCGATTAGGGGCAAAGTCAGAAAAACAAACGAACCTTCAGCATGAGCAGAGTATTTTGGTTCCGACGCGACCTTCGTTTAGGCGATAACCGTGCACTCAATGCTGCGGTTAGGGGCTCCAAGGCTGACGGTGATGGCGTCGTCTATCCGGTTTATGCGTTTAGTGGTTCACAGTTTCGGGAATTGAGCGGAATCAGGCAGCACTCGCTGGTCGAATCCCTAAAATCACTGAACGCTTCTATCGACTCTCAGTTGTCTTTTCTTGACCACGAGCCAAGCGCTGACCTGGTCAAATTTGCTAGCGCCGTTGGAGCCAAAACGGTTCACGCCACCCGAGCTCACGACCCAAAGGGTGTTGCGGAGCAAAACTCGGTCGGCCTGGCACTAAAAGACGAAGGCATTTACCTTCAACTCGACGACAGCTACTACTCTGTTGCCCCCGGTTTAGTTACCAAACCAGATGAAACCCCCTACCGGGTTTACACGCCATTCTTCAAGAACTGGTTCGAAATCTTCGACGCAAGGCCAGAAGCGCTCGCCGAAGGTGCCGTGTGGAACAAGCCAGTTGGTTATGCCGAGTTGCCGGTGCCGACAAAAGACGCTCCGTTTAAGGTGATCGCGGGTGAAGCGTTTGCGCTGCGAACCCTCGCCAGGTTCAAGCAGAGAGCCTTGTTTCAATACGACGAGTTGCGAAACCGCGCCGATCTGTCTGGCACCTCGCACCTCAGTCACGCGTTGGCATTTGGCGAGATCCACCCCCGAACCATCCTCGCCGAACTGGCCGACTCGCCCGGACACAATGTCTTTCGCAAAGAGATCGCCTGGCGCGAGTTCTATGCAGATGTTTTGTGGCACAAACCCGAATCGCAAACCGAATATTACGAACCAAGGTTTGCCAAGATGCGCTACGACAGCGGAGCCGAGGCAGAAGTCAAGCTCGAGGCCTGGAAACAGGGTAAAACCGGCTATCCGATGGTCGACGCTGGCATGCGTCAACTGTTGCAAACGGGTTGGATGCACAACCGAGTGCGAATGATTGTCGCTTCATTCCTAGTGAAAGACCTTCATCTCGAATGGCAACAGGGTGCGGCTTGGTTTGAAGAGAACTTGAGCGATTTTGACCCAGCATCCAACGCTCATGGTTGGCAATGGACAGCCGGTTCCGGTACAGACGCCTCGCCCTACTACCGGGTATTTAACCCAATCCTGCAAGGCTACAAATTCGATCCGCGCGGCGACTATGTTCGCAAGTATGTTCCCGAACTGGCTCACATAATGGGGCCAGACGTTCACGAGCCTTGGAATCGCCTCGACGGACTGGTCAACGGTTACCCGGCGCCGATTGTTGATCACTCGGCAGAGCGAGATGAAGCCTTAGCGAGGCTTGAAGAGATCAAGGTAAAACCGAACTAAAGTTCTGTGTTTCGAGCCAATCTAGCGCGGCAAGTTGTCTAGAAAGGCAGCAGTGGATCGATAGCGATGGCGATGAAAAGCACAGTCAGATACGTGTTCGCCCAATGGAAAAGCCTCATTGGGTTTTTGACTGTTTGCGAAATTCCCTCGCGATAAAGCTTGTAAGCCTCGAAAACAAACCAGCCACCAGAGCCAAGGGCGACAACGATGTAGAGCAAGCCCATGTTGGCAACCGGGATCAAAAGCAAAGTCGAGGCGAATAGCGCCCAAGCGTAAAGAATGATTTGCACCGCGACGGTGTTTGAGTTTCTAACCACTGGCAGCATCGGCACGCCAGCGTTGGCGTAGTCCTCTTTGTATCGCATTGAGAGCGGCCAATAGTGCGGTGGGGTCCAGAGGAAAATAACCAAAAACAGCACCCAGGCTGCCAAATCTACGGTGCCGGTTACTGCTGCCCAACCGATAGTCACAGGCATGGCGCCGGCCGCCCCGCCCCAAACAATGTTCTGAGGGGTGCGTCGCTTTAGCAGAAGCGTGTACACGAAGACGTAAAAAAGAATCGCGATCAACGACAGCATTGATGCCATCCAGTTCACCAAGAAACCTAGCCAAAGCACCGAACCGATGCCGATCACCCAGGCAAATACGAAGGCTTCGGTTTTGCTCAGCTCACCGGTAACCAGAGGGCGTCCCTTAGTTCGCCCCATGATTTTGTCGATGTCAGCATCGATGTAGCAATTGAAGGCGTTTGCTGATCCAGCACTCAAAGCGCCGCCAACCAGGGTTGCCAAAACTAGCCAAAGATTTGGAATGCCCTGTTGAGCAAGGATCATTGTGGGCACGGTGGTGATTAGCAAAAGCTCAATAACGCGAGGCTTGGTTAGAGCAACGTATGCCTTGGTTTTGCGACTGAAAGAGCCGACGAAACCCCCGCTCGAAGGCGCGTCAAAAGTCTGGGTTTCATTTCGCATTTCAGTTAAGTCTAAATCACCGACATCATCCGTTATTCCCACGTTATGAAAAGCCCGAAGGTATAGACTTTTACTGAACGGATTGTGGCTCATTGGGATGAAATGGCCAGAACATTCCCCCGTTTTACGGCGATGATGCCAAGCCCATAAAACAATCGTTTAACGCTCATATCAAGATAAAGGAGCTGTCCTTGTCAGCATTCCAGTGGTCCGAACTAGATTCAAAAGCCGTAGACACCGCCCGCGTTCTAGCGGCCGATGCAGTTGAAAAGGTCGGTAACGGCCACCCAGGTACCGCAATCAGCCTTGCGCCGGTTGCATACCTGCTGTTCAACAAGGTGATGCGTCACGACCCACGAGATGACCGCTGGTTGGGTCGAGACCGCTTCATTCTGTCGGTGGGCCACAGCTCACTTACCATTTACAACCAGCTGTTCCTTCACGGCTACGGCCTTGAACTCGACGACCTAAAGGCATTGCGCACCTGGGGTTCAGCTACCCCCGGCCACCCAGAGTATGGTCACACCAAGGGTGTCGAAATCACCACTGGTCCCCTAGGTCAAGGTCTGGCTTCGGCCACGGGATTTGCCTACGCCGCTCGATTCGAGCGTGGCCTTTATGACCCTCAGGCAGCCGAGGGTCAGTCACCGTTCGACCACCACGTTTACGTAATCGCCGGCGATGGCGACATGCAAGAGGGCGTAACCGCAGAGGCAGCTTCGCTAGCCGGTCACCAGCAACTTGGCAACCTGGTCGTCATCTATGACTCGAACCAGATTTCAATCGAAGACGACACCAACATCGCCTTCACCGAAAACGTGAATGCTCGTTATGAGTCATACGGCTGGCACACCCAGACCGTTGACTGGAAGAAGACCGGCAACTACGTCGAAGACCTTGAAGAGCTTTACAACGCAATTCAAAAGGCAAAGGCAGTAACCAACAAGCCGTCGCTCATCACCCTGCGCACCATCATCGGCTGGCCTTCACCAAAGAAGCAGAACTCGGGCAAGATTCACGGTTCAGCACTTGGCGCCGAAGAGCTTGCCGCTCTAAAGACCGTTCTTGGCTTCGACCCAGAGAAGACCTTCGAAGTTTCTCCAGAGGTTTTGGCTCACACCCGCAGCACAGAGCGATTCGACCGCGAACGTTCAGCCTGGGAGGCCTCATTCGACGCCTGGGCATCAGACAACGCCGACAAGAAGCACCTGCTCGACAGAATCGTTTCGGGTGCTACACCGGCAGAGCTTGAAGCTGCTCTACCTGTCTTTGAGAACGGCAGTTCTGTTTCAACCCGCGTTGCTTCAGGTAAGGTCATCAACGCCATTGCAGGCGTGATGCCTGAGCTTTGGGGTGGTTCAGCCGACCTAGCCGACTCGAACATGACCACCATTGCCGGAGCCAAGTCATTCGTGCCTAGTGAGTGGTCAACCCACGAGTGGACCGGCGACCAGTATGGTCGTGTCCTCCACTTCGGTATTCGTGAGCACGCAATGGGTTCGATCCTGAACGGCATCGTTCTGCACGGAAACACCCGCGCATTCGGCGGTACCTTCTTGATCTTCAGCGACTACATGCGCCCTGCAGTTCGTCTCGCGGCACTGATGGGAATTCCATCGATTTTCGTTTGGACCCACGATTCTGTGGCTCTAGGTGAAGATGGGCCAACCCACCAGCCAATTGAGCAGATTGCAACCCTTCGCGCAATTCCAAACCTCGACTTGGTTCGCCCAGCCGACGGCAACGAAACCTCTTACGCCTGGAAGACCGTTCTCGAGCGTCGCCAGGGCCCTGCGGGTCTTGCTCTGAGCCGTCAGAACCTTCCGGTTTACCCTCGCGGCGAGGCCGATGAAACCGGCGTTGTTTACGCAGGTGCTGAAAACACTTCAAAGGGCGCTTACACCCTGCTTGAGGCTGCCAACGGTAAGCCTGAGGTAATCCTGATCGCCACCGGTTCAGAAGTTGAAATCGCCGTTGCCGCCCGACTGCAGCTTGAAGCAAAGGGTATTGCCACCCGAGTCGTTTCAGCTCCTTGCCTAGAGTGGTTCGACGAGCAATCTGCAGCCTACCGCGAGCAGGTTTTGCCTGCTGGGGTTAAGGCAAAGGTATCGGTTGAAGCCGGAGTTAGCCTCGGCTGGAACAAGTACGTTGGCCCGTTTGGCAAGAGCGTATCGATCGAACACTTCGGTGCCTCGGCCGACCCTAAAACCCTTTACCGCGAGTTCGGCATGACTGCAGAGGCCGTTGTCTCTGCCGCTCAGGCTTCAATCGCTAACTAATCAAACTTTTACAGAAAACGGAGAAACTCCATGTCAAACAGCCCACTAGCTCAACTCGCAGCAAACGGCGTCAGCATTTGGCTAGACGACCTATCGCGCTCTCGCATCGTTTCAGGTGGCCTGCGCGATCTAATCACCAACCGTTCGGTTTCGGGCGTCACCACTAACCCAACCATCTTCGCTGGCGCTCTTGCCAAGGGCGAGGGTTACCAGGCTCAGGTTGCCGAGCTGGCTGCTGCTGGCGCATCTGCCGAGCAGGCAATCTTTGAGATCACCACTAAAGACGTTGCCGACGCTTGCGACATCTTCGCTGGTGTTTATGCTGCTACCAATGGTTTTGATGGGCGAGTTTCGATTGAGGTTGAACCTGGTCTTGCAAACGATGCCGCTGGCACCGTAAAGCAGGCCAAGGAGCTCTTCGCAAAGGTAAACCGCGAGAACGTGATGATCAAGATTCCAGCCACCAAGCCTGGTCTTGAGGCAATCACCGCAGTTATCGCCGAGGGCATCAGCGTCAACGTCACTCTGATTTTCTCGCTAGAGCGCTACCGCGCGGTTATCGCTGCCTACATCGCCGGAGTAAAGAAGGCCAAGGCTGCCGGACACGACATTTCAAAGATTCACTCGGTTGCCTCATTCTTCGTTTCTCGCGTTGACACCGAGGTAGACAACCGATTGGTTGCTGCCGGCCACGCTGAGCTAAAGAGCCAGGCTGCTCTAGCAAACGCACGCCTTGCATACGAGGTATTCGAGCAAGAGTTCGCCACCGCCGAGTGGTCAGAGCTGGCAGCCGCCGGTGCCAACGTTCAGCGCCCACTTATGGCATCTACCGGTGTAAAAGACCCGAACCTGCTCGACACTCTTTATGTCACCGAGTTGGTGGCTCCTCAGTTGGTTAACACCATGCCTGAAAAAACTATGGAAGCCGTTTACGACCACGGAGTTGTTCCTTCGGCTTCGATCACAAACAACTACGAAGCTGCTCGCGAAGTACTTGCCAAGGTTGCTGCAGCCGGCGTTTCGCTTGCCGACGCAACCGAGTTGCTTGAAAAAGAAGGCGTAGACAAGTTCATCGTCTCGTGGAACGAGCTTGTTGAGACCGTTGACACCGCGCTAAAGGCCGCAAAGTAACCATGACTCTTAAGGTCGTAGTAGCCGGCACCGCAGCCGCTGCGGTAGCCAATGCCGTTCCGCAGCTAGTTGCCGACAAGGTGGCTAGCCGCATCGCTGCAAAGGACTTCACACTTTGGGGATCCGAAGCCGAGGCTGAGTCGTCAATTCGTTTGGGCTGGGTTGGTTCTGCTTTCGACTCTGCTCCCCTGGTTGAGCCAATTCTTGCCCTTCGTGCCGAGTTTGCTGCCAAGGGTGTAAACCGTTTCGTGCTTTGCGGAATGGGCGGCTCTTCGCTAGCACCAGAGGTAATCACCGGTACTGCCGGCGTTGAGCTGGTTGTTCTTGACTCGACCGATGCGGATCAGGTCGGCGCAGCACTTGCCGGCGATCTAAACAAGACCGCGATCATCGTTTCTTCTAAGTCTGGTTCGACCGTCGAAACCGATTCTCAGAAGCGCATTTTCGAAAAGGCATTCACCGATGCCGGTATCGACAAGACCGACCGTGTGGTCATTGTGACCGACCCGGGTTCACCCATGGAGGCCGCTGCCAAGGCAGATGGTTACCGGATCTTCAACGCCGATCCAACGGTAGGTGGCCGCTATTCAGCGCTCACCGCATTCGGCTTGGTTCCTTCGGGTCTTGCCGGAGCCGACATAGCTGGCCTTCTTGCTGATGCCCAAGCAGTTGCCGACCTGCTGGCGAGCGATTCAGAAGACAACCCTGGCTTAATTTTGGGCGCGGCTCTTGCTCGCACACCTGGCGAAATGGGTTACCGCGACAAGATCGGCATCGTTTCAGACGGCACCGCAATTGTGGGTTTCGGCGATTGGGCCGAGCAACTGATTGCAGAATCAACCGGAAAAATCGGCAAGGGTGTTTTGCCGGTTGTTCTAGAGCCACAGAGCCAAGAATTGCATTCGGGTCTCGCAGACTTGCTGGCAGTGCATGTTCAGGCAAATGCCAAGCCGGTCTCTGGCGACACAGTTTCAGTCTCTGGTCCCCTCGGAGCACAGTTTCTGCTTTGGGAGTATGCAACCGTTGTAGCCAGCCGTTTGCTTGGCATCAACCCGTTTGACCAACCAGACGTTGAATCTGCCAAGATTGCCGCTCGCGGAATGCTTGAGCAGCGCGACGCGGTCATCCCTGCTGAATTTGAAGCCGAGGGTGTCGAGGTTCGCAGCACGGCGCTTGAGGTAACCGGCTCAACCCTGAGTGCAGCAGTCGCAGCGCTTTTGGCCAAACTCGATGACGACGAGGGCTACGTTTCGGTCCACGCCTACCTTGACCGCACCAGCGCTCCAGAAGCTGCCGAGCTTCGAGACCTACTCGCCAAGAAAACCCGCCGCCCGGTTACCTTTGGTTGGGCGCCGCGTTTCTTGCACTCAACCGGCCAGTATCACAAGGGTGGGCCTCGCCAGGGCGTCTATCTGCAGATTGTGGCCACCGCAAAGCAAGACATAGCCGTACCAGGTCGTGACTTCACTTTCGGCGAATTGATTGCATCGCAGGCCGCCGGAGACGCCAAGGTTCTTGGTGCTCTAGGTCGTCCAGTGTTGACCCTTACCTTGACCGAGGTCAAGGCCGGGCTAGCCGCCATCAAGAACGCCATCTAAGGAGAAACTCTTCAATGAGTCCAGCTAAGTTCGGACCGGGCAACAACCCGCTTCGCGACCCAGATGACCGCCGCCTCAATCGCATCGCGGGCCCAAGCTCGCTAGTTATTTTCGGTGTTACCGGTGACCTATCTCGCAAGAAGCTAATGCCTGCGGTTTATGACCTAGCCAATCGTGGCCTTTTGCCACCTGGCTTCGCTCTGGTCGGTTTTGCCAGGCGCGACTGGGCTGACCAAGACTTCGGCAAGGTAGTCAAAGAGGCCGTTCAGCAGTACGCCCGCACACCTTGGTCAGAAGAGGTTTGGGAGCAACTCTCGACCGGTATTCGATTCGTTTCGGGTGAATTCGATGATGACGCAGCTTTCGACCGTTTGAAGGCAACCATCGAGACTCTCGACAAAGAGCGCGGCACCAACGGTAACCACGCCTTCTACCTGTCGATTCCGCCAAGAGCATTTGCACAGGTTTGTGAGCAGCTCAAGCGCAGCGGTCTTGCCGCGCCGGCAAAAGACCAGTTCCGTCGCGTAGTAATCGAGAAGCCATTTGGTCACGACCTAGCTTCTTCTCGAGTGCTAAACGAGGTTGTTGAATCTGTTTTCCCACCAGACTCGGTGTTCCGCATCGACCACTACCTGGGTAAAGAAACCGTTCAGAACATCTTGGCCCTGCGCTTTGCAAACCAGCTCTTTGAGCCACTTTGGAACGCAAACTACATCGATCACGTTCAAATCACCATGGCTGAAGACATCGGTGTTGGTGGACGTGCCGGTTATTACGACGGCATCGGCGCTGCGCGTGACGTGATTCAAAACCACTTGCTTCAGCTGCTGGCGCTTACCGCCATGGAAGAACCGGTGTCATTCGACGCAGCCGATTTGCGTGCCGAAAAAGAAAAGGTTTTGTCGGCCGTTCGTTTGCCTAAAGACCTTGGCAAGCACACCGCACGCGGTCAATACGCAGGTGGTTGGCAGGGCGGCGAGAAGGTCACCGGCTTCTTAGAAGAAGACGGCATGAACCCGGAGTCGGTCTCGGAGACCTACGCGGCTATGCGCCTTGACATTAACACCCGTCGTTGGGCTGGAGTGCCGTTTTATCTTCGTGCGGGCAAGCGCCTTGGACGTCGAGTCACCGAAATCGCGGTTGTTTTTAAGCGCGCACCTCAGCAGCTTTTTGCCGAGAGCCAAACCAGCGCACTTGGACAGAACGCCTTGGTGATTCGTGTTCAGCCAGACGAAGGTGTGACCATCCGTTTCGGTTCGAAGGTTCCAGGCGTAGGTATGCAGGTTCGAGATGTAACCATGGACTTTGGTTACGGACACGCGTTCACCGAGGCCAGCCCAGAAGCCTACGAGCGTTTGATTCTCGACGTCTTGCTTGGAGACCCACCGTTGTTCCCACGCCACGAAGAGGTAGAGCTCTCATGGAAGATTCTCGACCCTATCGAGGAATACTGGGCCACCCAAGGTCAGCCTGAGCAATACAAGCCTGGCACCTGGGGGCCAACTTCAGCCAATGAAATGCTTGCCCGTGATGGCCGTGAGTGGAGAATTCCGTGATCAAAGACCTGCCCAACACAACCATTAGCAAGGTCTCAAAGGCCTTGGTTCAAATTCGCGAAGAGGGTGGCGCTGTCGCGCTTGGTCGCGTGCTTACTTTGATCATCGAAACCGACTTCGCGGGGATTGAGCCTGCTATCAAGGCTGCCAACGAGGCATCGCGCGAGCACCCATGTCGAGTGATTGTCGTTGCCGATGATGAAGGTGCCGCAGCTTCAGAAGCTAAGCTCGACGCCCAGATTCGCGTTGGTGGCGACGCCGGAGCATCCGAGGTAGTGGTTTTGCGCGCCTTCGGAGAGGCTGCGAGCGACCCTGAGAGCCTAGTGACCGGTCTGCTACTTCCTGATGCCCCGGTGGTGGCTTGGTGGCCTGACGAGGCTCCTGCGGTTGTCGGAGACTCACCGATCGGGCACATCGCTACGCGCCGCATCACCGATGCAGCCAGCCAAAAAGATCCACACGCATTCTTGGTGCAGCTTGCCGGTTCGTATCAGCCGGGTGACAGCGATTTCGCCTGGACTCGGTTGACCCTGTGGCGAGCTCAGCTTGCTGCCATTCTTGACCAGCCACCTTACGATCCGGTAACCGGCATCGAAGTTACCGGCGCTACCGACTCACCAAGCACCGACCTCTTGGCTGCCTGGTTGCAGCTCAAGCTGAAGGTCGATGTCAAGTTGATTCGTACCAATCGAGGCAAGCAAGTTGCCGGCATCCGTGGTGTAAAGATTCTTCGAAAGTCGGGCGACATCGAAATCGTTCGAAACGTGCCTGATGTTGCGACGCTAATTCAGCCAACTCAGCCAACTCGCGAGATCTCATTGCCTCGTCGCAGTTTGCGCGATTGTCTGAGCGAAGACCTTCGACGTCTTGACCCAGATGACCTGTTCGGCAAGGTCATAAAAACCTTTGGACCACACTCGACCAAGCCGGTTTTGACCGAAGGTCACTAATGTCGCAGCCTACGGTTAATCGATTCAAAGATGCAGATTCGGTGGCTCGCGCCGCCGCAACCGCACTAATCGCAAAACTGGGTCAGGTTCTGCTGTCAAAGCCCGAGGCACACATTGCACTAACCGGCGGAACCGTTGGCATCGCAACCTTGGCTGCCTTGGGTGAACACCCAGACCGAGATTCAATCGACTACACCAAAGTCAATTTCTGGTGGGGCGATGAACGATTCGTGGCTTCCGACAGCGATGATCGCAATGCAAACCAGGCTCGCAAGGCTCTGTTGAGCAAGATCAAGCTTGATGAGGTTAAGGTGCATGAGTTTCCGGCAGCCAACCAAGGCCTAGACCTCGATCAGGCCGCTTTCAAGTTTGCCGCTCATGTCACCCAAGTGAACCCTCACTTTGACGTGGTCTTTTGTGGCGTTGGTCCCGACGGGCACATCTGCAGCCTGTTCCCTGGCAAGCCAGCTCCCGCAGCCGGTTTACAGGTAGTCGCAGAGCACGACTCCCCCAAGCCTCCACCCCAGCGACTGACTTTCACCTACGAAGCGGTCAACGCGGCCGATGAAGTTTGGTTCGTAGTTGCAGGCGCTGACAAGCAACAGGCGGTTGAAGTTGCCTTCGGTGATGACCCTCAGGCCTTGCCAGTCGGTCGCGTGCATGGCACCCAGAAGACCGTGTGGTTTGTCGACCAAACCGCAGGCAATCGCGTTTGGGGTTTCTAGGAACTGCTTTAACGGTTCACTGAACCGGGCTTAAACAAAAAGAGACCCAATCGGGTCTCTTTTTTTATTTGTTTTTAGCCGCTTCGGCTTCTGCGGCCTTGATGCGACGTTCGCGCACTGCGCTAACTGCCTCGTCGAGAAGCTGAACTGCCTCTTCATCGGTTCTGCGCTCTTTCACATAGGCCAGGTGTGTCTTGTATGGCTCGTGCTTAGCGATAACCGGCGGGTTGTTCTTATCGAGACCGGCCGGCAAGCCACAGTTTGGGCAATCGATTTCGACCATGATTTCTTCGGCCTCGAGGTGAGCCGAAAACTGCTTATTGGTTTCGTGACCGTTTGAGCAAAAGTAGTCGCGAAAAACTCGCTCGGCCTTGAAGCCTCGATCGGCCTCGCCCATTGGCCCCGCGCCAACACGAGAACCGCGAATCGCTGAACCCCCGTTGGTCATTTTTAGCCCAGAAGGTTGAAACGGGTGAACAAGCCGAGGGTGATGATCACGACGGCCCAAACCACACCAAGGATGATGGTGATTCGGTTTAGGTTTCGCTCTGCAACACCAGATGAACCAAGGGTGGTGTTAACTCCGCCACCGAACATGTCTGAAAGGCCACCGCCACGACTCTTGTGCAAAAGGATCAAGAGAGTAAGTAGCAAGCTGGTGATAGCAAGCAGCACATACAGTGCAATCGATAGAGCGGCCATTAAAAATCCTTAGGTATTAGCAGTATTGAAATTATAGAGCGATGTGCTTCTGGAAACGAGCAATACCGCTGAACTCCTCGGCATCGAGGCTGGCGCCACCAACAAGAACGCCGTCAACTTCGGTGCTGCGAAGGAATCCGGCTACGTTTGCTGCCTTAACCGAACCGCCGTAAAGAATTCGAGTCGCCTGCGCCAAATCTGCTCCAAATTTCGCTGCTAGAGCCTCGCGAATCTTGCCACAGACGGTAGCTGCCTCTTCTGGGGTTGCCACCTTGCCGGTTCCGATTGCCCATACTGGCTCATACGCGATTACGAAATCGCCAAGCTTGTCGTGCCCTGAAAGCGCAGCCAGAGTCTGGCGAACCGGAACAGCGCTCTGTCCCTCAGTTTCCAGCTCTTCGAGAGTTTCACCAACACAAATTACTGGCACAAGACCGTGACGGAATGCCGCTGCGGTCTTTGCCTGAACGACCTCATCGGTCTCGGCGTGATACTGGCGACGCTCTGAATGCCCGATCAAGACGTATTTTGCATCAAGCTTTGACAAGAAGGCACCAGAGATGTCTCCGGTGTATGCACCTGAGTCGTGCTGTGAAAGATCCTGAGCACCAAGGCCCAACTCAAGCTTCTCGGCGTCGATCAGGGTTTGCACCGTGCGAAGGTCGGTGAATGGAGGAAAGACCACGACCTCTGCCGACTTATAGTCGTGCCCGGCGTCAGCCAAGGTCCAGGAAAGTTTTTGCACCAATGCGATTGCCTGCTGGTGATCAAGGTTCATCTTCCAGTTGCCGGCGATTAGTGGAATGCGGTTAGCCATTTGGCCCTCCAGTTATATGTTGAGAAAAATTAGTTGAGAACTTCTAGCCCTGGCAGTTTTTTGCCCTCTAGGTACTCGAGGCTTGCGCCGCCGCCGGTTGAGATGTGACCAAACTGGCTGTCGTCGAAGCCAAGGATGCGCACTGCAGCGGCAGAGTCGCCGCCGCCAACAACGCTCAGGCCGTCAACCTCGGTGAGCGCCTGCGCGACCGCGCGGGTTCCTCCGGCAAACTTGTCGATCTCGAACACACCCATCGGGCCGTTCCAGAACACGGTCTTCGAAGCCTTGATTTCGGCGGCAAAACGAGCGGCCGACTCTGGGCCGATGTCTAGACCGAGGCCCTTGTCACCAAACGGGCTCGACTCAATTTCGTGAGCCGATGTGATCGCAACCTCAGCGTCGGCACCGAACTTTGATGCCACCACGATGTCGGTAGGCAAAATAACCTCGACGCCAAGCGCTGCGGCGCGAGTTAGATATTCTTTGCAGGTGTCGATCTGGTCTACCTCAAGCAGGCTTGAGCCCACCTTGTAACCCTGCGCAGCCAAGAAGGTGAAAACCATTCCGCCGCCAACAAGAAGTTTGTTCACGCTCGGCAGAAGGTGGTCGATGACGCCCAGTTTGTCTGAAACCTTTGATCCACCTAGAACAACCGCATAAGGGCGCTCTGGGTTGGTGGTTAGGCGCTCGGCAACCTCAAGTTCTTTCTCAACCAAAAAACCAACTGCGTTAGGCAAGGCCTTGGCAAGTTCAAACACGGATGCCTGCTTGCGGTGCACAACGCCGAAGCCATCGCTAACGAAGAAATCACCGAACTCGGCAAGCTTTGCGGCAAAGGCTTCGCGCTCGGCCTGATCTTTGCTGGTTTCTGCCGCGTTGAAGCGCAGGTTCTCGAGAACCACTACCCCACCGCGAGCAAGTGCCTTCACGGCACCCTGTGCTTCGCTACCAACGGTGTCGGTAGCGAAGAACACAGGCTGACCAAGAAGTTCGCCGAGACGCTTGGCGGCTGGCTCTAGCGAATATTTGGCATCTGGTGCACCCTCTGGGCGACCAAGGTGTGAAATGACCACAACCTTGGCGCCGCTGTCGACCAGGTACTTGATTGTTGGAACGGAAGCAACGATGCGACCATCGTCGGTGATGCGTGTTCCATCAAGTGGAACATTGAGGTCGCAGCGGATTACTACCCGCTTTCCATCAAGGTTTGGCAGGTCGGAGAGTTTGCGCAATTTTTGCCTTTTCGTTTGTTCTTGAGCTGACTAGCTGTTTAGAGCTTGCTAGCTACTAGCTCGGTTAGCTCAACCAGACGGTTTGAGTAACCCCACTCGTTGTCGTACCAAGATGAGATCTTTACGGTGCGACCGATGACCTTGATTAGGCCGGCGTCAACGATTGATGAGTGTGGGTCGGTCACGATGTCGCTTGAAACGATCTCGTCTTCGGTGTACTTCAGGATGCCCTTCATCGGACCAGATGCCGCAGCAGCCTTGTAGGCAGCCTGAATCTGCTCAACGGTGACATCGGTCTTTGAGACCAAGGTTAGGTCGGTGATCGAACCGGTTGGCACTGGAACGCGAAGTGCGTAACCGTCTAGCTTGCCCTTTAGCTCTGGAAGAACTAGGCCAATTGCCTTCGCAGCTCCGGTTGATGAAGGAACAATGTTTAGAGCGGCTGCGCGCGCGCGACGTAGGTCGCCGTGTGGGCCGTCTTGAAGGTTCTGGTCGGCGGTGTAAGCGTGCACGGTGGTCATCAGACCGTTCTCGATACCAAAGTTGTCGTTGAAGACCTTGGCAAATGGAGCCAAGCAGTTGGTAGTGCAAGAAGCGTTCGAGATGATGTGGTGGTTTGCTGGGTCGTAGGTGTGCTCGTTAACACCGATTACGAAGGTTGCAACGTCGCCAGTAGCAGGTGCCGAGATCAGAACCTTCTTTGCGCCAGCTGCGATGTGAGCCTTTGCAGCCTCTGAGTCGGTGAAACGACCGGTTGACTCGATAACGATGTCAACGCCTAGCTCGCCCCATGGAAGGTCGGCTGGGTTGCGCTCTGCAAGAACCTTGATGACGTTGCCGCCAACGATGATGTTCTGTCCGTCAACCGAAACTTCCTGAGGAAGACGGCCGGTTACTGAGTCATACTTCAAAAGGTGAGCAAGTGACTTTGGGTCGCTTAGGTCGTTTACTGCAACGATCTCTAGGTCGGTGCCCTTTGCTAGCTCGGCACGTAGGTAGTTACGTCCGATTCGGCCGAAGCCGTTGATTCCAACGCGAATTGCCATTAGGTTCTCCAAATGGTTCAGGCGCCACAAACGGCGCGTGGTTGATTTTTATTGGTTATTTGCCACGCACCGTTGGGTGGAAAAACTAGTATCAGACTAGCAGTAGGCCGCTAGTTTGGGTGCGTGCCGCCTCGAAACGCGCTTGAACATCTGACCAGTTGATGATGTTCCAGAATGCCTTCACATAGTCGCCCTTTACGTTGACGTAGTCAAGGTAGAAAGCGTGCTCCCACATGTCGAGCATCAGCAGTGGAACGCTGGTTGGAACGATGTTGCCCTGCTGGTCATAAAGCTGTTCGATGATTAGTCGCTGACCCAAGACATCCCAAGCCAAGAAAGACCAACCAGAACCCTGGATGCCCATTGCGCAGGCGTTGAAGTGCGCTTGGAAAGCCTCAAATGAACCGAAGAACTCGTTGATTGCCGCAGCCAACTCTCCCTGTGGGCGGTCGCTGTTGACCGGAGCCAGGTTCTTCCAGAAAATCGAGTGGTTGATGTGCCCAGCCAGGTGGAAAGCTAGGTCCTTCTGGAGCTTGTTGACCCAGGTGAAATCGTTTTTCGCGCGAGCATCTTCGAGCAGCTCAAGAGTGGTGTTTGCTCCAGCAACATAGGCTGCGTGGTGCTTTGAGTGGTGCAATTCCATGATTCGAGCCGAGATGCTTGGCTCTAGTGCTGCATAGTCGTAGGTCAGTTCTGGCAGAACATACTTGCTCATTTTGTGCTCCTTGTTAGGTGTTGCTCTTAAAAAGATTGAATTCTGTTTGATTATTCCGAGCTAATCTTCGAGATCTTCGCTCAAGAACGCATCGGTGGCCGGAATACCTAGTTCCTCGGCTTTCTTGTCTGCCATTGCCAACAGTCGGCGGATTCGGCCGGCGATTGCGTCTTTGGTCATTACCGGGTCTGCCAAGTGACCAAGCTCGTCGAGGCTTGCTTGCTTGTGCTGCAATCGCAACTGACCTGCATAGCGAAGGTGCTCGGGAATATCGCTTCCCAAGATTTCTAGCGCTCTTTCTACGCGGGCTCCTGCCGCAACTGCGGCCTGGGCCGAACGACGCAGGTTGGCATCGTCAAAATTGGCAAGTCGGTTTGCGGTGGCCCGAACTTCGCGACGAAGCCGCATTTCTTCCCAGCGCAGAACCTGCGTGTGCGCACCCATCTGGGTGAGCATGGTTGCGATAGCTTCACCTTCGCGAACAACTACTCGGTAAACGCCTCGAACCTCGCGAGCCTTAGCTTGCACGCCCAATCGACGGGCCACGCCGACCAGGGCCATCGCTGCTTCGTTCCCCGGGGCAGTGATCTCGAGTGCTGCTGAGCGACCTGGGTCGGTTAGCGAACCATGTGCCAAGAAAGCCCCACGCCATACCGCCTGAGCCTCGGGAATCGAGCCAGACACCAGTAATGCTGGCAAACCTCGCACCGGGCGGCCACGCTGGTCAAGCAGGCCTGTTTGACGAGCTAGAACATCACCTTGTTTGATGACTCGCACCTGATAGCGGCTGGTGCGACGAATTCCACTCGGCGAAATGATCGCCAGTTCTGACTCGATGCCAAACAGTTCAACCAAATCCTTGCGCACGCGACGAGCAAGCTGGGCGGTGTCTAATTCAACTTCGACGGCTACCCGTCCCGAAATAAGGTGTAATCCGCCCGAGAAACGAAGAATGGTAGCTAGTTCGGCCATACGAACCGAGTTTTTGTTAATTTCTAAACGTGAGAGCTCATCTTTGAGGTCTGCGGTTAGTGCCATGGTTTTCCCCTATTCCTTGCCGAGATCGCGGTGCTTGATGCTCACGGCCACATCTGGAAGTTTTGCTAGCTCTGCTGCGATTCGTTTGGCTGTAGCAACCGAACGATGTTTTCCGCCGGTGCAGCCCACGGCTATGGTCGCGTAGCGCTTGTTTTCTTGAACATATCCGCGCAACACTGGCTTCAGCGCCGACAGGTAGTTCGCAATGAATTCCTCGGCTCCGGGCTGCCCAAGCACAAAATCGCTGACCGCTTGGTCTTCGCCGGTGAAAGGGCGAAGCGCTTCTTGCCAGAATGGGTTGGGCAAAAATCGCATGTCGGCTACCAAATCGGCGTCTGAAGGAAGGCCGTATTTGAATCCAAAGCTCATCACCGTAATCTGCAAACGCTGCGAGTGCTCGAGAGTGAATCCATCGCTGATTTTGTTAGACAGTTGGTGAATGTTTAGATCGCTCGTGTCGATAACGACATCCGCGGCTTCTCTGAGGCTAAGCAGGCGAACTCGTTCTTCACCGATTCCATCAAGGATGGTTCCGTTTCCTTGCAGTGGGTGTGGTCGACGAACCGACTCAAAGCGCTTTACGAGAGCGGCATCGGTTGCTTCTAGAAACAGCAAACGCAGGTTGATGCTTCTCGTGCGAAGTTGAGCAAGGTGCTCATGCAATTCGCTGAAAAACTCGCCTCCGCGAACGTCGATCACAACAGCCAAACGCGGCAGAGGGGTCTTGGCAAGTGTGAACAGGTCGGCAATCGGGCCGAGCATTTGGGGTGGCAGGTTGTCTACGACATACCAGCCAAGGTCTTCAAGTGCGTTTCCGACAGTGGATCTGCCAGCGCCAGACATGCCCGTAACGATGAGGAGTTCGTGCTTCTTTTCGATAGACACTCGCCCCTCCTTTGCCGGTCAAATTCGAAATCTTGCGTCTCGGCGTGTTGCTTGCTGTGACGCGGTTTGTAGAAGTCTAACCCCTTGCGACACGCCGATTGCAAATCGTTACTTTTTTAATCCCTCGACAATCTGAACTGCGAGCGAATTTCCAATTCCGGCAACCTCGGCTATTTCTTCAACCGAGGCAACTTTGAGTCGTTTCGCAGAACCAAATCGGCGCAAAAGCGCACTGATTCGCTTTTCACCCAATCCCGGAATATCACTCAATATGCTGGCGATGCTGCTCGAGCGCTTTTTGCGTTGGTATGTGATGGCAAAACGGTGCGCTTCATCGCGAATTCGTTGCAGCAGAAACAGCTCGTCGGTTGCACGCGGAAGAATAATTGGAAACTCATCGCCGGGAACCCACACTTCTTCGAGTCGCTTAGCTAAACCGACAACTGTGAGCCCCGATACTCCAGAATCGTCAATCGCACGCTGCGCGGCATTTACCTGTGGCAAACCGCCATCGACAATCAAAAGCGATGGCCGGTAACTGAATTTACCTGGGTCGATGAGTTCTTCGTCGATGCTTGGGTCTTTCAGGTATTTCAATCGTCGCGACAGCACTTGGTAAATCGACTCGGTGTCATCTGTGGTTTCTTCGATTGAGAAACGTCGATAGTGATCCTTTTTAGGCAAGCCGTCTTCGAACACGACCATTGAGGCCACCACCCCGGTGCCGCCAAGGTGCGAAACGTCGAAACACTCGATGCGCAGCGGGGCTTCATCTAGGTTTAGAGCCTTTTGAATGCCGGCAAGTGCGTCGGCACGAGCGGTGAAGTCGGCGCTTCGCCGGGTCTTGTAGAGCATGAGCGCGTGTTTTGCATTGGTCAGGGCAGTTTCGGCAAGAGCCGCCTTGTCACCGCGCTGAGCAACTCGCAGATCAACCTTTGAGCCTCGCAACTGCCCCAGCCATTTGCCGAGTTCTTTTGCATCGTCGGGCAGCGCCGGCACAATCACTTCGCGAGGCACCTCTTGC
>JBEGSA010000015.1:0-25256 GCA_041180145.1 Actinomycetota bacterium | reverse complement strand
AGGGCGCTAAGGCAACCCTGGGTGTGCGCGAATACTCGTTCCAGATTCCATACGGTGTGGTCAACATCGATGGCACACAGGTCGAGTCGATTTCAGAAAAACCGCTGCACCGCTCAATGGTTTCGGCTGGCATCTATGCCCTCGACCCCTGGGCCCTCGAATTAATTCCTGCCGATCAGTATTGCGATATGCCTACTTTGCTCGACATGATTAAGTCCCACGGCGAAAAGGTCACTGCGTTTCCGATTCACGAGTCATGGCTCGACATCGGCAGACACGACGACCTCAACGACGCGAGAAACAACCTCGAGCACTGGCTCGATTACTAGGAGGCAGCAATGCTCAACGACGAGTTAGTAATTGCATTCATCCCGGCACGCGGTGGTTCTAAGGGTCTGCCAGGCAAAAACATGAAGGTTATTGGTGGCCGCACGCTAATTGAGCGAGCGATCGACTCGACCACCGGTGGTTTTGAAAAGAGCCCCATCGATCTGGTGGTTTTATCAAGCGACAGCGAAGAATATCTAGAAAATGCTCAGGCAGCTGGCGCGGTTACCTTTAGGCGTTCGCCTCAGGCTGCCGAAGATGAATCGACTGCCGCAGACGTGTTGTTCGATTACTTTCAGGCACCCGAAACCGCCATCGAGCTGCACGACCAAGACCCTTGGGTCGTTTATTTGCAGCCAACCTCACCGGCTCGAACCGCCCTTCACGTTGAAGAGGCCTTCAAGCTGCTCAAAGAGTCGGGCGCTCGGGCTTGCATCTCGGTGACTGCTGTCGAGAAGAGCCCATACTGGTCGGTCAACATTGGCCCAACCGGTTTGGTCACCCCGCTTTTCCCTGAGGCCTTCAGCCAAAACCGTCAGATGTTGCGCCCCGCATATGTTCCTAACGGCGCAATCTACATCTTCAAGCTGCGTGACTTCATTGCCGCCCAGCAGATTCCGGTTTCTAACGCGGCCGGTTACATCATGGATGCCGACGAGTCGATCGACATCGACACCGAGGCCGACTATGAGCGCGCAAAGGCCCTTCTTGAGCGTTAATTCGACGGGTGCTTCACCTGTTGAGCCGGGTGCTGCCGCGCCTTCATTCACTTCTTCGGGCCAGGCCCCGACAATCGACGGCATCTGGGCTGCATTCGCTCAGGTTGAGGCGGCCGAAAACTTAGCTGATTGGCGCATTGCCGGGGTTTATTTGTGGCCGATATTGCGCGACCGCTTGATGCGTGAAATTGCCGAAAACCTGGGCGTTTATGAGCGTCGCCCAACCGGCGATCGGGTTGTCGATCTAGCTGCTTCATCGGGGCTGAATGTCTCAGAATTTGTAATCAAGCCAAGCAAATATGCGGTCGTTCCGTTCTTACGGCGTGATGCCGCGGGCAACGACCCATTCTCGGCTGGCATTGTTGAGGCAATACGGGGCAACGAAGAACCGCTGATTTTTGGGATGGGTGCCGACGACCTTGGCTCTGGCCGCCCTCAGGTTGAACTTCTCGAACAGCACTTTTTGGCCTCGCACGGTCTGCAGGCCAAGCTGGCAATTGCGCCTTTTGTTTTGCCGCAACTTGGCGGTGCAAAGCACCTTGCCAAATACGCTCGAGTTATCAAAGCGCTCGAGGCCGCGCTCGCGCCAACCTCACCCGAATCACAACTTGTGATGAGTGCTTCAATCGCGGGCCGGTTCCGCGCTTTTCCACGCTGGTTGCTGGTTGAGTTCACCGCGCAGCGCATCGGTTGGTCCAAGCTTTTCAAAAAGGCTGGCGTTCGCAAACTGTTCATCGTTAACGCCTGGAAGCGCTCTCTCATCGCTGGCGCCCAAGATGCCGGTGTTTGGGTCGTCGAACCGCAGCACGGGTTGTTGAGCAACAGGCATCCCTTGCTTTCATGGCCTGGGCGCAGTTCGGTTGCCTATTTGCCAAACGAGCTCTATGTTTGGGGTCAGTGCTGGGCTGCCGAAACCGATTTGCCTTCGGATGTTCGCACCTCGATCGTTGGCGAACCCGCCCACCTTGCCGCTGCTCGGGCCTCAGTTGCAGCCTCATCTGCGCATGCCGAGGCAGGCCCGAACCACGAGAACAATGCACCCGCCGAGGCAGGTCCGCACCCAGACTTTGCGCGTGCCGGCAGCGTGCTCTTCGTTTCTCAGGTTCAGCAGACCACGCGCCTTTTCGACATCGCGCTGCGCGCTGCCGATGCAAACCCAGCCAAGAATTTTGTGGTCAAACCGCACCCGCAAGAAAATGCCGAGCAGTTTAGGCAGCATCTTCGCGAACTTGGTCGCCGTTTGCCGGCCAACCTGCGCTTTGTTGATTTGAGTGAGCCGGCGCTAAACCTTGCGGCTCGCAGCGAGTTTGTGGTTGGCGTGCATTCGATGGCCTTGGTTGAAGCGCTTGCGCTTGGCGCCAAGGTGATCGCGGTTCAGCTTGAAGGTTGGCAGAATATAGAGGCGATCGCAAAGCGCGGCGACCTAACTTTGGCCTCGCCAAACACCGACTTGGTTGCCGAGCTGGCTTCGGCCCAGGTTGCGCGTGACCCAGAATATTATTTTGCCCAGCAGCTTGAGGCTTCGGCCTTTGCTCAGCTGGTGCGCCAAGAAAGGCCCTGATGACCCAGCGCGAAGACCTGCCGGTTGAACCAACCGAGCAAGATGCCGGGCTGGCCACCCCAAAGGCAACCGTGGCAGAGGTTTGCGAGGCCTTTTGGAAGATCGAGCAAGACGAAGACCTGTATAACTGGACAGTTTTGGGTGTGCGCCTCTGGCCACTCGTTCGTTTTCGCATCTTTTACAACCTGACCAAAAGCTCTGGCGTTTATGCCTGGAAGAAGTCGACCTCGCTTGTGCTGCCCGAGGGCTACCCAGAATTCACCGGCACTCCGGGTCACAAGGTTCTCTGGAAGTCGGTTACCGGTTGGCGTTGGCATCTTCGAAAGTTCATTCCAAAAACCTGGATGGACCCTCGCGTTGCCAAGTGGCATGCGGCCACCGACCTGATTTCGCCCTTCTCGAACCGAAACGCGATGGGTATCGATCGTTTCAGCCAGCCCATCATCGACGCCCTTGGCGACAACGCAATTCGATTCGGTGTTGGCTCTTATGACCGCAAGCGCGAGTGGCCGCAGATCGACCGTCTGCAGGGCATTTTCCGCAAGAAATACGGCTATTTCACTGCTTTGTATGTGCGCCTAAAGCTCACCAAAGACGATTACGCCAAATATGCCCGCGTGATCAACTTTCTAGAGACCGAAACCGCCTCAAGCGCCGGGCCATACAAGCGATTCCCTCGTTGGACCCTTCGCTATTTCTTGGCCGAAAAGCGCGGTTATCGCATTTTGTTTAGCCGCCTCAAGTTCAACCGCCTCTTCATCGTTAACGCTTCGCGCATGATGCTGATGGCAGCAGCGCAGGCTGCCGGCATCAAGGTGATCGAGCTTCAGTGCGGTGTTTTCTCTAAATACAACATGCAGTTCTCGTGGCCCGGCCGCCCGGCGATTCCATACATTCCAAATGAAATCTGGACTTGGGGCAAGTATTGGACCGAGGGCATAGACAACTCGGGCTCTCAAGAAATTGTTGTTGCCGGTGCAACTACGGAGTTCGAAAGCGTGCGCCAATCTGGCAAGGCAAAGGTGGCCAAGACAGTCACCGTTATGAGCCAGCCTCTGATCGGTGAAGAGCTTTTCGAGCAGACCATTGCTTTGGCCAAGGCCCTGCCGGCATACCAGTTCACTTTCAAGCCGCACCCCAAAGATCACTTGGATGATTTCACCGCGGGCATGCCCTCGAACTTGAAGATGGCTGCGCCCGAGGCAAGCTCGCTCGAGTTGTTGGCCGAATCTGAGATTTGTGTGGGCGTTTTCTCGGCTTCGTTGATCGAGGCTGCTGGCCTTGGCAACCGCGTTGCTATTTTGAAGTTGGCCGGTTGGGAGCACCTGACCCCGCTAATTGAGGGCGGCTATGCTGGTGCATTCGACACCGTTGACCAAATGGTTGCCGGCTTCGAGTCGCTGCCCGCCCCCGGCGACCCGTACTTCTTCTATGGCAAGAGCATTCCGCTCGAAGAGCTTCTCGCCACCCGCTAATTCTTCGCCTCGACTCTCAATCAAAGCGTTGCCTGCACAACCGGAAAACTGTTTGGGCAAACTGGTGAAACTGTTCTAGGAGAGCGCAGCAAAGGTATACGCGAGACTCACACAGTGGGTGCAAAAACGACCAGTTTGCGTCGATAAATTGATGCTTTTTGGGTCATTTTGACTTGAAAATACCCCTATGGCGATTCGAAAAAATCACCGCATTTGCAGCTATTTTGCGGCGAAATTCAGCAAAATCAGCTCCTTATTTTTGGTTCAAATAGGGCAAAAAATCGGCGACTAATCTCCGCATTTGCAGCTATTTTGCCCCCACTGTGTGAATCTTCAGGAGGTAAGGCCGAGCCCCGCTGTAAATAATCTGGAGGCATGGGGAGGCATCGGGCTTAAAACGGAGGCTTCGGGGGCGGTGACAATTTGAAATCAGTGATTCGTCGTTCGCCGTTTTGATCGGGTTCGATGCGTGGAAGTTCCCAAAACATGGGTGAGGTGTCATCAACTTGGTTTGGCAAATCAAAGTGATTGAGATAGGTATCGTAAGCCAGGCGAAGCGTGCCAATGCATAGGTAATAGTGCTTGTTGCCAAACGTGAAGCGGTTGAAAATCTTGAGCCTTTCATCTGCCCGTTTGAGCCAACGGGCAGCGGTATCGTGCGAAACATCGCAGTAGAGCGCAATCTCTGAGGCAGTCACCGCCGAGGAGCCGGCCAGTAAATTCATGAATTTTTGAATCTTGCTCTTTGGCAGCACCTTGTTACCCAGAAGCAATGAGTAAGTCTGGTTGTACCAGGTGTGAACATCCATGCGAAGGTTGCCCAGCGTGTACATCTGCAATGTCAATTGCTTGTGCTGAAGGCGAAAAGTGTGGTCCCAGCGTTCAGACAGGCGTTTGTGCGCAAAGGCGACTGTCACGAAATGAGGTTTTCGACTTGATGAGACTTCGTTTGCCCAAAGACTTGCGAGATTACAGATTAAGTCGGCTGCGTGTTTTTCGATTACAAACTGATTTGTCATGAGTTCAAGTTATTGACATAAGAAACACCGAAAAACGGTGAGCCAACAAACTGTGAGTAAAAACCGGTTTTGTGGCCTGTTAGTGGGTTTTGACCTCGTGCTTGACAGTCGCAAAGTAAGCGCCGATTAGAACCATGGGGAACCCAATCAGCATCCCGGTGGTAACCGGTTCGCCAAGCAAAACGACGCCAAGAACGATTGCTACCGCCATGTTTACATAGGTGATCATGGTTGCCCGGCCTGAGCCGATCTCTTTGAACAGCGCAAAGAAAACCACAAAGGCGAACGCAGAACAAATTACCCCAAGACCCACCAGTGAAAGCCAAGATTCCAAGCTTGGGCCAGCAGCAATTTCGGCCGGCAGCGCAGACAAAGCCGGCACGGCATAAACCACGGCAACCATCACCATCGACAGCGCAATCACGCCGATGGTCGGCACATTTTTCATCTTGGCTGCAGCAATTGCCGGCGCAATTGCATAACCCACCGCTGCCAAAACGATCATGCCAACGTGCGGCAGCGAGACACCGTGTGTGAAGCTGTCGATGCCAACCAGCAAGAAAACGCCAACGAAACCAACCAGCAAACCGCCGATGGTTTTGGGGTGAGCAACCGATTTGTCGCCCTGAAAAAAGTAGGCAATCAGCAGGCCAAAAAACGGCACGGTGGCAATCAAAAGGCCGGCAAGACCCGAGTTGATTTGGCGCTCGGCCTCGGTTAGCAGCCACCACGGGCCAACCATTTCGATCACCGCAAAGGCAAGCACCCAAGGCCAGGCCTTGAGTGCCGGTATGAGAGATTTGCGATGAATGGCCAGTGGCACAAGCACGATTGCGCCAACCACCACGCGACTAAACACAATGGTCGGGGTCGAAAAGTCTTCAACTGCGATTCGAATGAACAGGTATGGAACACCCCAGGCAAGGCCCGCGGCAATGAAAAGTAGAAGACCCTTGCGCGACATAAGAGTCAGCCTATCGGGCATAAATCTTCGACCAGTAAGGTTGGCAATTTCATGTCTAAAACTGCAATCACCTCTGCTCCAATCGCGCCTGTTTTGGCCGACCGCTGGAGCCCACGTTCATTTGACGAAACCTACGAACTTTCAAACCACGACCTACTCTCGATTCTTGAGGCCGGTCGTTGGGCGCCTAGCGCCAACAACGTTCAGCCTTGGCGGTTCACCGTGGGTCGCCGCGGCGATGCAATCTTCGGAAAGATTGTTGAAAACCTAAAGAGCTGGAACGCAGCCTGGGCGCCGAAGGCCTCGGCGATCATCGTGGTTTCGGGTGTCGTAAAGAACGCTGCCGGTGAGCCAAATGCTTGGTCGACCTTTGACTCTGGAATTGCCTCGGCACACATGCTGGTTCAAATTCACGAGCTTGGTCTTCACGGCCACGTGGTTGCTGGCATCGAGTTCGAAGAGCTTGCTAAATCACTCGGACACGGCGATCACTTGAAGGGTCTAGTTGGCATTGTTGTGGGCAAGGCGGCACCAGCCGACAAGCTAGAAGGGCCACTGTTTGAGCGCGAGGTTGCTACCCGCGTGCGCCTAGGGCTCGACGAAATCGTCATCGACGGCAACATCTAAATCTCGGAATTCGTATCGCAAGTTAAGCGTTAGATAAGGAGGGGTCGATAATCGGCCCCTCCTTTTACATTTAGGCTTAAAGCATGACCCCAATCGTTCACCTGGCGATTTCTGACGAGATCTCTGACTGGTACCAGCACGTTGGCCCTTGGCTTTTCTATGGAATCGTTTGGGCTCTAGTTTTTGCCGGCACAGGCTTGTTCATTGGTGCGTTCGTGCCTTTCATCACTGGTGATTCGCTGGTTTTTGCGGCCGGTTTGGTTGCTGCCGGGGTTGGCAGCCAGGTCAACATCTGGGTTATGGCAATTGGCGTTGGCATTGCGGCTTGGCTTGGCGATCAGGTTGGTTACACCCTTGGCCGTCACTATGGCCGGCCCTATCTCGAGCGCCGAAAAGGCGAGTGGTTGCGCAACGCAATCGCTAAGTCTGAAACGTTTTACCAGTCTTGGGGTTGGTGGGCGGTGGTGATCGCCCGCTTCATGCCTTGGGCCCGCGTATTCGTGCCAGCCATCGCCGGCATCGCGCACATGAACTATTACAAGTTTTTCAGTGCAAACGCGGTCGGCGCACTGGCCTGGGGCACCGGCCTAACCATCACCGGCTACTACGCGGCCAGCATTCCAGCGGTCAAAAACGCGTCGTATGCAATCGCAATTTTCTTCATAACAGCATCGCTAATTGCGGGCATTCGCACCTGGGTCAAAAACCGCAGAACCGCCTAGTTGAGCGTAAGGTCTGCCAGTTCGGGCGATTTTTCGCTCGCATAAAATTCGAGTTCTTGGGCCGACCAGCGAGCCCAGAATTCATCGTTGCCTTCGCGCTCAAGCCAGCGTGAGTGGCGAACATCCTCGTCGACTTCAAGCCAAACCTTGATGTTGGCAATCTCGGCGGCTGCGCGGCTAAGTGAACCGCAGCCCTCAATAATCAGGGGAGTGCCGCCCCGAAATTCGCGCCATTGACCATCGCGGCTATTGGTCGACCAGTCAAACTCTTGCCAGCTGGCGCCCTCTTTGCGAGCCAACGGTTTCAAAACAAATCGAAGCAAATAATCGGCTCCGGCCTGCAGTCCATCCCAGCCTTCATAGAGGTCATCCATGTGAATCACGCGGGGCAAAGATTCGCCCACCTTGAAAAGCTTGCGCTGCAGGGCATCGGCCAGGGTTGATTTGCCAGAGCCAGCCCGGCCATCAATCAAAACGATCGGGGTTGGTGTGCCGTCTTCGATCAGTTCAAGAATCTGGTCGGCAAGCAAATCGACCGACATTAGATGTGGTAGATCACTTCTGGGTGTTTGTCGAAGCGGTAACCGCTGCCTCGAACGGTTCGAATGATGTCTTCGTAACCCGAAATCTTGGCGCGCAAGCGACGAATGTGAACATCGATGGTTCGGTCGTTTGGCACTTCGCCATCGGCTTCGTTCCAGATCACGTCGATGATTTCTTTGCGGCTGATCGTTGCACCCTCGTGTTCGATCAAGTAGTTCAAAAGCTCAAACTCTTTGTAGGTAAGGTCGGCGGCCTCGCCGTTGGCTGTCACCTTGCGACGGCTGCTGTCGATCACCAAACCGCGGGTGTCTTCGGCCTCTTCGCGGGCCTTGTTAAGGCGGTCCATTGCGCGCGGGTCACGAAGTGCGGTGCGAACCACATCAATTGGGCGACCACCCAAACCCTTGGGCGCAAGCGCTACGGCGGCATAGGTCTCTTCGGCGGCAGCAGGAATCAAATCAGCAACGGTTTTGCGAAGTGCCATGACTAGCTCAGAGAGAGTCACACCAGCGGCGGCAGCCGTGGCTTCGTCAACACCAACATAGAGCGCAAAGCCTCGGGCTTCGGTCTCTGGTGCATTCTCTGCAGCGTTAGGGATAGTCATAACTCTCAATTATCCAGCAAGGTGCCAGTGAATGAGCTTTTGTTTCGAAGTGCTAAGAGCCAGCGACTATTGCGCGATGCCGTAAAGGCGGTCGCCGGCGTCGCCCAAACCGGGCACAATGTAGCCGTGTTCGTTGAGCTTTTCATCTAGGGCGCCGAGCACGATTGCCACGTTTTTGCCCTTGATGTCGGCCTTGCTTTCGATGTGTGCCTCGACCGCTGCCAAGCCTTCTGGTGCGCCAAGCAAACATACGCAGGTAACTTCGGTTGCACCGCGCTCGAACACATAGTCAATCGAGTCGATCAGGGTGCCGCCGGTGGCCAGCATTGGGTCGATGATGTAAACCTGACGACCGGTTAGGTCATCGGGTAGGCGGTTGGCATAGGTGTAAGGCTGCAGCGTTTCTTCGTCGCGCTTGATGCCCAAAAAACCCACCTCGGCGGTTGGCAACAACTTGACCATGCCCTCGAGCATGCCAAGGCCGGCGCGCAAAACCGGAATCACGATTGGTCGTGGGTGGCTAAGGCGCACGCCTTCGGCCTGGGTAACCGGAGTCTCGATGAATACCTTTTCGACGCGCACATCGCGGGTTGCCTCATAGGCAAGCAGGGTGACCAACTCTTCGACCAACTGGCGAAACACCGGCGATGGGGTGTTCTTGTCGCGCAAAACGGTGAGCTTGTGAGTGATCAGAGGGTGATCGGCAATGTGAACTCGCATAGGCTAAATCTAGCCCAAACGCTCGAGTCAATCGACTGCCTAAAGGAGGTGCCCGTGGACTATGAATCGCTGATGCAAATCGCGCTCGCCGAAGCAGCCAAATCGGGCACCGATGTGCCGGTTGGCGCAATCATTCTTGACGACGAGCAACAGATCATTGCCATGGCTCACAACAACCGCGAAGTCACCCACGACCCAACCGGTCATGCCGAAATCATCGCCATTCGCGAGGCAACATCAAAGCTTGCCGACTGGCGCCTTGCCGGTTGCACCTTGGTGGTCACCCTCGAACCCTGCGTTATGTGTGCCGGGGCAATAGTCGCCGCTCGAATTCCCAAGGTCGTCTTTGGTGCCTGGGATGAACGCGTTGGCGCATCGGGCTCGCTTTATGACCTGCTTCGCGACAACCGCCTTGGCAACCCGGTCGAGGTAATTCCGGGAGTGCTCGAGGCCGAGTGCTCTGCACAGCTTCGCGAATTCTTTCAGGCGAAGCGTTAGGAAATTTGGCAATGAACGAAGCACCTTCGCGCCTGCCCTATTCAACAATTCTCTGGGATCTCGATGGCACCATCATCGACTCATCGCCCGGCATCTATGCCTCGTTCATTCACACCTTCGAAACCGTTGGTCTGCCGGTGCCGTCGATCGCACAGATGCGCGAATTTATTGGCCCACCGCTTCGCGACACCTTTGAGCGAATCGCCAACGGCGACCAAGAGCTAACCAATCGACTCGTCGAGGTTTACCGTGAGGTTTATTTGCGTGGCGGGGGAGCCCTCAACGCCACTGCTTTCCCCGGTGTGCTCGAACTTATTGCCGAAAGCAAGCGCCAAGGACGATTCAATTCGATGGCAACGTCGAAGGGCTATAGCGGGGTCAAAATCATTGGCGACCAGCTGGGCTTTCTAGACCTGTTCGATGTTCTAGGCACGGCATCGAACGACGGCACCCGGGTTGCCAAGGCCGACGTAATCACCTACGCGCTCGCCGAATTAGAACTTATTGATGCCGATTTATCTCGTGTGGTTTTGGTCGGCGATCGAATTCACGATGTTGAAGGTGCGCGCCATCACGGCATCGATGTTGTGTTGGTCAAGTGGGGTGCTGGCGACCAGCACGAATGGCAGCAGGCCGACGCGGTGGTTGAAACCCCCGAAGAGTTGGCTAGGTTTCTTGGCCTTAGCGCTTGATGTCGGGTTCTAGATAAATCACGCGGGCCGCAGGAACAACCTCGCGCACAGCGGTCTCAGCCGCATCAATCACCAAGGCAACATCCTGGGCAGTTGAAGTGCCGTCGACACCAATTTTGGCGCCGAGCATCAGTTCTTCGGGGCCAAGGTAAAGGGTCTTCATGTGAATGACCGACTGAACTCCCTTTGAACCTTCAAGAGCTTTGCGAATCTTGCCAGTGTCTTCGGCCGACGCGCCCTCGCCAACCAAAAGGCTCGAGGTTTCGAAGCCCAGAACGATCGCGACCAAAACCAACAGGGCTCCAATAGCCAGGGTGCCGATGGCATCCCAAATTGGGTTGTGAGTCACAACGCTCAGCCCAACACCGCCAAAGGCCAAGACCAAACCAATTAGCGCGGCAAAGTCTTCGAGCAAAATTACCGGCAACTCGGGTGCCTTAGCGTGACGTATGAACTGCACCCAGCTTTTGCCGTGACGAACCTTGTTCGATTCGATGATCGCGGTTCTGAAGCTGAAACTCTCCATAACAATGGCAGCGCCCAAAACCACCAGTGGCAGCCATACATTCTCTAGTTCGTGCGGGTGTGAAAGCTTTTCAACACCCTCGAGAATCGAGAACATTCCACCAACGGCGAAGAGCACAATCGAAACCATGAAGGCATAGATGAATCGACTGCGTCCATAACCAAACGGATGGGTCGCGGTAGCAGCGCGCTTGGCACGCTTGCCGCCAATTAGCAAAAGAATTTGGTTGCCAGAGTCTGCAACCGAGTGAATGCCTTCGGCAAACATCGATGCTGAACCCGAGAAGAAGGCCGCAATGAACTTGGTGATGGCAATGCCAATGTTTGCCAACAGTGCGGCAACGATTGCCTTCAACGAACCTTCGGTGCTCATTCGGCTACTCCTTAGTTATCGGGGCGGTGGTCTGCGAAAACCTCGGATTCCGGCCGCATCCCCCGATGTAGTAATCTATCCCACGGTGACGTGTCCGAGCGGCCGAAGGTACTTGTCTCGAAAACAAGTGTGCGTGAAAGCGCACCGAGGGTTCAAATCCCTCCGTCACCGCCAGCTCCGAAACCTCAGCGAAGGCTGGGGTTTTGGCGTTTAATAGATGCATGCCAACTGTCGAACTAACCGCAACGCACCTAACCGTGCACCTGAGCCCGCTTGAAAAACTTGCTGCGCTCAGCGGCGACATCAAACTGCCTGCGATGGCGATTCGCGGCGCGACTGTAGTCGACAAATCTTGGTGGCACACCATTGGGCTTAGGGTCGGCACCGGGCTACCCGGCGTTGTAATTGCCGGCCGCTTTTATCGCAAAGGTGACACCGCCTTCGTGAGTTGGACTCGAAAGTTCGGTTTGCCGATCGAGATCACCCTTGCGCCAGCTGCGGCAAAGGCCGCCGGTGCGCCCTACACCCGCATCCTTGTTGGGGTTGAAAACCCCCAAGAGCTTGCCGACCAGATCAACGACGCCCTAACCGCCTGCTAATGCAAACTCAGCCTGTTGCGATTGTTGGCGTGCATCTGGCTAAGCGCGGCCTGGGAGGTTGTGATTTCAAGCGAATTTCACGCCAGAGGGCCAAGTTCAAGGCACTAGGCCAAGCGCTCGCCACCGAATTCAACCTAGTTCTCGAAACCTCAGCCTCAAGCACCGGACGCGAGCCCTGCGTCTTAGCTAAATTTGCTGACGGAACAACTTCGTTGCTCATGGATGCCCGAGACCTAGCCACCATCGATGGAGACGTGGCGAAATTCGAAAAGACTCTTCGGGCCAAGCTCTTTTTGTTCTTTTAGCACTTTCGGCAAGATTTTGTGGCATTAAGCCAAATATTTGTTTACAACCGATTTCGAATCGTTATAGACTGATTCTTTGCTCCCAAACACCCCGCATGCATATTTTGGCTGCGCGCGTGACCGCATATTTTGGCGTCACAGGTTTAGGTTGCGATTTTTCACCCATCTATTCATCGAGTCGCGATCGTTGAATAGCAGTATTCCTTGGAGGAACATTGGCTGCGAAGAACGCAAAAACCATCAAGAACGACCGCCTCGCAAAGAGACTTTCATTTGCAAAGTCTCCAGAGCCGATCGAACTTCCCGACCTACTAAGCCTGCAGACCGAGAGCTTTGACTGGCTCGTCGGCAACCCTGCCTGGCGCGAAAAAGAGGGCCCAGCTGCAAAGACTGGCCTCGAAGAGATCTTCGAAGAGATCTCACCGATCGAAGACTCAGCCAACTCGTCGCAAGACGCCAAGATGGGTCTTACCTTCGCTGAGCCAATGCTCTACGACCCTTCATACACTCCAGACGAGTGCAAGACCAAGGGCAAGTCATACACCCAGCCGCTTTACATCAAGGCTGAGTTCACCAACTACCTAACCGGTGAAATCAAGTCACAGACCGTCTTCATGGGCGACTTCCCTGTGATGACCGAAAAGGGCACCTTCGTTATCAACGGCACCGAGCGTGTTGTTGTTTCGCAGCTTGTTCGCTCACCTGGTGTTTACTTCTCGGTGTCAACCAACACCACCGGTAACCTCGATGTCCGCAACAACAAGGCTCAGATCATCCCGAGCCGCGGTTCATACCTTGAGTTCCTAACCGAGTGGGTTCGCGACGACCGCAAGCCAATCGCTCGCTTCGGCCAGCCAATCATCCAGGTTCAGGTTGACCGCAAGACCAAGGTCTCAGCAACCATCTTCCTAAAGGCTCTAGGCCTAACCGAAGAGCAGATCCGCGATGAGTTCAAAGACATCGAGTCTGCAGTCAAGGCCGGTGCTCCAAACTGGACCTTCGACCTAGACCTAATCGAGAACACCCTGGCTTATGACAAGTCAAAGGTTTTCGTAAACCCGATCATCACCAAAGAAGACGCGCTTCGCGAGCTTTACCGCAAGGTTCGCGGCGAGACCGCTGGTGCCGAGGTTTCAGAGGCTTGGCTAAAGTCAACCTACTTCGAGTCAAAGCGTTACAACTTGGCAAAGGTTGGTCGTCACAAGCTAAACCGCAAGCTAGGTCTAAACGTTGACGCCAACGCCAACACCCTCACCGTTGAAGACGTTGTTGCAACCTTGAAGTACCTTCTTTTGTTCGACCAGCAGATCGCTAACTCGGCTGCTATCTCAACCGGTGCTCGCCTAGAGTTCCCAGTCAAGATGGCCGGCAAGTCAGTCAAGATCGCTGTTAGCTCAGACGACATCGATGACTTCTCTAACCGCCGCATCCGCAGCGTTGGCGAGCTTATTCAGAACCAGGTTCGCATCGGTCTTAGCCGCATGGAGCGCGTTGTTCGCGAGCGCATGTCGACTCAGGACATCGAGGCAATCACCCCGCAGACCCTGATCAACTTGCGCCCAGTCGTAAGCGCGATCAAAGAGTTCTTCGGTGCTTCACAGCTTTCACAGTTCATGGACCAGAACAACCCGCTGGCCGGCCTCGCTCACAAGCGTCGCCTTTCAGCCCTTGGTCCTGGCGGTATCGCACGTGAGCGTGCGCAGATGGAAGTCCGTGACGTTCACCCGTCTCACTACGGCCGTATGTGCCCAATCGAGACTCCTGAAGGTCCAAACATTGGTCTTATCGGTTCGCTAACCGCATATGCCCGCATCAACGCATTCGGCTTCATCGAAACCCCATACAACAAGGTTGTAAACGGCAAGGTTTCGGGCAAGATCGAGTACCTAGACGCAGCAGCCGAAGACGGCAAGGCAATTGCAGCAGCAGAGACCCCTCTAAACGCTGACAAGACCTTCGCTAACAACAAGGTGTTCGCTCGCTTCCGCGGCGACGTTGTTGAAGTAGACAAGGAAGACGTCGACTACCTAGACATCTCACCTCGTCAGCTAGCTTCTGTTTCTTCATCTCTGATTCCGTTCCTTGAGCACGACGACTCGTCTCGTGCGCTAATGGGTGCAAACATGCAGCGTCAGGCAGTTCCACTGCTTCGCTCAGACTCACCATTCGTTGGAACCGGTATGGAGCGTGTTGCAGCAATCGACTCTGGCGCAGTTGTGGTCAACCAGACCGCAGGTGTGGTTTCAGAGGTTTCTGCAGACGTCATCACCATCCAGCAAGACAAGGGTGGCGTAAAGGAATACGTTCTACGCAAGTTCGACCGTTCAAACCAGGGCACTGCCATCAACCAGCGAGTAATCGTTGAGGCTGGTCAGCGCGTTGAGGCCGGCGAAGTTCTTGCCGATGGCCCTTCAACCGACATGGGTGAACTAGCTCTAGGTAAGAACCTTCTAGTTGCATTCATGCCATGGGAAGGCCACAACTTCGAAGACGCGATCATCCTGAGCCAGAACCTGGTCAAGGAAGACACTCTTTCTTCGATTCACATTGAAGAGTATGAAGTTGACGCCCGCGACACCAAGCTCGGTAAGGAAGAAATCACCGCCGACCTACCAAACGTTTCGCAAGAGGCGCTTGCTCAGCTCGACGACAAGGGCATCATCCGCATCGGTGCCGAGGTTCGCCCTGGCGACATCTTGGTCGGTAAGGTAACCCCTAAGGGTGAGACCGAGCTTTCAGCTGAAGAGCGTTTGCTTCGTGCAATCTTCAACGAGAAGAGCCGCGAAGTTCGCGACACCTCTCTAAAGGTTCCACACGGCGAGCAGGGCACCGTTATCGGTGTCAAGGTCTTCGACATTGAAGCTGGCGACGACGAGCTAGGTGCTGGTGTAAACCAGCGCGTAGTGGTTCACATCGCACAGAAGCGCAAGATTACCGAGGGTGACAAGCTTGCTGGTCGTCACGGTAACAAGGGTGTTATTTCTAAGATCCTTCCGGTCGAAGACATGCCATTCATGGAAGACGGAACCCCGGTTGACGTTGTTCTAAACCCACTAGGTATTCCTGGCCGTATGAACTTCGGTCAGATCCTTGAGACCCACCTAGGTTGGATCTCAAAGCAGGGTTGGAACGTTGAAGGCGTTGCCAAGTGGGCAGACAACATGGTTGCCGAGATGCGTTCAGCGGCTCCGGGCACCAAGGTTGCCACCCCGATCTTCGATGGCGCTTCAAAGGACGAAATCGTTGGCCTTCTAAAGTCGACCCTTCCTAACCGTGACGGAAACCGCATGGTCAAGGAAACCGGTAAGGCTAAGTTGTTCGACGGTCGTTCAGGCGAGCCGTTCCCAGAGGACATCTCGGTTGGCTACATGTACATCTTGAAGCTGCACCACCTAGTTGACGACAAGATCCACGCTCGTTCAACCGGTCCTTACTCAATGATTACTCAGCAGCCACTCGGTGGTAAGGCTCAGTTCGGTGGTCAGCGCTTCGGTGAAATGGAAGTTTGGGCACTCCAGGCTTACGGCGCCGCGCACACCCTGCAAGAGCTCCTCACCATCAAGTCTGACGACATCACCGGTCGCGTTAAGACCTACGAGGCAATCGTTAAGGGCGAGAACATCCAGGCTCCTGGTATTCCAGAGTCGTTCCGTGTTCTAGCTAAGGAAATGCAGTCATTGGCCCTAAACGTTGAGGTTCTCAACGCTGCCGGCCAGGTTGTATCGCTAAAGGAAGATGACTTCGAGTCAGACCGCGCAGCGGAAGAACTCGGCATCAACCTTTCTCGCAACGAGAACTCATCTGTCGACACCGAATACACCGGTTACTAAGAGATTTAGGAAAGAGAAGAAATCATGGAAGTTGAAAACTTCGACGCTCTCCGCGTAGGCCTAGCCACTTCGGACGACATTCGCTCTTGGTCAAACGGTGAAGTAAAGAAGCCTGAGACCATCAACTACCGCACCCTGAAGCCTGAAAAGGACGGTCTTTTCTGTGAAAAGATCTTCGGTCCTACCAAGGACTGGGAGTGCTCTTGTGGCAAGTACAAGCGTGTTCGCTTTAAGGGCATCGTTTGTGAGCGCTGTGGTGTTGAGGTAACCAAGTCTTCAGTTCGTCGTGAGCGCATGGGTCACATCGAGCTAGCCGCTCCGGTTACTCACATCTGGTACTTCAAGGGTGTTCCATCACGCCTTGGCTACCTTCTAAACATGGCTCCAAAAGACCTCGAGAAGATCATCTACTTCGCGGCCTACCGCGTTATGTCGATCAACCACGAAGAGCGCACTCTTGACGCTGCCTTGATCAAAGAAGACTACGTTCACCGCGTAAGCACCCTGATCAACTCACGTCACGAAGAGATGATGGCTGTTGCACAGTCAGAGTTCGACGAGCTTGGCACCTTTGGTCTAACCCTCGAGCCTTCAATCAAGATCTGGGAAGCACCACTTTGGGTTGACGCTCAGTTTGCAAAGTCGATCGAGCAGATCGTTGACTCAGAAGAGAAGAACCCTGAAGGCTTCTGGGGCAAGAAGGCTACCGCCGCTGCCGAAGAGGCTGCAGACGAGAACGAATCACCAGTGGTTCGCTCAGTTGCCGAAGAGAAGCGCATCAAGCAGCTCATCTCTGAGTTCAAGAAGAAGACCGACAAGATCGTCAAGGAATACTCACGCGTTGAGCGCCCAGCTAACCTGCAGAAAGAGCAGCTAGCTTGGCGTCAGTTCCTGACCGTCAAGTCAGGCGACCTAATTCAGAACGACGTCATCTTCGACCACTTCGACTACTACTACGGCGACTACTGCGTAACCGAAATCGGTGCTCAGGCAGTTCAGCAGGTTCTAGCCGAGTTCGACCTTGATGCAGCAGCAGCCGAGCTTCGCGAAGCTATTGCAACCACCAAGGGTTCAAAGCAGACCCAGGCAATCAAGCGTTTGAAGGTTGTTCAGTCATTCATTGGCTCGAGCACCCCACCAACCTCGATGGTTCTAGACGTTCTTCCGGTTCTTCCACCAGAAATTCGTCCGATGGTTCAGCTTGACGGTGGCCGTTTCGCTACCTCAGACCTAAACGACCTTTACCGTCGTGTCATCAACCGCAACAACCGTCTAAAGCGCTTCATCGACCTCGGTGCAGTTCCAAAGACCATCTTGAACAACGAAAAGCGCATGCTTCAAGAGGCTGTTGACGCACTATTCGACAACGGTCGTCGTGGCCGCGCAGTTACCGGAACCGGTAACCGTGCCCTTAAGTCACTTTCTGACTTGCTAAAGGGTAAGCAGGGTCGTTTCCGCCAGAACCTTCTAGGTAAGCGCGTTGACTACTCGGGTCGTTCAGTAATCGTTGTTGGTCCTCAGCTAAAGCTGCACCAGTGTGGTCTTCCAAAGCTAATGGCACTCGAGCTGTTCAAGCCGTTCGTTATGAAGCGTCTTGTTGACCTTGGCCTAGCCCAGAACATCAAGAGCGCAAAGCGCATGGTTGAGCGTTCTCACCCACGCGTTTGGGAGGTCCTCGAAGAGGTCATCCGCGAGCGTCCAGTTCTACTAAACCGTGCACCTACCCTTCACCGTCTAGGCATCCAGGCTTTCGAGCCTCAGCTAGTTGAAGGCAAGGCAATCCAGCTTCACCCTCTCGTTTGTGCTGCGTTCAACGCCGACTTCGATGGTGACCAGATGGCTGTGCACCTTCCGCTATCAGTTGAGGCTCAGGCCGAGGCTCGCATCTTGATGCTTGCTTCGAACAACATCTTGAAGCCATCTGACGGCCGCCCAGTTGCAGTTCCTACCCAGGACATGATCATTGGTTTGTTCCACATGACCACCCTGAAAGAGGGCGCAACCGGCGAAGGCAAGGCATTCGGTTCGATCTCTGAGGCCCTAATGGCATTCGACTCAGGCGCTCTTGACCTGCAGGCTAAGGCGAAGATTCGTCTAACCCGCAACGGCGAGACCAGCTTGGTCGAGACCACTCTTGGTCGCGCACTGTTCAACGAAGCTCTTCCTTCAGCAGACAAGGATGGCGTTGCCCTTCCTTACGTTGAGGAGCAGGTTGGCAAGAAGGAGATCGGTCGCATTGTGGCTGACCTCGTTCAGAAGTGTTCACGCACCGAAGTTGCTCAGTCGCTAGACCGCATCAAGGACGCCGGTTTCCACTGGGCTACTCGCTCGGGCGTTTCGATGTCGATCTCAGACGCGAACTTCGACATGTCGGGCAGCTTCGACAAGGCTCGCTCAAAGATGATCGTCGATGGCGAAAAAGAGCACACCAAGATTCAAGAGGCATTCGACAACGGTCTAAAGTCTGACCTCGAGCGTCGTGACGAACTTGGAGCTCTTTGGTTCAAGCGCACCAACGAGATTCAGAACTTGCTACAAGAGTCGATCCCAGCGGACAACGCCATCTTCAAGATGGTTACCTCTGGTGCTCGTGGTAACTGGCTACAGATTCGTTCGATCATCGGTATGCGTGGCCCAGTGGCTACCTCATCTGGTGACTTCGCGCCGATGCCTGTGAAGGGTAACTACCTCGTAGGTCTAACCGCGAACGAGTACTTCATCAACGCGACCGGTGCCCGTAAGGGTAACGCCGACACCGCGATGAAGACTGCGGCCGCTGGTTACCTAACCCGTCGTCTAGTTGACGTTGCCCAGGATGTTATCGTTCGCGAGCCTGACTGTGGCACCAACAAGGGTCTAGAGAAGTCTCTAAAGGACATCGATGGAAACTGGGACGAGCAGACAATCGAGCTTTCGGTTCTGCACCGTGCACTTCAGAACGACGTTGTCGTTGGCAAGAATGTAATCGCTAAGGCTGGCTCAACTGTTGATGCCAAGGTTATCGAGGCATTCAAGGCTGCAGACGTTGAGGCTGTTGGCGTTCGTTCGGTTCTAACCTGTGAGTCGCTTCAGGGTGTTTGTGCACTTTGCTACGGCATCTCACTGGCAACCGGCGATGCTGTTGAGCTTGGTGAAGCCATCGGTATCATCGCTGCTCAGTCAATTGGTGAGCCTGGAACTCAGCTAACCATGCGTACCTTCCACACCGGTGGTGCCGCATCGTCAGCTAAGAAGCAGACCATTTTGAAGTCGATCGGTGGTCAGAAGGTTCGTGTTGAGCGTCTGATCTCGTATGACATCACCCAGGGTCTAAACGGTGTTACCGACTTGCTAGAAGCTCGTGTCGGATGGCGTCAGCAGGGCAAGGTTGCCGTTATGGCATTCTGGCCTGGCACCGTCGACATCGTTGAGGTTCCAACCTCGGGTGGCGCAAAGAAGTTCGACATCTACGTTCGTCCAAATGGAGAGGCCGCCGAGAAGGAGGCTGAAGAACTGGCAAACCAGTACTCATTCAGCCGTACCACCTCGAAGACCTTCAAGAAGCTAAGCCCTTACACACCAATCACCTCGGTGAGCAACCCAGACGACCTTTTGGTCGAAAAGGGTGAGGTTGTAAAGGCCGGCGACTACCTAGTTGACGGAACCCCGATTCCACACGAAGTTCTCATGGTTAAGGGTGCTCGCGAAGCAGCCGCCGAGATCATCCGTGGTGTTCAGGCAATCTATGGTTCACAGGGTGTACCACTGCACGACAAGCACCTAGAGGTTATTGTTCGTCAGATGCTCGGCAAGGTCACTGTCATCGACAGCGGCGACACCGAGATGCTTCCTGGTGAAATCATTGACCGCAACCGCTTCACCGCAACTAACCGTGCGGCTGTAGCCGAGGGCAAGAAGCCTGCCTCTGCTCGTCAAGAAGTCATGGGTATGACCCGTGCTTCATTGGCTGCGCAGTCATGGCTATCTGCAGCTTCGTTCCAGGAGACAACCCGAGTTCTAACTCAGGCAGCTCTTGACCGTCGCGAAGACCCTCTAGTTGGTCTAAAAGAGAACGTCATCATCGGTAAGCTCATCCCGGCCGGTACCGGTCTTCCGATCTACCGCAACATCACTGTTGAGGCGACCGAAGAAGCCAAGAATGAGCGTTACCCGAACCGCATCTGGGGTTCAACGAGCGAGTCGCAAGACTTCATCGATGACTTCAGCGCAACCGATTTGAGCTTCACTTCGATCGAGTCTTACTCAGAAGAGAAGTAAAGCCACAAAGAAACCATTTGACCCACCGGAGCATCTTCGGTAGTCTTGGGAGTGCATGTGCTAAAGCGCGTGCTCGCCCTTGCTAGCAGCTATTGCTCCGGTGGGCCAAGAAACCTTCGCAACACCAATCTGGTGCGCGCAGGAATTGTTTTCAAAACAGAGAACATTCGACACAGCGGTGTCGGATTTAACAAGGAGAAGTAGTGCCAACAATTCAGCAGTTGGTCCGCAAGGGTCGCTCGCCAAAGGCCACCAAGTCTAAGACGCCTGCGCTTAAGGGCTCACCTCAGCGCCGCGGCGTTTGCACCCGTGTGTACACCACCACCCCAAAGAAGCCGAACTCAGCGCTTCGCAAGGTTGCTCGTGTCAAGCTAAGCAACGGCATCGAAGTCACCGCCTACATCCCGGGTGAAGGTCACAACCTTCAGGAGCACTCAATGGTGCTTGTCCGCGGTGGCCGTGTGAAGGACCTTCCAGGTGTTCGTTACAAGATCGTCCGTGGTGCTCTAGACACCCAGGCAGTTAAGAACCGTAAGCAGGCTCGTAGCCAATACGGTGCAAAGAAGGGTAAGTAATCTAAATGCCACGTAAAGGCCCAGTTACTAAGCGTCCAGTTGTAGCCGACCCGGTTTACAGCTCACCAGTCGTTTCTCAGCTCGTAAACAAGATTCTGCTCGATGGCAAGAAGTCAATCGCAGAGTCAATCGTTTACGGTGCGCTTGAGGGTGCAAACAACAAGTCAGGCACTGACGCAGTTGTTCTTCTAAAGAAGGCACTAGACAACGTTCGTCCAACCGTTGAGGTTCGCTCACGTCGTGTTGGTGGCTCGACCTACCAGGTTCCAGTTGAGGTTAAGGCACACCGTGCCAACACCCTAGCTATGCGCTGGTTGGTTAGCTACGCAAAGGCTCGTCGCGAGAAGACCATGACCGAGCGTCTAATGAACGAGATTCTTGACGCATCAAACGGTCTTGGCGCTGCAGTAAAGCGTCGTGAAGACACTCACAAGATGGCAGAGTCAAACAAGGCATTCGCTCACTACCGCTGGTAGTCAGCACGGCATCCGCCCTTTGGCCAAAGGCAACCCTCGGGTTTACCTACGGTTCACTGGGCGGATGTACTTTTTTCAAAACAAACTGTTTCAAACACTGATCTAAAAAACTCCCGGAGGACATCGTGGCACAAGACGTGCTTACCGACCTGAATAAGGTTCGCAACATCGGCATCATGGCGCACATTGACGCCGGTAAGACCACCACTACCGAGCGCATCCTTTTCTACACCGGTATCACCCACAAGATCGGTGAAGTTCACGATGGCGCTGCCACCATGGACTGGATGGAGCAGGAGCAGGAGCGCGGTATCACCATTACCTCGGCTGCTACCACCTGTTTCTGGGACAAGAACCAGATCAACATCATCGACACCCCGGGCCACGTTGACTTTACCGTTGAGGTAGAGCGTTCACTTCGTGTTCTTGACGGTGCAGTTGCTGTTTTCGACGGTAAAGAGGGTGTTGAGCCTCAGTCTGAGACCGTATGGCGCCAGGCCGACAAGTACGACGTGCCTCGCATCTGTTTCGTAAACAAGATGGACAAGCTTGGTGCTGACTTCTACTTCACCGTAGACACCATCATCAACCGTCTAGGTGCAAAGCCACTAGTTATTCAGATTCCAATCGGTGCTGAGTCAACCTTCGAAGGTGTTGTAGACATCGTTCAGATGAAGGCTCTAACCTGGCGCGGAGACGTCGAGATGGGCGCTAAGTACCAGATCGAAGAAATCCCAGCCGACCTAGTCGAGAAGGCGAACCACTACCGCACCATTCTTCTAGAGACCGTCGCCGAAACCGACGAAGCCCTAATGGAGAAGTACTTCGGTGGCGAAGAGCTAACCGAAAAAGAGATCAAGGGTGCGATCCGCAAGCTAACCGTTTCATCACAGCTTTACCCAGTTCTTTGTGGCTCAGCCTTCAAGAACAAGGGTGTTCAGCCGATGCTAGACGCAGTTATCGACTACCTACCGTCACCACTTGACGTTCCTGCTACCGAAGGTGGCGACCCAAACAACGAAGAGACTCGTCTTACTCGTGAGCCAAAGGTTGACGCCCCGTTCGCTGCTCTTGCGTTCAAGGTCATGACCCACCCGTTCTTCGGTCGTCTAACCTACATCCGCGTTTACTCAGGTCACGCAGACTCAGGTGCTCAGGTTGTTAACTCAACCAAGGGCAAGAAGGAGCGCATCGGAAAGCTATTCCAGATGCACGCCAACAAAGAGAACCCGGTTGACTCAGTTACCGCTGGCCACATCTATGCAGCGATCGGTCTAAAAGACGTCACCACCGGTGACACCCTTTGTGACCCAGACAACCAGATCGTTCTTGAGTCGATGACCTTCCCAGAGCCAGTTATCTCGGTTGCTATTGAGCCAAAGACCAAGGGCGACCAAGAGAAGCTAGGTCTTGCAATTCAGAAGCTTTCTGAAGAAGACCCAACCTTCCGCGTTGAGCACGACCACGAGACCGGTCAGACCGTTATCTCGGGCATGGGCGAGCTTCACCTTGACATTCTTGTTGACCGCATGCGTCGCGAGTTCAAGGTTGAGGCAAACGTTGGTAAGCCACAGGTTGCTTACCGCGAGACCCTAAAGCGCGTTGTCGAGAAGTACGACTACACCCACAAGAAGCAGACCGGTGGTTCAGGTCAGTTCGCTAAGGTTCAGATCAAGCTTGAGCCTATGGAGGTCGAGGGTGACAAGACTTACGAGTTCGTGAACGCCGTTACCGGTGGTCGCGTTCCTCGTGAATACATCCCTTCAGTTGACGCAGGTATCCAAGACGCAATGCTTGTTGGTACCTTGGCTGGTTACCCAGTTGTCGGTGTAAAGGCAACCATCCTTGATGGCGCTTACCACGACGTTGACTCGTCAGAAATGGCGTTTAAGATTGCTGGATCGATTGCTTACAAAGAAGCAGCTCGTCTAGCTCAACCAACTCTGCTAGAGCCGTTGATGGCCGTCGAAGTTCGTTCACCTGAGGAATACATGGGTGACGTAATCGGTGACTTGAACTCGCGCCGCGGTCAGATCCAGTCAATGGACGACGCTTCGGGCGTCAAGGTCATCCGTGCCCTAGTTCCTTTGTCTGAAATGTTCGGTTACGTGGGTGACCTACGCTCGAAGACTTCGGGTCGTGCGGTTTACTCAATGACCTTCGAAACCTACCAAGAGGTTCCAAAGGCCGTAGCTGACGAAATCATCCAGAAGAACAAGGGCGAGTAGTAGTCTTCACGACCACTACAAATCCAAGTAAGATAGAAACTCTGTAAACCCCCAAATTTCGACGGGCATAACCTTGCTCGACGATATTCAACGAGTCCTGAGGAGGACCCATAATGGCTAAGGCGAAATTCGAGCGCACCAAGCCGCACGTCAACATCGGTACCATCGGTCACGTTGACCACGGTAAGACCACTTTGACTGCTGCGATCACCCGCGTTCTACACGATGCATACCCAACCTTGAACGCTTCATACGCGTTCGACCAGATCGACAACTCTCCAGAAGAGAAGCAGCGCGGTATTACCATCAACATCTCACACGTTGAGTACCAGACCGAGAAGCGCCACTACGCACACGTAGACGCTCCAGGTCACGCTGACTACATCAAGAACATGATCACCGGTGCAGCTCAGATGGATGGTGCAATCCTCGTTGTTGCAGCAACCGACGGTCCTATGCCTCAGACCAAGGAGCACGTGCTTCTTGCTCGCCAGGTTGGCGTTCCTTACATCGTTGTGGCTCTAAACAAGTCAGACATGGTTGACGACGCTGAGATCCTAGACCTAGTTGAGATGGAAGTTCGTGAACTTCTTTCAACCTACGAGTTCGATGGCGACAACGCACCAGTTATCAAGGTTTCAGCTCTAAAGGCGCTTGAGGGCGACGCAGAGTGGGGCGCACGCGTCCTAGACCTAATGAACGCTTGTGACGAGTTCATCCCAGAGCCACAGCGCGACACCGACAAGCCATTCCTTATGCCTGTTGAAGACGTTTTCACCATCACTGGTCGTGGAACCGTTCTTACCGGCAAGGTTGAGCGTGGTCAGGTAAAGGTTAACGACGAAGTTGAAATCGTTGGTATCCGCGAGAAGCAGAAGACCACCGTTACCGGTATCGAAATGTTCCGCAAGCTACTCGACTTCGCTGAGGCTGGCGAGAACGTCGGTATCTTGATCCGTGGTATCAAGCGTGAAGAAGTTGAGCGCGGTCAGGTTGTTTGCAAGCCTGGTTCGATCACCCCTCACACCAACTTTGACGCAAACGTCTACATCCTTTCAAAGGATGAAGGTGGCCGTCACAACCCGTTCTACGCGAACTACCGCCCACAGTTCTACTTCCGTACCACTGACGTGACTGGTGTTATCACCCTTCCTGCAGGTACTGAAATGGTTATGCCTGGTGACACCACCGAGATGACCGTTGAGCTAATCCAGCCAATCGCTATGGAAGAGGGTCTACGTTTCGCTATCCGTGAGGGTGGCCGTACCGTAGGTGCTGGTACCGTAACCAAGATCAACAAGTAATCTCGATTACTTTCTGATTTCAGAGATGCCCCAGTCTTATGACTGGGGCATCTTGCTTTAACCTAGGCTGATGTAATCAGACTCAATGAGGAGTTGCCCCCATGCCTTCACCAATTTTTGCAAACGCGCCATTCACCTTCGAAGAAATGATCGAAACGCGTTCCGCCGAAGAGGCGGCAACGCTTACCCGTTATGTTGCGCCGACCAACGTGGTTGTCGAGCATGCAACTGTGCCGGTTTTTGGCTACGAAATACCAATTCGCATTTATCGGTCGGCGAACTCAAACAACCAAGGCCAAGCTCCTCTGTTCAT
>JBEGSA010000014.1:0-25630 GCA_041180145.1 Actinomycetota bacterium | reverse complement strand
CTGCGCACTAGTTGTATTCCCTCGAAAGCGAGCATCGACATGACCGAAGCAAGAACTGTTCTAGTAACCGGAGGAAACCGCGGTATCGGCCGCTCAATCGCCGAGGAATTTGTGCGTCTCGGCCACCGCGTTGCAGTAACCGTTCGAAGTGGCGAGGGGCCTGCCGGAACACTGAGCGTGGTTGCCGATGTGACCGACCCGAACTCGCTCGACAGGGCATTCGCCGAGGTCGAAGAAAAATTGGGCTCAATTGAGATTCTGGTTGCGAATGCAGGTATTACCCGCGATACCTTGCTGATGCGCATGACCGACGAAGAGTTTGAAGAAGTAGTCAACACCAACCTAAACGGCGTTTTCCGAGTGCTGCGCAGGGCAACCAAGGGAATGATTAAGGCTCGATTTGGGCGAGTGATTTTGATCGGCAGCGTTGTTGGTTTGCTTGGCTCAGCTGGACAGGTGAACTATTCGGCTACCAAGTCGGCTCTGGTCGGAATGGCGCGTTCAGTTACCCGTGAACTGGGTGCTCGCGGAATCACCGCAAACGTCGTGGCACCGGGTTTCATCGACACCGATATGACGGCAGCTCTGCCAGAAGCCCAGCAAGACGAATACAAGAAGAAGATTCCAGCCGGTCGCTTCGCTCAGCCTGAAGAGGTTGCCAAGGTAGTTGCCTGGTTGGCTAGCGACGAGGCCTCATACATTTCGGGCGCAGTTATTCCGGTAGACGGCGGTCTAGGAATGGGCCACTAAAGCCCAAGAATTGGTATTAGAGCCGCCAAATCGTGCTCTTCGATTACCAGATCGGCTCTCTCTCGCACAATCGGTTTGGCGTTGAAAGCCACGCCAAGATTGGCCAGTGCCAGCATCTCGAGGTCATTTGCGCCGTCGCCAACGGCAACGGTATTTTCTATGGCAATGCCCGATGCAGCTGACCATTCGCGCAAGGCATCGGCCTTGGCGGTTCGATCAATAATCTTGCCGATCACTTTGCCGGTTAGTTTGCCATCGACAACTTCTAATTCGTTGGCACGGGCAAAATCCAGGTTTAGTTGGGCCGCCAGGGGAGCGAGCACCTGATTAAAGCCTCCAGAAACGGCACCGACTTTGCCTCCTGAAACGTGAACCGCATCAATCAGCGCTTGAGCACCCCGAGTTATGGTTACGCGGTCGAAGACATCCTTGAAAACAGTTTCAGGCAACCCAGCAAGGGCTTGCACGCGTTCACTCAGGCTTTCGGCAAAATCAAGCTCGCCGGCCATGGCTCGTTCGGTGACGGCGGCAACCTCGGCGCGCTTGCCAGCAACATCTGCGAGTAACTCAATAACTTCATCTTCGATGAGAGTTGAATCAACATCGAAGATCACAAAAAACTTGGTCACGGAGTAACTAAGACACCCTTTCCGACTACGGTGATACCCGAGTCGGTGACGTGGAAACCACGGTCTAGGTCGCGCTGCTTATCGACACCGATCGAGGCGCCATCGGCAACGATAACGCTCTTATCGAGGATAGCCTTTCGAATGGTGCAATCACGGCCAACTTGCACGCCGTCGAGCAAAATCGAGTCGGTGATTAGCGCGCGTGAGTGAACTCTAACGTGTGGCGATAGAACGCTTCGTTCAACAATTCCCCCAGAGACAACTGTGCCCAACGACACGATTGAGTCGGTGGTTCGGCCCTGGTTGCCTTCGCCATCGTGAACAAACTTTGCCGGCGGAAGATTGACCTGCTGGGTGTGAACCGGCCATTCGGAGTTGTAAAGATTGAATACCGGCATCACCGAAATTAAATCCATGTGGGCGTCGTAATAGGAGTCCATGGTTCCGACATCGCGCCAGTATGAGTGATCGCGCTCGGTTGAGCCAGGAATCTCGTTGTAGGTGAAGTCATAAACTCCCGCGTCATCACGACCAACCATGTAAGGAACGATGTCGCCGCCCATGTCGTGGTTCGAATGCTCGAGGGTGCCGTCGTGCTCAATGGCATCGATGAGAGCCTGAGCGCTAAACACGTAATTTCCCATTGAAGCTAAAACCTCACCGGGAGAATCGGGAAGGCCTTTCGGATCGCTTGGCTTCTCGCGGAAAGCAGAAATTTTGGTCGGATCTGCATCGTCAATTTCGATGACACCAAACTGGTTTGCTAGCGATAGCGGCTGACGAATAGCCGCAACAGTTACCCCACGACCTGAAGCGATGTGGGCCTGAATCATCTGGTCGAAGTCCATGCGGTAAACGTGGTCGGCACCAACAACCACAACAATGTCGGGTCTTTCGTCGCTCAGTAGATTCATACTCTGAAGAATTGCATCGGCAGAACCCGAGAACCAGCGCTTGCCCAGTCTTTGCTGGGCAGGAACAGAGGCTACGTATGAACCCAAAAGTGGCGACATGCGCCAAGTCTGCGAGATGTGTCGGTCGAGTGAGTGTGACTTGTATTGGGTCAGCACAACAATGCGCCGTAACCCCGAGTTGATTAGGTTTGACAGCGCGAAGTCGATAAGTCGATAGCTTCCACCAAAGGGAACCGCTGGCTTGGCTCGATCCGCCGTTAGCGGCATAAGACGCTTGCCCTCGCCTCCGGCGAGAACCATTCCGAAAATACGTGGTGCACTCATATCGAGAATGTTATTGGTCTTTTATTTCCGACCAGTAACATGGCGACATGAGAATTGACCTGATCACCAAGGAATATCCGCCGCACATTTATGGTGGCGCGGGCGTACATGTCGCTGAATTAGTGAAAGTACTCAGAAATCAGATCGAGGTCAAGGTTCGATGCTTTGGCGAAGACCGTAATGAAACCGATACATTCGCATATCGTCACACGCCAGCATTTGACTCAGTTAATGGCGCACTGCAGACCATGTCAGTTGATTTGAACATGGTTAGCGACATAGCCGGAGCCGATCTGGTTCACAGTCACACTTGGTATGCCAACTTCGCAGGTCAAGTGGCCGGCACACTTCACGGAATTCCACATCTGATCACTGCGCACAGCCTCGAGCCGCTGCGTCCTTGGAAGGAACAGCAGCTCGGTGGGGGATATCGATTGTCGTCTTGGGTCGAAAGAACGGCCTACGAGGGCGCAACTGGCATCATCGCGGTTTCAGACGGCATGCGCAAAGATATCCTGCGCGCTTATCCACAACTTGACCCAGGCAAAGTCAGTGTGGTTCACAACGGAATCGATCTCGATGCCTTCCAGGCTGCTGACAACCCTGACTTGGTTCGCGCTAACGGCGTAAACCCGGATCAGCGAAGCGTGGTCTTTGTTGGTCGCATCACGATGCAAAAGGGATTGCCCTACCTATTGAAGGCAGCCAAAGAGTTGCCAAGTGATGTTCAGCTCGTGTTGTGTGCAGGTGCACCCGACACCCCACAGATTTTGCAGGAAGTTACCGACTTGGTCGATGAGTTACGCAAGGTTCGCGACAACGTGATTTGGGTCGAAAAACACCTGAGTCGCGCAGAACTTATTGCAATGCTCTCGGCCGCAACCGTATTTGCCTGCCCATCGATTTACGAACCACTTGGCATCGTGAACCTAGAAGCAATGGCTTGTGGCACGCCGGTCGTAGCCACCGCAACGGGAGGTATTCCAGAGGTCGTGGCTGACGGCGAAACCGGCCTTTTGGTTCCGATTGAGCAATTACTTGACGGCAGCGGAAAACCACTGAACGAGGCAAAATTCGTGGCTGACTTTGCAGAGGCTCTGAACCGCATGTTGGAGCACCCGAAACTAGCCGAATTTGGTGCAGCGGGTCGCAAACGAGTCGAGAATCTTTTCAGTTGGAACAGCATCGCAGAACAAACTATTCGTGTTTATCAAAAGGCAATCAGCTCAATCGCATAGGCTCAATTCATGTCCCGCGTTATAGATCTCAACAATGTCACTGTCGTTCGCGACCAGCGACCAATCCTGAACAACATTGACTGGCAGGTCGAAGACGACCAACGCTGGGTTATTGTGGGCCCCAATGGAGCCGGAAAGACCACCTTGCTGCGCGTAGCAGCTGCTCAGATTCACCCATCGCACGGTCAGGCAACCATTTTGGGGGAGCGCCTAGGCGAGATCAACGTGTTTGAACTTCGAACCCGAATCGGCTTTGCATCGAGCGCACAGGCCGCGCACATTCCAAACTCTGAGACAGTGCTCAATTCGGTTATGACGGCCAGCTATGCCGTCACGGGCCGATGGAACGAGTCATACGACGACATTGACGAGCGCCGCGCACGTCGCGTTTTGAACGAGTGGCACCTCGAGAGCTTCGCCGATCGCGCATTTGGCACCCTCAGTGACGGTGAGCGCAAACGAACTCAAATAGCGCGTGCGGTAATGCCTGATCCAGAATTACTCTTGCTTGATGAACCCGTGGCTAGCCTCGACCTGGCAGCTCGCGAACAAACCATCAACATCATCGGGCATTACGCCTCAGCGCCAATGGCGCCGGCAATGGTCATGGTTACCCATCATCTCGAGGAAATCCCGGCTGGTTTCACACACGCTTTGTTGATTCAAGGCGGTCAGATTTTTGCTGCCGGAGAGATTCACAGCACTCTAACCTCCGACAAAATCAGCGAAGCATTCGGCTTCGGTCTGCATGTCGAACACGTTGACGGCAGATTCCGAGCTCGCGCCAAATAACTTGCAAAAGCGCTGGCGGGGGCAAAACCAATCTGGTATGATTTTCCTTTAGTGCCTAGTGCATTCAACCCCACAGTTTTCAATCTACAAACGGAGTTTTCCTATGAAGGCAGACATTCACCCAAAGTACGAGCCAGTTGTATTCCGCGACTTGGCCTCGGGTGTAGCGTTCCTTACTCGCTCAACCGCGACCTCGAACAAGACCATTGAATGGGAAGACGGCAACAGCTACCCAGTGTTCGACGTGGAAATCTCGTCAGAGTCACACCCGTTCTACACCGGAAAGCAGCGCATCATGGACACCGCTGGTCGTGTCGAGCGCTTCAACGCACGCTACAAGAACTTTGGCGCATAAGTCGCTCAGAATTCAAAAAAGCCCCGCTTCGGCGGGGCTTTTTTAGTTTGAAAGCTTAAGCGGCCAGCCGCGGGCAATAGTGAAATCTGGGTTCTGCCTGCGCATGAATTCTTCGAAGCTAGCGTCATTGGCGTCGCTCCACTTAATTTGAAGTTCGTGCAACTCGGCAGCGGTTGACGGAAGCTCGCTGGCCCAGCGTTTTGCTATGGCCTGGGCAACCCGACCAGCAGCAATCGCATCTGCAGTTGCGTTGTGGGCGTCAACGAGTCGAACCTGGTAGAACTCGGCAGCATTTTCGAGGCGGCGCTTGCCCTTGCGATAGCGATCTTTGAATTTATCAATCACCAACGGGTCAATAATCGGACCAGGGTTGCTGAGCGGCTCAAGGCCGTGACGAAGTGCTTCAAAGTGCAAAATGGTGAAGTCGTAGGGAGCGTTGTAAGCCACCACGGGCATGCCTCGATCAAAGAACCCGCGCAGGGTAACCAGAAGTTCTTCGACCACTTCGGCGGCAGGCCTGCCATCGCGACGGGCTATTTCAGTGGTCACGCCGTGCACATCACTTGCCTGGGTCGGAATTTCTATCACCGGGTCGGCTAGCCACTCAACGTTGTTGCCAACTACCTCGCCTGATTCGTCGAGTTCTACTGCGCAGGCAGTGACAATTCGGGCATCGGTTAGGTCTAGGCCAGTGGTTTCGAGATCGAAAACGCCAATGCTCTTTGCCCAGTCTGGCAAGGCTGGCGAAAAGTCGAAGGCTAGTTGATCGTCATTCACGGGTTCAGACTAATCCCGACTAGCGACAAAGCCCCGCACCACGGGCCACTTCAAGAGCCGCCTTGGCTAAGTTCAAAGTGAAAATGTGCAAACCGGGTGCACCCGCTGCCACAAGGTCGGCGGCCAATTTAATCGAATAGTCCATTCCGATTATTCGAGCCTGAGCCTCATCTGCGGTTTCAAACTTTTTCAATAAGTCGGTTGGCAGCTTCGCACCGCTCATCTCGGCCATGCGAACTATGCGGTCGGCATTAGAAATCGGCATCAAACCGGGAATTATGGGCATGGTTGCACCGGCCCGCTTCGAAGATTCAACCAGGTCGGTGTAGGCCTCAACCGTAAAGAAGAGCTGGGTCATGGCATAGCTTGCTCCGGCAGATTGCTTGAGGCTAAGCACCTTGGCATCGTGAGCCAGGTCAGGTGACTCGGGGTGTTTCTCTGGAAAAGCCGCTACTCCAACTTCTAGATTGGTGTCTCTCGCAACAAGTTCAACTAGCTCAAGTGCAGTTTTCAACTCTCCTTCGGCGAGCGCGTTTGGATTGTCGCGAGGTGAATCTCCGCGTAACGCAAGAATTGAGCTAACTCCAGCCGCTTCAAAGCGGTCGATGACCTCGCGAGTCGAAGCCCGCGTAGCACCAACACAAGTCAAGTGACCGATGGTCAGTACTTGCTTGGCCATACGGTCAACTACCGCGAGCGAAGTTTCGCGGTTTGAACCTCCGGCACCGTAGGTAACTGAAACGAAATCTGGGTTAACCTCTAGGAGCCTGTCGAAAGACCGCCAAAGCGTTGCTGCGCCATCTTCATCCTTGGGTGGAAAAAACTCAAAGGAAAGGGTCGGCTCTGAATTTTCTGCTCTTGCGGTCAAAACATCGGTAACCCGCTTTGCGCCAACAGAGGGGCGCTGTTCATCACGTAGCAATGGGAAATCAGGCATCCCATAAGTATATTCGGCAAACCCCTCTGGTTTAGACTTGTAACGTATGTTTACCCCTAAATCTCAAGCCCTCATCGAGGCCGTTCGCTCACGCGTCGTTGTAGCCGATGGTGCCATGGGCACGATGATTCAGGAAGCAAACCCAACTCTCGAGGAATTCGAAGGTTACGAGGGTTGCAATGAGATTCTGAATGTGACCAGACCCGACATCATTGCGGGTATTCACGCGCAGTATTTGAAGGCTGGCGCAGAGGCGATTGAAACGAATACTTTCGGAGCAAACTTTGCAAACCTTGCCGAATACGGTATCGAAAATCGAATCGAAGAACTTGCCCTTGCGGGTGCCAAGCTTGCTCGTGAAGTGGCTGACGATTTCAGCACCGAAGACAAGCCGCGTTGGGTGCTTGGCTCGGTCGGCCCGGGAACCAAACTACCTAGTCTTGGTCATGAAAAATTCTCAGTGCTACGCGATTCATACCAGCTGGAAGCGCTAGGCCTTATTCGTGGTGGCGTCGATGCGATCTTGATCGAAACGGCCCAAGACCTGCTTCAGGCAAAGAGCGCGATCATTGGTGCAAAGCGTGCCATGAAGGTTCTCGGCACCCAAGTGCCGATTTTAGTTTCGGTAACCGTTGAGACCACCGGCACAATGCTTTTGGGCTCTGAAATCGGCGCGGCCCTAACTGCACTAAGCGCCTTGGGCATAGATGCAATTGGAATGAACTGCGCAACCGGCCCTACCGAAATGAGCGAGCACCTTCGTTACCTTTCTAAGTTCTCTGAACTGCCGCTTGTGGTCATGCCGAATGCTGGTTTGCCGATTTTGGGCCCTCACGGCGCTCATTACCCGCTAACCGGAAGCGAGCTGGCTAACGCTCAACTTCAGTTCGTCAAGGAGTATGGCGCCGGTCTAGTAGGTGGTTGTTGCGGCACCACACCTGCTCACATCGCAGAGATTGCCAAGGCAGTCGCTGGCCAAACTCCAGCGCGCCCGGCGTACATCGACGAGCCTGGTCTAGCTAGCCTTTACCAGCACCAGCCGTTCGACCAGACCATGACCTACCTGTCAATTGGTGAGCGCACCAATGCCAATGGTTCGAAGGCCTTCCGAGAGGCCATGCTTGCCGAAAACTGGGAAGAGTGCATCGAGATTGCCAGGTCACAAACCCGTGAGGGTGCCCACCTTCTAGATGTTTGCGTCGACTACGTTGGCCGCAATGGCGTAAATGATGCTCGTGAGCTGGTCAGTCGTTTAGCGACCGCAACAACGCTTCCGCTGGTTTTAGACTCAACCGAACCAGCCGTGCTCGAAGCAGGACTCGAGTGTATGGGCGGTCGAGCCATGATCAACTCGGTCAACTATGAGGATGGCGATGGCCCGACCTCTCGATTTGCCCGGATCATGCCGCTGGTTGTTGAACACGGCGCTGCAGTTGTTGCACTGACCATCGATGAAGAGGGTCAGGCACGAACGGCCGACACAAAGTTTGCTATCGCCAAGCGTTTGATCGAAGACCTAACCGCAAATTGGGGAATGCGATTGGTCGACATCACCGTCGACACTCTGACTTTCCCGATTGCAACCGGTCAAGATGAAACCCGACGCGATGGAATCGAGACCATCGAGGCAATCCGTCGGCTAAACGAAGCGTTCCCTGGCGTTCAAACTACATTGGGCATCTCGAACATCTCGTTCGGTCTAAGCCCGGCCGCTCGTCACGTGTTGAACTCGGTTTTCTTGCACGAGTGCGTGCAGGCAGGTTTGACCAGCGCAATCGTGCATGCTGCCCGAATCATGCCGCTCAACCAGATTCCAGCCGAGCAGCTCGATGCCGCCATGGGTTTGATTTACGACAAGCGCGAATACGATGCCGAGGGCAACGTTAGCTACGACCCGCTAACTCACTTTTTGGATGTCTTTAGCGGGGTTGACTCGAAGGCTGCGCGCCAGTCGAGAGCCGACGAGTTAGCAGCGATGCCTCTCAAAGAGCGTCTCGAGCGCCGAATCATCGATGGCGAAAAGAAGGGGCTTGAGCCAGACCTTGACGAGGCCTTGGCCAGCGGTATGACGGCGCTGGGCATCATCAACGACCACCTTCTAGCTGGCATGCAGGTAGTTGGCGAGTTATTTGGCAAGGGCGAGATGCAGTTGCCTTTCGTGCTTCAGTCTGCAGAGGTCATGAAGACTGCGGTGGCGCACCTCGAACCATTCATAGAAAAGACCGATGACGCCGGCAAGGGCCGCATTTTGCTTGCCACCGTTCGCGGCGACGTGCACGACATTGGCAAGAACCTGGTCGACATCATTCTCAGCAACAATGGCTTCGAAACGGTCAATATCGGCATCAAGCAACCAATCAACGAGATTTTGAACGCGGCCGAAGAGCACAACGTAGACGTGATTGGCCTCAGTGGCCTCTTGGTGAAGTCAACCCAAATCATGCGCGAGAACCTTGAAGAAATGAATCAGCGTGGCTTGGCGGCGCGCTGGCCAGTGATTCTCGGTGGCGCGGCACTCACTAGAAGCTTCGTCGAGCAAGACCTTGCCGAAATCTACGAGGGCGAGGTTCGCTATGCCCGCGATGCATTCGAGGGCCTTCGCCTCATGGACGCGCTGGTAAAAATCAAGCGCGGCGATACCTCGGTTGAGCTTCCTGCCCTCAAAAAGCGTGTTGTAAAGCCGGTCAGCAAATTGGTTCACACGGTTCCAGACATGATGCCGGATCGCTCAGACGTGGCCAGCGACAACGAGATTCCAAGCCCACCTTTTTGGGGCACTCGCATCATCAAGGGCATTCCGCTTCGCGACTATTCAAGCTTCTTGGATGAACGAGCCACCTTCATGGGTCAGTGGGGCCTCAAGCCTTCACGAGCCGAAGACGGTGCGAGCTATGAAGAGCTCGTTGAGACCGAAGGGCGCCCGCGGTTGCGTTCGTGGCTCGAACGCATTCAGACCGAAAGCCTTCTCGAGGCAGCGGTTGTCTATGGATACTTCCCGGCAGTTTCCGACGGCGATGATCTCGTGATCTTGCACCACGGTCCAGAAGGTGCAACCGACGGCGGTTCTGGGGGAGTTCCAGGCACCGAACGCATGAGATTTACCTTCCCGCGCCAGGCTCGTGATCGACACCTTTGCCTAAGCGACTTCGTCGCCTCGAAAGAGAGCGGAAAGATCGACGTGGTTCCATTCCAGTTGGTAACCATGGGAAATCGGGTTTCCGAGGCTGCCAACGAACTGTACGCGGCCAATGACTACCGCAACTACCTCGAACTGCACGGTTTGTCGGTTCAGCTAACCGAGGCATTGGCCGAGTTCTGGCATGCGCGCGTTCGTGAGGAGCTCGGTTTTGCCGAGCAAGACCCGAAAGAGATCGAGGGAATGTTCAAGCTCGATTACCGCGGTGCTCGTTACTCGTTTGGCTACCCGGCTTGCCCAGAACTTGAGGATCGAATCAAACTTGTCGAGCTCTTGAAGCCCGAGGCCATCGGTGTGACTCTGTCGGAAGAATTGCAATTGCACCCTGAGCAATCCACCGATGCGATGGTCTTGCACCACCCAGAAGCTAAGTACTTCTCGGTCTAGTAGCCGACAAAGTTAGACTCAAGCCATGTCACAGTCGCCAATCGACCTAATGAGGGTCGGTCGAGAGCGCTCAATCCCTGGTCAGGTACAAACTGGCGACACCGTTACCCGTTACTGGAAGTATCCAGCAAGCCAAGCGGGTGCAAAGGCTCTGGTTTTCATCCACGGCTATCGTGGAAACCACCACGGTCTCGAGGCGATTGCCGGTGCGCTTCCGGAGTTTGAAATTTACATTCCCGACCTACCCGGCTTTGGCAAAAGCACGCCATTCGCGGGGCAACACAACATCGATGAGTATCAGGCCTGGGTCGGCAAGTTTATTTCGGCACTTAAACTCGAAGAAAAACCGGTCCTTCTGGGTCACAGTTTTGGCACCATCGTTTGCGCGGCGCACGCGGCTTGCTCAGATGATTTCAGTGAACTGATTCTGGTTAACCCGGTTTCGGCACCGGCACTGAACGGCCCGAAGGGTGCAATGACCAGGCTGGCCAAAGCTTTCTTCAGCCTGGCAGCTACTCTGCCGGCCAAAACCGGTGAGTCTATTCTCAAGAGCTGGCCGATGGTTAGAGGCATGAGCATTGTGATGACAAAGTCTCGCAATCGCGAGCTGCGAGCGTGGGTGCACACTCAGCACGATGAAAACTTCAACGACTTTGCCAGTCGCAAGGTGGCCATCGAGGGCTACCTAGCCTCAATTTCACACAACGTCGGTGATTATTCTCGTGACTTCAAAAATCCGACCTTGCTGATTGCCGGTGAACTAGACGACATCACCACGCCAAGTCAACAACGAGCCATGATGCAGACGATACCCGTCGAGGTCTCACTAAAAATGCATCAGGGAGTTGGCCACCTTACGCATTACGAAATACCGTCGATTGTCGCCGCGGACATCCGAGAGTTCTTGGAGAACCGCGCATGAACAATCTCTCTAAAGAACGGATCTTCTTCGATGCTCGGTTCATTCGCTACGACCACCACGATGGCATCAGTCGATTTTCAGCCGGACTTTTCGCGTCGCTTCACCGCCGAACTAAGGTGACCGCAATAATTTGCGACACCAGACAACTGCTTAAATTGCCTCGCGGGTGTGATTACATCTTGGCAAACGATCCAACCTCTCTAAAAGAGCTGTTCGTGGCCTTGCAGCTCAACAGAGCGGGAGCCAAGGTCGTTTTTTCGCCGATGCAAACCATGGGTTCGTGGTTTCGTAAATACAAGTTGATTCTCACTCTGCACGACCTGATCTACTACCGTCACCCGGCCCCTCCACCGGGCTTCAACCTGGCTATCCGACTTATTTGGCGCCTCTACCACCTTGTTTACTGGCCCCAGCGAGTGCTGCTAAATCGGGCAGATGCCGTTGCAACCGTGTCAAAGACCACCAAGCGTCTGATGCTTGAACACCGACTCACCAAGCGCCCGATCGAAGTTATTTACAACGCGGCTGGCACTTTCGTGAGCGACTACGAGCACCGCAATCCAAAGTCGAGACCACGTGGAAAACAGAATCTGGTCTACATGGGTAGCTTCATGGACTACAAAAACGTTGAGGTTCTTATTGCCGGTATGCGCTTGCTTCCCGGCTATAACCTGCAACTGCTTAGCCGCATCGCACCCGAACGACAAGCCGAACTGGCGGCGCAGGTTTCAGCAGAGGGTGGCTCAGTCGAGTTTTTTAACGGGGTGAGTGAAGCCGAGTATCACGAGCATCTTGATCACGCCGTTGCGCTAGTGACCGGATCGCGAGATGAGGGTTTTGGTATTCCATTGGTCGAGTCGATGAATCGTGGCGTGCCGATAGTCGTCTCAAACATAGAAATTTTCAAGGAAATTGGTGGCGAAGCTGCCATCTTTTTTGAGGCCAATGACGCTCAGGACTTCGCCGATGCAGTAAAGAAATTGGAATCAAATCCTGAATGGATTGCAGCGTCGAAGAAATCAATTCGCCAAGCCGAAAAGTTTAATTGGGATCGTTCCGCAGGAGACCTGATTGAAATGGTCGGTCGACTTTAATTATCTGGGTGCAGGGTTCTTGGCTCGTAGCTCAAAACCTTCCAGCCATCGGCGGAATGCTCAAAAACGCTCAGGCATGCATTTCCCAGGCGTTCACCCTCGCGAGGAAATTCGCCATTGCTCACCAGCTTCAGGAGTTTGCGAATTAGGGCTCCATGGGACACCGCAAGCACCCGTTGCCCCGCATAATCGACTGCTAATCGGTCAAGCAATTGCCAAGCTCGAGCGCTGAGGTGTTCCAGCGTTTCGCAACCCGGAACTAGATTCTGATCGGGGAAAGCAAGCTTCCACTCCTCGTGGCGCATTCCTTCAGCTTCACCAAACGACCGCTCCAGCAGTAGGGGCTCGATTGCGACCGGCCCCAGTTCGTTGGTTTCCGAAACGATTTCTGCAGTCGCCAATGCCCGGGATAGGGGAGAACTAACAATCGCATCCCACGAACCGCGACCGAGCATAGTTGCTGCAACTCGGGCCTGGCTCAATCCAGTTTCGTTCAGGGGAATATCGGTGATGCCCTGAAGCCTAAAGTCGATGTTCCAATCGGTTTGACCATGGCGCAGTAACCCAAGAACGGTGTTAGTCAATTAGCAGCCTTTCAAGAGCCAGCGATGTGGAAACTTCGATTTTGGCGATGGCAAGTTCGTCGGCTTTGGTAGGACCTAAATTCACAATCACAATTGGTTTTCCGGCTCGCGCTGCCCGACGAGCAAACCTGAGACCCGAGTTAACTGTGAGCGATGTTCCAGCCACAAGTAGCGCGTCCGCTTTATCCAATAGGTTCAGCGCAAGCTCTGCTCTCTCCGAGGGAACGCTTTCACCGAAAAACACCACGTCCGGCTTCAAAATGCCGCCACACCTGTCGCAAGCCGGAACCTTGAAGTCAGCTGCAACCTCAACCTCGGCATCGCCGTCGGGCGTGAATTCGATGTTTTGATCTTTGCTGACCCGTGGATTCAATTCTTGAAGTCGTGAATCAAGTTCAATGCGTGTTGTTTTTTCGCCGCAACCCATGCAGCGAACCCGATCGAGGCGGCCGTGCAGGTCAATTACGGCTTTGGAACCAGCCTGCTGATGAAGACCATCAACATTCTGTGTCACCAGTTGAGTAATTCTGCCAAGACTCTCAGCATGCGCAAGGGCAAAATGCCCGGCGTTTGGATTTGCCTGCTCGATTCGGCTCCAACCGACGTAGCTTCGCGCCCAATACCGAGTGCGTGCCTGTTCAGAACCCATAAACACATCGAAAGTCATCGGGTGCCTGGCAACTCGGCCTTCGCCGCGATAATCGGGTATTCCCGAATCGGTGCTGATGCCAGCACCCGTCAAGGCGAAAATGCTCTTGTTTGCCAGATGAGTCCGCGCAAAATCTAGGCCATAGCTGGCGGCGGCACTCAATTCGATCGACATCGCTTCAAGTCTACTTTTTGATTCAGAGGTGCACACTCGTGGCATGATGAACAGGTCTGCGAAAGAGGTGTCTTTGATCAAATACTTGGGGTCAAAGCGCACCCTCATACCGGTTCTGACGCAATTGATTGCGTCTTCGGGCGCTCAGACCGCAATTGACCTGTTTACCGGCACCACGAGAGTTGCCAGGGCGATGAAAGCGCTTGGACTAGAGACCACCGCTAGCGATGTGGCCTCATATTCAGAAGTGTTTGCCAAGACCTGGATAGAGCTCGATGGCAGCGCAGTGGACCTGAGGCTACTAGAAAAAGCCATTGCTGAGTTAAACCAATTGCCCGGTCGCCACGGCTACTTCACTGAAACTTTTTGTTTGCAAGCACGATATTTTCAACCTGAAAATGGTGAACGCGTCGATGCAATGAGAGAGAAAATCGAGAGCGAATACAAGGGAACTTGGCTTTACCACCCGCTGCTAACATCTTTGATTTTGGCTGCCGACAGGGTTGATAGCACTACGGGAGTGCAGATGGCTTTTCTTAAGTCTTGGTCGCGCCGATCTAGAAATTCCCTAGAACTTAGAGACCCAGACCTTTTGCCCGGTATTGGCCATGCAATTAGGGGAGACGCAACCGACCTGGCCTCGAGCCTGCCAGTTTCGGACCTTGTCTATCTCGACCCGCCCTATAACCAGCATCGTTATTTCGGAAACTACCACGTTTGGGAATCTCTGGTGAGGTGGGACAAACCTGAAACCTACGGCATCGCCAATAAGCGCGTCGACACTAAATTTGCCGAGAACAAGTCGGCCTTCAACACTCGTAAAACCATGCCCGAAGCCCTTGCAAAGATTGTCAACGACCTTAGATGCGAAACAATCATGCTCAGCTACAACAACGAATCCTGGCTGTCGCGTGAAGAGTTGCTCGAGATCGCCTCGGCCAAGGGGCACGTCGAGATTCTTGACTTCGATTTCAAGCGTTATGTCGGGTCTCAGATAGGCGTTTACAACAAAGCCGGCGAGAAGGTTGGCATGCCAGCCCATAAAAACAACATTGAACACATTGTGATCGCGGGCGATCGGCAAACGGTCAGAAGAATGGTTAGTCAGCTCGACGGCTGACCCGTGTATGAAAAAACCCTGGCCGTGGAGGGCCAGGGTTTTAGTGTCCGAAAGGGGACTTGAACCCCTACCCTCATAAGAGGACTAGCACCTCAAGCTAGCGCGTCTGCCATTCCGCCACCCGGACGAGTGTGCGTTTTCAAAGCTTTTCACTTCGGCAACGAGCCTCAACATTACCAGATAACTGGTTCGCAGCCTAAACCGCGTTTGTCTTCCAACTTGTGCTTTTTCGGGGTAGTTTAGGGCTATGGCTATCGACCCTCGTATCGCACTTCAGCAGTTCATCGCTTCTTTGGAGCGCCACTTTGAGGCGGCATCTACTCGCCGCGGAGACGACTTCACCGCTGTCGAGCAAGCCTATGACCACCTCAAGGATGCCTTCCTCGACTACGAAGAAGCACTCGGTGAAAAATACGAAGAATATCTTCCGATTGAGCTGGCCGAAGACAACTAGTGAATGTCTTTGATGCGGTAATCCTCGGCATAATCCAGGGACTCACCGAGTTCTTACCAATTTCCTCTAGCGCTCACGTTCAAATTGCCGAACAACTGCTTGGGCTAAGCGAGATGTCAAAGCCGCAACTAACGGCGTTTATCGCGACTATTCAACTCGGCACCGAACTTGCAGTCTTAATCTACTTTTTCAAAGACATTTCAAGAATCCTCAGGGCCTGGCTTGCCGATATTGCGAACCTGCCTAAGCGCCTTCTCGCCAGCAAAAAAGGTAGCTCTGAAGCATTACACCAAGATGCCAAACTCGGCTGGCTGATCATCATAGGCAGCTTGCCAGTGGTTGTTATCGGATTGGCGTTCAAGGATCTCATCGAAAATGATCTGCGCAATCTATGGGTTATAGCAGTGATGCTAATTGTTTTTGGCATAGTCCTGGGTCTAGCCGATCGATTTGGAAAGCGCAACAAGGCGATCGAGTCACTCACAACCAAGCACGGACTGCTTTTTGGGTTGGGCCAGGCTCTTGCCGTAATCCCAGGGGTATCGAGATCTGGTGGCACCATCTCTGTTGGCCTAGCACTCGGCTATAGTCGCCAGGCGGCCGCTCGCTACAGTTTCTTGTTGGCTATTCCAGCGGTTTTGGCCAGTGGCGGTTACGAGTTTTTGAAAACTTACCAAGACTTATCGCAGACCGATTTAGTCGCAACAGTAATCGCTGCCGTAGCTGCCTTTGCGACTGGTTTTTCGGTGATTGTGGTTTTGCTTCGCTACCTAAACCGAGGCTCGTTTATGCCTTTTGTGGCTTGGCGAATCGTTGTGGGAATTGCGCTTTTGGCAATGCTTAGCAACGGGGTAGTGGCCGCTTAGTCAGTTTCGCCAGACTCTTCGCCGGGCTTCGATTCGGCAGCGCGAAGAAACTTTTCAAATTCCATGGCCAACGCATCTCCGGTTGCAGCCTGAGATTCAGCCTCATCTCTAGATTTTTCAAGCTGTTCGATGTAGCCAGCCATTTCCTCGTCCGCTTCTGCAACCTCATCGATGCCACGTTCCCAGGTGAAGGCTTCTTCGGCCAAAGATCCGTGATCGAATGTGATGCCCAAAAGATTTTCAATCTCGATTAGCAGTGCGAGCGTTGCCTTAGGCGAAGGAGTGTTGTGCACGTAGTGTGGCACCGACGCCCAAAGTGCGATGCTCGGAATGTTGGCATTTTCGAGGGCAATTCCCAAAACACTCAAAATACCGACGGGGCCTTCATACTGGCTTCGTTCCGCGTTTAGTTCTGAACGCACACGCTCGTTTTGGCTCGTGCTCGAAACACTGATTGGTCTTGAATGCGGCACATCGGCGAGCATGGCGCCTAAAAAGACCACAGCATCTATCTCTCGATCCTCAATCATTTCCATGATCTCTGCTGTGAATGATTTCCAACGCCTCGAGGGCTCGGTTCCGATCAAAACATTGAGGTTCGAATACTCCGGATGTTCGATTAGGGCATCAGCGCCTGGCACGCAAAAATCGGCAGTGGGCCACGCGATCTCGCGTTTGCCATCCTTGTCAAACGAGACCGTCGGACGGGTGAACTGAAAATCGTAATAATCTTCTGAATCAACGGTCGCGACCACATCGGCCAACATCTTCTCGCAAATGAACTTGGCTACGTTACTGGCCGAATCGGCGGCATCGTTCCATCCCTCGAACGCAACAACTAGCGTTCGCCCACCAAAGATGCGGCTGGATTCGTTCAAGAGCTTTCCTTCGTCAACAATTCGTCTTCTAAAACTCTAAGCCAAACCGGCGCGGGTAAACTCGAGTCTTATGTTTGGTAAAAAGCTGCCGGTCGCTGTCTTGTGGGACATGGATGGCACCCTAGTCGACTCTGAGGAGTACTGGCTCAGCAGCGAACAAAGCCTCGCTTACGAGCATTCGGGAACCTGGAGCGAGCAGGACGGGCTCGATCTAATCGGTATGAGCCTTTACGAGTCCACCAAAATCATGAAGGCCAAAATTGGCATCGACTTAGAGCCAGAGCAAATCATCGAGCGGCTGACCGACTCGGTCTCTGCAAAGCTGGCGGTCGCAATTCCATGGCGACCCGGCGCCCAGGAACTGTTGAGAGAATTGCGATCTAAAGGCATCAAGACCGCACTGGTGACGATGTCGATGCGGCGCATGGCTCAGCAGGTTGCCGATCAGATTCCTTTTCACGCCTTTGATGTTGTCGTTGCCGGCGATGATGTAACCCACGGCAAACCGCATCCTGAGCCTTATTTGAAGGCCTGCCAGTTATTAGGTGTTTCGCCAGAAGATTGCGTGGCCTTCGAGGACTCGGTAACGGGTTTGATGTCGGCCGAAGCCGCAGGCACAAAAGCGGTGGGGGTAACCAATATTGTTCCGCTTCCTGCAGCCGAAGGTCGAATAATCTGGCCAACACTCGACGGAGTGCGAGTCAAAGATCTAAAGAAACTTTTTAAGTAAGGAAACCATGTCAGAAAACTTGCTAGACAACATGCCCCGTCTGCCTCGCGGTCCCTTTCGCGCGGGTGATCGAGTGCAACTAACCGGCCCCAAGGGTCGGCTCAACACCATCACTCTCATCGAAGGTCAACGCTACGGCACTCACCGAGGCGACCTAATGCACGATGACATCATTGGGCAACCGGAAGGTTCGGTTATCAAGAACCAGTTTGGTGTCGAGTACCTTGCATTCAGGCCACTGCTTAATGACTTTGTGCTTTCGATGCCTCGCGGAGCCAACATCATCTATCCGAAAGACTCGGCTCAAATTGTGACCATGGGCGATATTTTTCCGGGTGCGAAAGTTGTTGAGGCGGGCGTAGGCTCTGGCGGATTGTCGATGTATCTGTTGCGAGCTATCGGCCTTACCGGGCACCTTAGCTCTTTCGAGCGTCGATCCGAATTTGCAGACATTGCCAAAGCTAACGTTGCAACGAACTATGGCCTAGTTCCATCAAACTGGGATGTCTTTATCGGCGACTTGCAAGATGAGCTGCCAAAGAAGTGCGAACCAGGGTCGATTGACAGAATTGTTTTAGACATGCTGGCGCCTTGGGAGTGCATTGAGGAATGCGCCGAGGCATTGGTTCCAGGTGGCTTAATCATCGGTTATGTCGCCACCGTTACCCAGCTATCCAGATTTACCGAGGCCCTTCGAGTCAGCGAGCACTTTGCTGAACCAGAGGGGTGGGAATCTATGGTTCGTGGCTGGCACCTTCAGGGTCTTGCTGTTCGTCCTGAACACCGCATGATTGGCCACACCGGATTCTTGGTGACCGCGAGAAGAATGGCGCCGGGAACCGTGATGCCAAACTTCAAAACCAAGGCAAAGCCCGAGTTTGATGACGCCGACATAGCGGTTTGGAACCCAGACCACATGGGGGAGCGCAAAGTTAGCGATAAGAAACTACGAAAGACGATTCGTAACGCCGAAGCCGCCGCAGAAGCCCGAGCCGAGCAGTAAAAACCTCGGTAAACTTGAAACACTCAACGATCGAAAGAAATCACTTGCGTAAAATCATTGCCCTGACCGCAGCCGCTCTGCTTACAGTGTCTCTAGCTGGATGTGCTCCAACTAACCCAGCCGATGCCCAGTTTGCTGGCATTGTGCCGACCTGCGATGCCTACACAACCGGTGCAGCAGCCGACAACATCAAGGTCGATACCGACATGAGTAAGGTTCCGACCGTCGATTTCGCGACCCCGCTAACCGCAGATGGTATTCAAACCAAAATTGTGGTCGAGGGCGATGGCCCCAAGTTCACCGGCAACGAACTCGTTGACCTTGAGTATGTCGGAGTAAACGGAGGAACCGGAAAGGTCTTCCAGAGCTCAAAGTTTGATGGCACCGATTTTGCTTCGCAGTTCATGGCCGCCGGAGGCACCCCTGACTTCTGCCACGCGCTTTCTGGCGTTCGTGAAGGTTCCCGCGTTGCCATCCTGTTCCCAGCCGCACAGGCACACGCAGGTCAGGGCGTTGCTGACCTTGGCATCGGAACAGATGAGTCAATCGTCTTCGTGTTTGACCTACTCAAGGTGTTTCTGCCTCGCGCAGTTGGCGAAGACAAGGGGAACGGTGTTGGATTCCCGGCTGTGGTTCGCGACCCGAAGACTGGTCAACCAGGTTTAACCACCACCGGCGGAACCGCACCGACAGAGTTCAAGGTTCACACCCTAATCAAGGGTCGTGGCGATGTTGTGAAGAAGGGCCAGATCGTCACTCTGCACTACTCGGGCTTCCTTTACGAAAGTGGCAATGTCTTTGATTCCTCTTGGGACAAAGGCCAGCCAACCCAGTTCGCGCTTGCCGACGGCCAGCTGATTCCAGGCTTTATCAAGGCACTTGAAGGCCAAACGGTGGGTTCTCAGGTTATCGCCATCGTTCCACCTTCCGATGGTTACGGAAACCAGGAGCAAGGAAGCATCCCGGCTAATTCGACTTTGATCTTCGTAGTAGACATTCTCGGTACCAACAACAAAACTAACTAGTCTGTGCTCGGGGGAGACACATGGCAAAGCTCAGAAGCACCTGGCAGCCTTATAAGACTGATAAGTCGGAACGACTGATGCAGTTGACCTCGGCGCTGCTTTTTGCCGAGCGTGGGCTTACCAAGCGCGAGCTTTACTATTCGATAACCGATTATCGAGCAGACGTAGCTGCCAAGAAGTCCGAAGGCAGTCTGAACCGCAAATTTGAACGCGACAAGAGCGACTTGCGCTCTTCGGGAATCTTGGTTCAGGTCAGCAACCCGCTCGATGCTCCCGAGGAACAGCGCTACGTAATCTCGAGCGAATCGTTCGTTTGGCCGACTAAGACAACCCTCAGCCCTCATCAACTTCAGTTGCTCAACCTGGCATCACAAGCCTGGTCGATGGCTTCGTTCTCGAGCGAAGTCAACCAGGGGCTAATCAAACTTCGCTCTCTTGGTCTCGAACCGGCCGAAGCCGATTTGCTTGGACTGGCGCCCAAATTTAAGACCCACGAGCCTTCGTTCATGCCGCTCAATAAGGCCGTCGACGAGCGCTACGAAGTCACTTTCAACTATCGCCGCCAAGACGGTGAGGTGAAGGCCAGACGAGTTCGCCCCTGGCAACTGCAAAATATCAGCGGTCAGTGGCTGTTGGTTAGCTTCGATGTCGACCAAAACGAAGTCAGAAATTTCTTGCTGAAACGAATCGTTTCTAAAGTGTCGACGGTCGAAATCGACCAAGAGCCGGTTACTTTCGATGCACCAAGTGCGCAGGAGCTTCAGACAGCCATCGATGATCTAGCAGTGCACACCGCCAAACAGGTCGCAACCATCAAAGTGCGCAAAGACTCAAGTGCCTGGTTTCACTTTCACCTAGACGAGAATCAAGACGCCGAAGTCAGTTTTGAGTACATGGACCTTCACCTGCTGGCGGAGGAACTGAGCGTTTTTGCACTTGACATTAAAGTGGTTAGCCCTCGCGAACTCGACGAAGCGATTCGAGCCGGCTTCGAGAAGGTGGCCTCAGACCATGCCTAAATTGAAATCGCTAGATGGCGAATCACGCTTCAATTTCATGCTCGCACTAATCGCTTACCTCGAGCGCGCCGGCGAAGTTTCAATGGCCGAAGCTGCCGAACATTTCAACCTGGATGAAAAATACCTGCGGGATGTCGTCTTTTCGATCAATCAGCTTTCGGTCGAATTTCCCGGGCGCGAAGAGATCTTTTTCTTCATCGATGCAGACCTGGCTGACGAGGGCATTCTTTCGCTATTGCAAAATGACCTAATTCAAGATGTGCCAAGGCTCTCGACCAGACAGGCTGCGGCAATCGGAGCCGGACTCAACTATCTAGCGACGATGCCTGCCTTTGCCGACGATGCAGAGCTGAAGGCCCTTCAGGAGCTGCTGGGGCAGGGAACCGGTCGTGGACTTGCGCCAGCGATTGCGGTTTCACCCGGCAGCGAAGACGAGTACGCCGAGATATTGCGCAAGGCACTGCTGGCCGGCAAACGAATCTCTTGCGAATATCTAAATGCCAAGGGTGAAAAGACTCACCGAGAGATTGACCCCTTGCGCATCGATTTGCGATCTGACGGCACATATCTGCGCGGCTACTGTCCGATCAACGAGGGCCTAAGGAATTTCAAACTTGATCGAATGCGCCTGGTCGAAATCACGGATAAACCTGTTTGTGACGAAGCAAAAGCAATCTCGGAAATAGAAGACTCTCTTTACGTGGCGCAGGCCAGCGACATCGAAGTCACCGTCGAACTTGAACCTGAGGCCTACGGCCTAATTTCTGAGTTCCAAACGGTAGATGAACCGACCTCCATTGGCAACGGCTCGATTCGAGCCGTTATCAAGGTCGGGCACCTACCAAACATTGCCAAATTGATTTCGCGCTACCGCGGAAAGGCAAGAGTAATCGAACCCGTAGAGGCGCGAGAGCTAGTCAAGAACTATGCCCTGAAGGTGTTGGGCGAGTCAGCTGAAGTTGCTCCCGGAGAGGTCGAATAATCATGGGATTCTGGGCCTGGTTTTGGATTTGGGTCTTGCTGTCGGCGGCCGCCCTCGTCACTCTCATTTTGATAGGAAAATCACTTTTCAATCGGGCGCTCGAGGTTGTTCACCAACTTGAACGCTTAGAACCTAAAACAGCGGCGTTGATTGCCGCAATTGATAACCACGAAGCTGCTGCCAAGCCTGCCGATAACCTGAGTGACGACCCGGGGGTCGCCCGAGCGGCCTGGCGCAAACTCGTCGTTGCCAAGGCAAAGAAACGACAGGCAAGACAGCGTAGGCTTATAGCGTCTTTGAAAGCGTTTAAACCCGAAGAAAGCAGGTTCCACTAATGCGACTAAATGGCTGGGAATGGATCATCATCCTTGTGATTGTTTTGTTGCTTTGGGGTGGCCCTAAGCTGCCTGGTTTGGCTAAGAGCCTGGCTCAGTCACTCCGCATCTTCAAGAGCGAAATGAAGACCGACGACAAGAAGAAGCCGGCTGAAGCCGGCGAGGGCGACAAGCCTGCCGACCAGTAATTTGCCGAGGGCATAACCGTGGCTGCCAAGCGCAACCCCGAGAGCAAAATGAGCCTCGGCGGGCATCTCAAAGAACTGAGAAATCGACTTTTTTGGTCTGCCATTTTCATTTTCGCTGCGACCGTCGGCGGCTGGTTTTTGTTTGACCCGGTTTTTCAAATTCTTCAGGCACCGGTGATTGACATCGCCACCAAAAAAGGTGTGAACGCCACTATCAACTTCGGAACCGTAGTTTCGGCATTCGACCTTCGCCTGCAAGTTTCGATCTTTATTGGTCTGCTTCTATCAAGCCCGTTCTGGCTCTTCAACCTTTGGGCCTTCATAACCCCAGGTCTAAAAACGCGGGAACGTCGGTTCACCCTGGGGTTCGTGTTCAGCGCGGTTCCACTATTTGCCCTCGGCTGCTGGCTTGCCTGGATTTCGCTCCCAAGCTTTGTCGAGACGCTTATCGGATTTACTCCTCAGGGAAGCGCCAACGTAATCAACGCCAGCGAGTACATCCTGTTCACGATCAGAATCCTGCTCGTCTTTGGTATTGCGTTTGTTTTGCCAGTGGTCTTAGTCTTGCTCAACTTCGCCGGGCTAATCACGGCCAAGAGCATCGTCAAGTCTTGGCGAATCGCAATCTTCATCATTGCCTTGGTCGCAGCCTTAGCCACACCAACCGCCGACCCAATGTCGATGTTCTTGGTAATGGTTCCGCTGGTCGTGCTTTATTTCGCTGCTGCCGGTGTCACGGCACTCAACGATAAACGACGCCAGCGCAAGGTGGTCGAGATCGATGAGCAAATCGAGGCGAACATCAACAATCAGAACGAAGCCTAAACATGACTGATGCCGTTCTGAGCCCAGCCGAGCGATACGCGAGGGCCAAAAAGAACCCTGCCTCTCCTTCGGTCGACAGTTTTGTCAAACTTCTAAAGTTTCCGATGGATGACTTTCAGGAGCGAGCCTGCCGCAGTTTGGCCAAAGGCAAAAGCGTTTTGGTGGCCGCGCCAACCGGTGCCGGAAAAACCATTGTCGGCGAGTTCGCAATTCACCTGGCCATTGAAAAAGATCTCAAGGTTTTCTACACGACACCGATAAAAGCCCTGAGCAACCAAAAATATGCCGAATTGGTGAAGCGCTATGGTCAAGAGCGCGTGGGAATTCTTACCGGCGACAACAACCAAAATTCAGACGCTCAAATTGTTGTGATGACCACAGAAGTATTGCGCAACATGATTTATGCGAACTCAAATGCGCTGATCAGCCTGGGTTATGTGGTCATGGATGAGGTGCACTACCTGGCCGACAGATTCAGGGGAGCGGTTTGGGAGGAAGTGATTCTTCACCTTCCCAAGGACGTGAAAATCGTCTCGCTTAGCGCCACAGTGTCAAATGCCGAAGAGTTCGGCGCTTGGCTCGACGAAGTGCGCGGCGAGACGGACATCATTGTTTCTGAAGTGCGCCCAGTGCCACTAAACCAGCACGTGCTTTTCGGCAACGAACTGCTTGATCTTTTTGACGAAAGCGAAAAGGGAACTCGAGTAAATCAAGATTTGGCTCAGCGCCATATTTCGAAACTGCGAGAGCCTCTTCACAAACCGCGCGGGCGCAGCGGATATCGTGACGATCGACGACAGCAAAATCGAATAGAACGAATCAGCAAGCCAGAAATCGTTGAACTATTAGAAGACGAAGACCTACTGCCAGCAATCTTTTTCATATTCTCGCGAGCGGGTTGCGAGGCGGCTGTGAAAGCCTGCCACAGTTATGGCGTGAGGCTAACGACCACCGAAGAAAAGCAAGAGATTCGTCGTTTGGTCGAAGAGAAGTGCTACAACATAGCAGAGGAAGACCTAGACACACTTGGCTATTTTGAATGGCTTAGCGGGCTAGAGCGGGGCGTTGCCGCGCACCACGCGGGCATGTTGCCAGCATTCAAAGAGGTTGTTGAAGAGCTCTTCTTGCGCAAGCTTGTTAAAGCGGTCTTTGCCACCGAGACCCTGGCGCTTGGAATCAACATGCCTGCCCGAACAGTGGTTCTCGAGCGCTTAGACAAGTACAACGGCGAGGGACGAGTAAATCTGACGCCGGGGGAGTACACCCAGCTAACCGGGCGCGCTGGCCGACGAGGTATCGATACTCAGGGTCACTCGGTGATTCAGTGGAGCGCAAACATGGAGCCAAACAGCGTGGCTGGTCTGGCGAGCAAGCGCACCTACCCGCTAATTAGCCCGTTCAGGCCCACCTACAACATGGCAGTCAATCTAATCGAGGCATTCGGACGTGAACGCGCCCGAGAGGTTCTGGAAACGTCATTTGCACAATTTCAAGCCGACCGTGCTGTGGTGGGCCTGGCCAAGGGAATCCGTGAAAAGCAGGTTTCACTAGAGGGCTACGAAGACGCAATGAAGTGCCACCGCGGCAATTTTGTCGAATATGCCTCAATGCGCCGCGAAATCACCGACATCGAACGTGCCCTTTCGGCTGGCCGAATTCGTGCCGAGCGAGGCAAAGACATTCGACAGAGCAAGGGTCGCCACCTTCAAGAACAACGCATTAACCAACTAAAGCGCGACCTCAGGGCGCATCCGTGCCACGCCTGCAATGACCGCGAAGCACACGCCAGATGGGGTGAGCGCTGGTTCAAGCTTCGCCGTGAGCTCGACGCAGTGATGAGCCAGATCGAAGGTAGAACCAACCAGGTAGCGAAGACCTTCGACCGCATCTGCGAGATGCTTGTCGACCTTAGGTACATCGAACCGAACCGCAATGGCGATGAGTTAGTCGACTACAACGTTCTCGATGGCGGAAAGACCCTTGCCCGAATCTATGGCGAGCGAGATCTGTTGATTGCCGAGGCCCTGCGAGAAGACATCTGGGCCAAGCTCGACCCTGCCGGTCTTGCTGCAATGGCGGCGGCTCTGGTTTATGAAGCCAGACGTGACGACGAAGAATGGGAACCACGGTTGCCCAAGGGCAATTTTGCAGAAGTTGTCGGCGAGACCCAGCAACTGTGGTCAGACCTCGAAGAACTAGCCGAGCACCACAAACTTCGTCGCACGAGCCCTCTAGATCTGAGTCTTTGCCTGCCGATACATCGATGGGCAACCGGAGCAAGGCTAGATGCGGTGCTTGAAAGCGCCGATCTGTTGGCTGGCGATTTCATTCGCTGGGCCAAACAAATCATCGATGTGCTTGACCAAATTGCCCAGGCCTCGGGCCCTGAGTTGGCTGAAACTGCCAAAAAAGCCGTAGACAAAGTGAAGCGAGGAATCGTTGCGTATTCCTTCTATGGTTAAGCGCCTCGCCCTAGCTGCGGC